>JANOVV010000027.1:0-46130 GCA_031417555.1 Bacteroidota bacterium
ATGTTACTTGACAAACTAGAAGCAATAAAAAACCGATTCGATGATGTGGAGAGAGAACTCAGTTCATCGGAATCGACAAAAGATATGAAGCGTTATACGCAGTTGAGTCGTGAATACAAAGAGATGAAAGCTGTTGTGGAAAAATATCATGAATATAGTATGCTTAGCAGTAATTTAGAAAATGCACGCAATGTTTTAAACAATGAAAAGGACAATGAGTTTAAAGAGATGGCAAGGATTGAAGTTGATGAATTAAATTCGAAAATAGAAAAGCTTGAAGAAGAAGTGAGGATTTTACTTATACCGACTGATCCGGAAGATGCTAAAAATGTAATCATGGAAATCCGCGCCGGAACCGGTGGCGATGAAGCAAGTATTTTTGCCGGCGAACTTTACCGCATGTATTCAAAATTTTGCGAGCGCAGGGGTTTTAAAGTTGATCTCGTAGATTTCACACCGGGAACATCGGGTGGTTACAAAGAAATTATTTTTGAAGTAAACAGCGATGGAGCTTATGGTGTTCTTAAATATGAAAGTGGTGTGCATCGTGTTCAGCGTGTACCACAAACAGAGACACAAGGGCGAGTTCATACTTCAGCTGCAACGGTTGTCGTATTACCTGAAGCCGACGAACTTGATGTTGACATAAAACCCAATGAAATTCGAAAAGATCTCTTCTGTTCATCTGGTCCCGGTGGACAATCGGTAAATACAACATACTCTGCTGTTCGATTGACACATCTTCCAACAGGAATTGTTGCACAATGCCAGGATCAGAAATCTCAACTTAAGAATTACGATAAAGCACTCGCTGTTCTTCGATCACGTATTTATGAAGTTGAATTTAATAAGCGTCTGGAAGAACGTTCGAAGAAAATAAAAACAATGGTATCAACAGGAGACCGTTCAGCTAAAATCCGCACATACAATTACCCACAGAGTCGAATCACAGATCACCGCATTGGATTAACAATGTATAATTTGCAGACATTTATCGATGGTGATATTCAGGAAATGATTGATGCCTTGCAATTGGCGGAGAATACGGAGAGGATGAAAGAGGGAGTGGTTTGAAAATTCAGTCTGAGTCCGAAGTTCGAGTCTGGAAGGCTTTAACTTCAGACTGAGACTGAGACAAACACTAACACTATTTTAAATAAAAATATCCCCTGCGTATCTTTGTTTTCTCTGCGTGAAATTTTTCATTAAGTTTACCCCATGCAAACCCAAGCACCGAAGAAAAACTCCCTCAATAAAGAAGCCCTGACAAAAGCTTACGAGCTCATGTGCACGGCCCGTGCCATGTCGGATCTTTTCGAAGAGAAATCTCAGATCACACAGAAATATGTTCATGCAACTTCACGCGGACATGAAGCGGTGCAGCTTGCATTGGGACTTCAATTAAAACCACAGGATTTTCTTTCCGCTTATTATCGTGATGATAGTATTTTACTCGGTATTGGAATTACGCCATACGAATTAATGCTACAATTATTAGCTAAGCGCGACGATCCTTTTTCAGGAGGGAGAACATATTATTGTCACCCGGCATTAAACCGTGATGATAAACCAAAAATTCCTCATCAATCTTCAGCTACAGGCATGCAGGCAATTCCGACTACAGGTATAGCCATGGGAATTCAATACAAAGAAAAAATTGGACTGGCCGATGAAAAATTAATTGACAAACCTGTTGTTGTTTGTTCCATGGGTGATGGGTCCGTTACAGAAGGTGAAGTTGCAGAAGCTTTTCAAATGGCTGTGTTGAAGAAAATGCCAATACTTTATTTAATTCAGGATAATGATTGGGATATTTCTGCGAGTGCGAAAGAAGTGCGGGCTATGGATGCGGCAGAATATGCCAAAGGATTTAAAGGAATGGAAGTTCGTTCTATCGATGGAACAGATTTTTTTGCTTCGTATGAAACAATACGTGAAGTCATTCATCTTATCCGTACAGAACGAAGACCATTCATGATACATGCCAAAGTTCCATTGCTTGGACATCATACCAGTGGTGTTCGCCGTGAATGGTATCGTGATGATTTAGAAAGTCACATAAAAAGAGATCCGCTTCCTAAATTCAAAGCTGCATTAAATGATTTAGGATTTGACGAAAAAGAATTAGCATCAGCGTGGGACCGTTCATTGATAACGGTCCGTGCCGATTTCGAAAAAGCGTTGCGTGCCGATGATCCGGCTCCTGAAGATTTATTTAAATACGACTTCGCTCCTACTCTTGTAACAGAAGAAAAAGGACAAAGAGAGCCGGCAGGAAAAGAAAAAACATTAATGGTTGACTGCGCACTTTTCGCTGTGCAGGAGCTGATGAAAAAACATAAAGAGTGTTTACTTTACGGACAAGATGTTGGAGGCCGACTTGGTGGAGTATTCCGTGAAGCCGCAACTTTGGCCGAAAAATTTGGAGACGATCGCGTATTCAATACACCGATACAAGAAGCATTTATAATTGGAAGCACAGTAGGAATGAGCGCAGCCGGATTGAAACCGATTGTAGAAGTACAGTTTGCCGATTACATCTGGCCGGGATTGAATCAATTATTTACCGAAGTGAGTCGCTCGTATTATCTAAGCAATGGTAAGTGGCCTGTTAGCTGTATCATTCGTGTACCAATAGGTGCTTATGGTAATGGTGGTCCATATCATTCTTCGAGTGTGGAAAGTGTTTTAACGAACATCCGCGGAATTAAAATTGCCTATCCTTCAACCGGCGCTGATTTGAAAGGATTGATTAAATCAGCATACTATGATCCAAATCCTTGTATAATACTTGAGCATAAAGGTTTGTACTGGTCTAAAATAAAAGGAACAGAAGAAGCAAAAACAATAGAACCAGACGAGGATTATATAATCCCGTTTGGCAAAGCCAGAATTGTTTTAGAGAGCGATCAAAAAATGATTTCATCAACATCGGTGTTATCGGTGATCACTTATGGTATGGGCGTTTACTGGGCGAAGAATGCTGCTAAAGAATTTCCGGGAAGAATAGAGATAATAGATTTAAGAACATTGGTTCCCATTGATGAAGAAGCAATATTATCATCCGTAAAAAAGCACGGACGTTGTTTAATAGTTACGGAAGAACCTGTGAACAATTCTTTTGCACAATCACTGGCAGGTTTAATTTCCGAAAAGTGTTTTGAAAATCTGGATGCACCCGTGCAAGTCATCGGCTCAGAAAATTTACCTGCAATCCCATTAAATTCTGTCCTTGAAGAAAGAATGGTGCCCAATGCAGAAAAAGTTAAAAAAGCTATGGAATCTGTTCTGGGATATTAATTTTTAAATTCAGATCTTTACACTTTCAAATACACCTTTTTTCAAGCTTCTTTAATAAAAAGCCTTAATTATTACTTGATGTTTTTAGAACATCTGATTTTCATCTTTAAAAAATTCAAGCAAAAACAGAGCACTTTAGCCCTTACAAGCTTTGGGCTCAATTAGAAATTTCTAAGAAATAACATTTTCAATCCTTTATAGAGCTAAAAATTGGTTTTAAATAAAGGTTTTTAGAATTACTAAAAATTTGGTTGATTTATTTGGTTTATATAGGAGATATAATATAATTTAACATAGTCTTAAACAAAATATACATGATTATTTTCTTTCTTCGTGCAAAATTTCACTGCCATGAATTCTAAATTCACCCTCTTTAAATTTTTATTTTTAATTCCGCTTTTGTTTGTTCAAACAAATCTATTTAGTCAGCAAGGGATTATTTCCGGAAAATTAACGGATATTAATAATGAACCTCTAACCGGAGCAATAACGGAACTTCGTAATGCAAGTGATTCATTACTTGACAAAGTAAATGTTGCAGATGAAAAAGGCCAATTTACTTTCGAAAATATTAAAGCTGGTAATTATTTTCTTAAAATATCATTGCTGGGATTTAATACCTATAAAGGAGAAGTATTTTCATTTGATGGCACAACTAAAAAAGATTTTTCGACGATAAAGATGTCTACTTCAGGAGTTGCTTTAAAAGAAGCTACTGTAACAGGAATTAAACCACTCATTGAAGTACGTGCCGACAAAACCGTATTCAACGTAGAGAACAGTATTAACTCTACAGGAAGCACAGCCTATGAGTTATTACAAAAAGCACCGGGAGTAGTTGTGGATAATAATGACAACGTAACTCTTAAAGGGCGTGGTGGAGTTCTTATTCAGATAGATGGTAAAGATACACGTCTTTCGCAGGAAGAATTAGGCGATTATCTTAAATCCATTCAAAGTGTAGATGTAGAATCGATAGAACTTATATCAAATCCTTCATCAAAATACGAAGCACAGGGAACTGCAGGAATAATAAATATCAAATTAAAGAAAAACAAAAACTTTGGTACAAATGGCTCCGTTACTTTGGGTTATGCGTTGGGAAATTTTTCTAAATACAATACAGCAATATCACTTAACAATCGCACAGAAAAATTAAGTGTTTTTGGAAATTATAGCAACAATTGGGGTAAACGCCAACATGAATTTTATTTATACAGGGAACAAGCTCCTTATATTTTTGATGCCTCTTCTATTTTCAATCGTTGGGGATTGAATCATAATTATAAAGCAGGTGCAGATTATACCATCAATAAAAAAAATACAATCGGTATAATGGCGAATGGAAATTACAATGATATCAATGGTTCAAATACCAGCAGAAATATCATCCATAACTTTGAAACTCAAAAAACTGACAGTATACTTAAATCAGATCAGGTTATAGATGGAAGTACAAATAGTATCAATTTTAATATTAACCATCATTACAAAGATTCATTAGGTCATGATCTTACAACTGATTTTGATTTAGGTTTGTATGACGGAAACCGCAACAACTACCAACCCAATATCTATACATTACCGGATTATAGTACAATACTTTCTTCAAGCTATAATCGATTCATCACATTAACGAAAATAAATATTTATACTTTTAAATCAGATTACTCACAAAATTTTCTGAAAGGTAAATTAAGTGCCGGATATAAACTTTCCTTTGTTAATACCGATAACACTTTCAATTACTACAACATTTTTGGCAGTGATGAAAACCTTGACAATAATAAAAGCAATAATTTTGTTTACACTGAAAATGTTTATGCAGGGTATTTTAATTTCGAGCGGACGATTAATAAATTCGATTTTCAGGCAGGTGTTCGAATTGAAAATACGTCAAGCGAAGGCGATTTAAAAAATGTTGCTGATTCAACAAAAAATAGAAACGTTAAAAGAAATTACGTTGATTTCTTCCCAAGTGGTGGAGTTACTTACAATGCGAATAAAAACAATGCATTTGCATTAATTTATAGCAGACGTATCGACAGACCTAATTACCAGGAATTAAATCCATTTGAATTTAAACTTGATGAACTCAGTTTTCGAAAAGGAAATCCATTTCTAAACCCACAATACTCTCAAAAAGTAGAATTGTCGCATACCTATAAATATGCTACAACTACAAGTGTTGGATATAGCCATACAACAGATTTCTTTGCACAAATTACTGATACAATTCCCGGCGGGAAAAGCTATTTAACTTCAAAGAACCTGGCAACAGAAGATGTTTTAAGTCTGAATATAAGTTCGTCTCTTCAACCATATAAATGGTACAGTATTTATTTTAATATGGGTGTGGTTAATCAGGCTTACAAAGCAGATTTTGGAGGGAATAAAACTATTAATACGTCAATTACAACTTTTAATTTTTACGGACAAAATACTTTAAAACTACCTTTCAATTATTCATTGGAAATTTCCGGATGGTATAATTCAGGGGGTGTTTGGGGAGGTGCTTATGTTAGTAAGCCATCCGGTTCATTAGATCTTGGCTTACAAAAGAAATTATTCCGTGATCAAGCTACATTGAAACTTACATTGACAGATGTTTTCAAAACTGCTCCATGGGACAGTCGTAATGTTTATGCAGGAATAATTATACGTGCACATGGAAATTGGGAGAGTCAACAGTTTCGTGCTTCACTTACCTGGAGATTTGGAAATAAACAAATGAAAGGATTACGTCAGCGAACAGTTGGTAGTGAATCAGAATTACAGCGAATAGGCAGCGGGGATTAAGTAAAAATTCCTGATATAATTTTAATAATAGTAAACCTAAAATAATTGTTACTTACTTTTTTTAACGTGACTTTTAAAATTATTTAGAATTGCCTGCCAGCCACCTCTTTGCAATTCAATTGAATTAATTTCTTCGGGGTCAAAAGTTTCTTCGACCACTGTTTCATTATTCTTGACATAGAATTTTACAATCACCTTTCTACCGTCAATGATTGCGTATTCAATTTGCTTACTTTTTACAATTGAGGTATAAGTACCTTCAAAATCGAAAGCAGCGCTCCCGTCTTTAGCGGCCATTTTTATTTTAAATTTACCGCCGACTTTTAAATCATTTTCAGCAAATGGAGCATGCCAATCATCAGATGCATTATACCATTGAGTAATATACTTTGGTTCATTCCAATGTTCCCAAACTTTCTCAATTGGAGCTTGAATAGATACACTTACTGTGATCATCATTTTATTAACTATTTTCATATTTAAATTAATTTAGAAATTTTATTTAACAATTTCAATTCTTCAATATATTTAAAATAAATATGGAATTACTCTTTTAGTGTTTTTAGAATACTCAGTATACTCTTTATATCTTTCATTCAAATATTTCTCTTCTAATATCATTCGAACAAAGAGGCCGACGCTAATCATAACAAAGCCAATTACTGTTTCAAGAAATGGATATGCTATCACTGAAGCGCTAAAAAAATAAATCAGGGAAGCATAAATCGGATGCCTGAGCCAGCGATAGGGTCCATTCGTCACTAATTCTCCCCGGGTGGTATTTGCAGCAGCATGAAAACTCCTTATGCCAAAAGTAAAACGTGCCCATATCATGAGGCCCATTGAAAATACCTGGATAAAAATTGTTACAGGATTAAATGAAAAAATATAATTTCTATAAAAAAGAAAAAGAACTCCGGCCACGGCCACTAAAAAAGCAATAATAGAACCAATTTTTGGATTCATTTTAGATTAAGAAATTACAAATATAAAACATTAAATTTTTTCAATTACTTTTTAAAACCAAATAATAAAATAAAGTTAGCTTAAATTTATTAATTCAGTTTACTCATGATTTTATTTCTTGAATTACTTTTTTATGAAGACATCATCACTGATGCCTTTATTAATTTTATAATTGGTAAGATTAATAAATATTCTTCCGGTTTTAGCAGTTTTTTTTAATTCATCAACGGAGGAACTTCGGTTGATGTCAGTAGCAACGCCTTTCGGAATTTTAAATTTTTTGACATCTACAATAAAAACCATGCTATCCGGCAAGCCAAATTCATTTTGCGTTTTATAAGAATACTCTATAGTTACCGTTCCGCTGCTTCGCGTTGTGATTTGTGATTTCAAAATAATATCTCTATCCGTGTTAACCCACAGTTTTGCGAGTATCAAATCGCTAGTATCATTCACAGGAAAAATGGTAATTATCTGGGCTTTAATATTTGAAACATTATCATATCCTGCGATCATTGAAGTATATTCATTCATATTGGAGAGCAATTTTGAAATATCTACAAAACCCTGCTTTGGTAAAATTGCAATTCCTTTTGAAACAATTCGGAACTTATCTTTTTGCTTAAAATAAATGGTTGCTCTTACTGCAAGAATTTTAATAAGAGGAATATCAGACTTGATAACAGCATCCGCCGAGTAATCAGTTATTCTATTCATCTTTGCCATAAGTTCTGCAATACTTTGCGAAGCATCCTGAGAAAATAAATTCAGAGGCATAATCAATAATATTAATATTCTAAAGATTTTATTCATTAAGAGATTATATCTTTTTTATTGAATTTATACAATGAGATAGTTATTAAAACAACATTGTGTGTTAAAAGTATAATTATTGATTTTAAAATTTCATTCTTCGGAACCGGATCTTCAAAAAAGCTGCGCCAGGAGGCCATGTGAGTAGTAAATAAATATGGACGTACGTTGTCAAATATTTTTACGTCCAAAGTTCCTATAATAGTAAATAAAATAATAACAGCCATTGTAATCACTATTGGGCCAATTGAATTATCTGTAAAGCAAGATAAACAAATAGAAAGCGATGATACGGTTAATAAAGCAAGAAAAGCGACTGCAAATCCGGAAAAAAATCTCCAACTAATATCATCCATCTGTAAGATAACCAAACCATCACTATTTAAAACCATTAAATCGCCGGAGCCGAATAATAATTTTCCAAATAATACAGACATAATTCCAAGCCAAAGTATAATCAAAAAAGTATAAGCACCTCCTGCAATAAATTTAGACAATAGTAAATTCGTACGCGAAATCGGTTTTGTTGCTAACATCCGAATAGTACCGCTTGCGCCTTCTCCTGAAACCAAATCGCCGGTTACCAATGCAACTAATAAAGGAATGTGAATAACCAGCATCTGCAAAACAATGAAAGCTACAAGGTTTCCATTGAGAATATTTCCTTCAAATAAAAGAGTTTGTTCAAACGATGAAGTCACAAATGAAATAAAAGATAATCCATCAGCCTTTAATGCAAATAATATTACACCTACTAAAATAGTTATAGCGCCGAGACCCAGATAGCTTCGCGGTTTAGCTGATATTTTTATAAATTCATTATAGGTACTTTTTAACAGCATCGCTAATTAATTATTAATAATTTTAATAAAATAATCCTCGAGTTTCCGTTTTGATTCAATAGAATAAACTTCCACTCCATTTTGAACCAGTGCTTTATTGAGAGCCGGGACTTGAGTTTTATTAATATATAATTGCAGGTGATTTACAACGCCGGATACTATTTGAATATTTTTAAATTCATTTCTTATTATATTTTCTGCGATTTGCAAATTATTTACTTCAATATTCACAATCAATTCTTCAGCATTTAACAATTGCGATACTTCACCTTCGATAATAGATTTTCCATTGTTGATTATAACCATACGATTTGCAATAATTTCTATTTCGGAAAGCTGGTGCGACGAAAGCAAAACGGTCTTCTTATCCTCGCTCTTCAATTGTAATATTAAATTACGAATATCAATAATTCCCTGAGGATCTAATCCCGTTGTAGGTTCATCTAAAATTATTAAATCGGGATTATGTAATAAAGTTTGCGCAATTCCTAATCGTTGTTTCATTCCATGGGAAAATCCTGCTACTTTATCTTTTTCACGTCCATTTAAACCAACAAATTCCAATATATTATAAATATCTTTTTTTGAAGAATCTGCACCTGAAATTCTTGCAAATATTTCAAGGTTCTTTTCTGCAGACAGGTATTTATAAAAATCGGGTTTCTCAATTATACTTCCTGTTTTGGTTAGTATACTTATTCTGTTTTCAGAAAGTGACTGTCCAAAAATCGAAACGCTACCGCTATCCGGTTTAATTAATGAAAGCATACAACGTATGGTAGTACTTTTTCCTGATCCGTTTGGTCCTAAAAATCCGAAGACATCACCTTTGTACACAGTAAAGCTAACATCTTTTAAAGCTTCAAAATCACCGAAACGTTTCTTTAAATTTTTAACCTCAATAACTATATCTTTCATAACAATTAATCACCTATTTAGATAAAAGATAGAGGCATTTAATACAAGAGCAAAGGTAACCCAAATTAAATAGGGTATTTGTAAATAATAAGAAACAGGTTTTACTTTTTTGAATTGAATAATCATTAATAAAATAAAAATCCACAAGACTATAATTTCCAATAAAGCTATTCCCAAAAGTTTAAAATAAAAGAAAATAAAACTCCAGCAAAAATTCAGAAGTAGTTGAAGACAGAAGAATAGTATTGCTTTGTTTTTCTCTTTTGATGCAGGCGATTTTAAGATGAGGTAAATGCTTATTCCCATTAAAAAATATAATATTGTCCATACCGGTCCAAACAAATAATTGGGTGGATTAAAAAAAGGTTTTTCAAGTGTAATATACCAGCCATTTACACTTTCCATTGTAGCAAAACCCGACAAAAAACCAATTCCCAATACAGATAAAACGCAGAGCACTAGCAAAAAGAAATTTTTCACAATGCAAAGATATACCCTTTTATTAAGTGAAGTTAATCATTGAAAAATAAATCTACTTTGGGATAAAAATTCGTTTCGAATATGTAAAACGGGTAAATCAGGTTATTAAGCTCAATCTATAATTTAATATTTAATAAGTAATGCCCGGCGTTTGGTGTACATAGGCTTTATCATTTAGCTGACTTAATATAAAATGAGCTACATCGGCTCTTGATATCATCTTAGTGAGAATATAATTTCCAACATTCAAACCATGTTTGTATTTGCCTCGCTTTTTCCCATTTGTAAGCTGTCCGGGCCGTACAATTGTCCAGTCTAACTTGCTGTTTTGAATTAATTTCTCTTGTTTAGATTTATCCCAAAAATAGAAAAAGATGATAACAGGAATTACAAAAAGTGTATAATACAAACCCATTTTAAAACGACTATTATTGATACCAAGCGAAGTGATGCAAATGAATCGTTTCACATTCTGAAGTTCCATTGCCTGAATAATATTCTTAGTCCCTTCAGAAAGTATTGTTGTTTTGATAAAAAATCTTTTGTGTCCGAGGGATGAAATTACAGCGTCTTGTCCGGAAACAGACATTTTTACTTTATCAAAATCAAGAACGTTTCCTTCAATTATCTTTAAATTCGGATGTTCTATTTTCAGGTTTTTCGGATTACGAATAAGAGCACAAACAATATGACCAGATTCCAGTGCCTGCTTAATGAGTTCCCTTCCGGTTCCGCCTGTTCCACCAATAATTAAGAGTTTCATGTTGATTAATTTAAATCATTAAAACAAAATAACTTTCTCAATATAAAACCTTATTTATATTAAAAGAGTAGGTAAAACTAATACTTAATTTATTATTAAATATTTTTTCAATAAAAAAGAATATTTATTCAATATTGAAATTAACCTTTACATTAATTAGAATATTTTAAAAATGATTATTTTAACTAACACCCCCGGTTACCAAAACTAAATAGAAATTCCTGTTTAACTTTTATTCCAAGTGAATTTTCTGCCGGCTTCCATTTAGGCATTTTATTCACCGACTTAATTAAAAATTTATCTGTGTTGAGATCACCGGAAGATTTCGATATTCTAGTATTTGTTATTTCACCTTTTTCGTCAATAGTGAATAAAACAACTCCTGACTGATATTGTTGAGGTGTTTTATCGGTAATATTATTGACAATGTTTTCCTTTATATATTTTGCTAATTGTTGGTACCCTCCAACATATTCCGCTTCAATTTCAGGAATTACCATCACGGAGAAATTTATCATGTAATTTTCAATCTTATCTGTAGCCGGGTTCTTGGATTTGTAGTTGACGATTATTTCAATTTTATTACCCAGTTCGGTTGAGTTTAAAATATTCTTTTGTTCAGGGTTTAGGACTTTATTTAGGCCTTTAGCTTTCATTGAATTCCCGTTGCGGGTGGCTAATATCTCAACTGAAATATATTGGTTAATCCAATTTTCCGGATAGCCGGGAATTATATCGTTAATCAATTTAGCTTCATTTAATTTCTCTTTTATAATAGAATGTGCATAATTCCCACGTACTTCATAGTACAATTCTTGCGTAAAATTATTATTCGTCGAAACTCCTTCTGTATACCATTTATTGTTGTTAGTATCGTCCTGAGCAAAAATTGAAAGTTGTAAAAATAAGGCTATCGGTAAAATTAAAGTTGTTTTTTTCATAGTGTCGTATTTAAAATTTATACTACAAAGTTATCTTTGATGTGAAAGAATCTTGTTACTCAGTAGTTATTGACTTGTTATTGACTTGTTAATGCAGACAATAAACGAAAGATAATGTCTATTTTTGTATTTCTCAAATGAAAAAAAAACGAACCAATATATTTATTGCTATTACCTCTGTTGCATTATTGATCGTGATGATAATTCAAGTAAATTGGATTTTTCAAACAGCCAAAATTAAAGAAGAATTATTTAATGAAAAGGCCAATATGGTTCTTTCCAGAACAACTGAAGCAATTAGTTCCGACAAAGAAACCTGCATGAAAATTGGGGCTTGTGTTGATGAAGATAATAACCCGGAACCAAGTGCAAAATTAGGAAGGAATGAAATTCATAAGATTGATTCCTTATTTAACCACTATATGAATTTTTACAAAATTCAGGTTGATTATTCTTATATAGTTTTAAAGCCAAGAACCGATATTGATAAAACCAAAAATGGTTTTACTAATTACATTTATAACATACCATCAGAAGAAACAGCTGGTGAAAATGGATTTAAATTAAAATTAATTTTTCCCGATAAAAAACAATTTATCTTGGCTGAAATGGGAACACAATTTATTACTTCCATTGTACTTATACTTTTTGTACTCATTTTATTTTGGCGAACAGTTTTATCCCTTATGAAAGAAAAATTAATTTCAGAACACACGACAGAGTTTTTGAATAATATGACTCATGAATTTAAAACGCCTTTAACAAATATTGCATTAGCAAGTAAAATGATTATTAAAGATTCTGCAAACAAGCAGGATGATAAAATAAAACATTACTCAGAGATAATACTTGAAGAAAACGAGAAATTACGAATTCAAGTTGAGCAAGTTTTAAGTATGACTGCACTGGAAAGAGGAGAAATTCCACTACAAAAAACTAAAATAGATTTTCATGAGTTGATTAAAGAATCTTTAAAATATATAAGCATACAGATTGAGAACAAAAATGGAACTATTTCTTTAAATCTAAATGCTGAAAAGTATACGGTTGCGGGAGACAAAACACATCTTACAAATGCTATTTGTAATTTGATAGACAATGCAATTAAATATTCAAAGGAAAAACCCGAATTAACTATTCAAACATATAATTCGGGTCCTAATTTAACAGTTATAGTTTCCGATAGTGGCATTGGAATAGATAGCCATTTTCAAAATAAAGTATTTGACAAATTTTTCAGAATTCCGACAGGTGATGTTCATGATGTTAAAGGATTTGGTCTTGGCTTAGCATATGTTAAAAAAATTATTGAACTGCACGAAGGAACAATAATGCTTCATAGTGAAAAAGGGAAAGGGACGTCATTTACAATTACATTAGCAAATGTCTAAAACTAAATTCAAAATATTACTTGCAGAAGATGATCTGAATTTAGGATCACTTTTGGTTGATTATTTAGAAGCTGAAGGATTTATTATAAAACTTTGCAGAGATGGTGAAATAGCTTTAAAAATATTTCAAGATCATTCGTTTGATTTATGTTTACTGGATGTTATGATGCCAAGACTAGATGGTTTTTCATTAGCAAAAAGTATCAGAATAAAGGATAAAAAAATACCTATCATCTTTATAACAGCAAAGTCATTAAAAGAAGACAAATTAAAAGGCTATGGTTTGGGTGCTGATGATTACATTACAAAACCATTTGATGAAGAGGAATTGTTATGGAAAATTAAAGCTGTAATTCGGAGAGTCCAGGTGAATAAAAAAGAAAATAATACTGAAATTATTTCTATAGGAAATTTTACATTTGACTATAATAATCAATCATTGACTATACAAGGCAAATCCAAACGAATTACAGAAAAAGAAAGTGAAATTCTAAACTACTTATCATCGCATCGCAATAATTTAATAAAACGAGAAGATCTTTTGAAAGATCTATGGGGAGAGGATGATTATTTTATCGGAAGAAGCCTTGATGTATTTATTACTAAAATACGAAAATATCTGAAAGAAGATTCAACGTTAAGTATTGAAAATGTTTTCGGAGTTGGTTTTATTTTTAATGTACCTGCAAAATAAATATAAATTCGTTCAAAAATAATTTTTGTTCCTCAAGAACCTATTTTAATAATTTTATTTATCTATTGGTGTTTCCATATATAAAGCTTCAAACCATTTTCCATTACGGTTAACGTAATTAACCACAACTCGAATTTTCTCCGCAAGTTTTTTATCGCCGCAAACTCCGTCTTGAATTGCAATATAAGTTAATGCCATCGTGTTTTCGCTTAGCATTACAAACTTAAAATTATCAATAGAAACACTTTTGACATCGCAAGCGGTGGGGGTAGAATTAACGACTTGTTCTTTATTACTAATACCACTCGAACTGATTGACAAAAACTCTTCAGTTGTATTAGATTGAAACCAGTCAGCTTTATTGTTTTTCCATGCTTCCCAGCCTGCCTTTTCCAATGCAATGATTTGTGATTCTGCGTTTTTAATATCCGGCATATTTATTTGACCAAATGATATTGTTGTTGCAATAAAGATAAACACTAAAACCAACCATGCATTTTTCATTTTCAATATATAATTTAAGAATATAAAATAATTCTGTTTCAACTTATCAAATAAATTTATAATTCTCTTCCTATTGGATACAACAAGTAACGATCATCATAATATTTTGTTTTGCTATAAAACCAAGTGTGGATGGCATCATGACTTTTTGCAAATAGGGGGTCATTTGATTTTTTAAGTTCAAATTCTTTTTGCAATTCAGGCGATTCTTCCAGCATTTTTTTAGCCATGGGTTCCATAACATATGCTTCAATATATTCTGTACGTTGAAAAATGGAAAGAAAAAATCCCCAGCTGAAATAAGAATCTTTTGATGCGGGCTCTAATAATAAGATTGCCAGATCACCCAAAGGCTGGTCAGTTGAAACATATACGGACCCGGCCGGAAATAATTGCTTGCGGGTTTCTGTTGTGGCAGTTCCGGTCACCTGCATATGTCCTTCAAAAGGTTGTATTATATTATTATCATCTCCAAATGTATGCTCTTTAATTCGGTACATCTCAACTGTTACTTCACGCGATTCTTTAATAGTAATCATTTCTATTCCGTGAATTTTTAATCTTGCAATTACTTCATCACAGGAAACAGGAATCCAATATCCTTTAGGACGCTTAATAAAATCATATGGCTCTGTAGATTTATAATCAGCAATTGTCATCTCAACAGGTTTACCGAGCCATTCAACATAATCAGAATTAGTTACAGTTGATTTATGAATTACAGAAGCCATTCCTTTAAAATGTAGACTATCCGGAGCTATCACTGCAGAATCTGCATTTCTATGATGTGATCGTGTATCGAAACTTTCTGTAGTTTTCATCTGCGGAACTTTCCATGACAAGGGAATTTCTTTTACTCTTACAGATTTATCTTTTTCAATAATTTCTATTAATGATTTCCCGTTTGTTGCTAAAAACTTTAAAGTACTTTCCAGTAATACATAAGTTCCCAATACTCTCTGCTTGTATGGTTTTAAAGAATGGTTTTCAACTAAAATTGCAGGCAAATGCCGGGCATCTCCATAACTATCAGAATACCTGGGACCACCTTTAAAAACAATATTACCATTTGAAAAATCGAAATCATTAAATGCATTTATTAAAGGTCCCGGAATATGTCCGCTAGCTGTTAAATCTTTATCCACATAAGGTTTAAATTTATTTTCCAGCCAGTCCCTGATGCCCAATGAGTAACCTTGACTGCCTAATCCTCCAAAAGTAATGTCGTACTGGTAATCGGCGCCATCCGTTACATGAATATCCATATATAAAACCGGATCGTATTCATTAATGACTTTTATAACAGCTCGAATTTCTTTTGTGTCGAGTTTTACATAGTCTCTGTTCAGGTTTAAATTTTGTGCATTGGTTCTCCAGCCCATATTCTGCGGACCTCTTTGGTTGGGTCTGTTATAAGGAGAAGTACGTTCATGCGCATCTACACTCAGGATTGGAATGAATAAGAAGTTGACTTTGCTAATTAAATCCTTTTTATTTCCGAAAGCAATATCACGAAGAAACATCATTCCGGCATCTTTGCCATCAATTTCACCCGAATGAATACCGGCTTGCGCCAAGAAGATTGGTTTGCCGGAATTTTTTAATGAAGAAGGAGTTATATTTTTTTCCACCGAAGCGATGATCATATAAATATCCCTGCCTTCAACACTTTTACCGATGGAAACCATTGTTAACAATGGAGAAGCTGCAGTTAGTTTTTTAAACCAGCTCATGGTTTCATTATAATCCGGTGTAGTTATAAAATTTGATTTTTCGGTTGCCGTAATCCATGGATTATTGGCTTTAGCGATTAAAGATTCACTTAAACCATTCCATTCGATTGCCGGCGGTAAAATTGATTGAGCTTTTGATAATGTTATTGTAACTAACAAAGAAACATACAATGATAACACACATTTGAATTTACTTGTCATAATAAATTTTAGGGTTTTATAATTTTACAATCAATTTACATAGAAGCTTACTTAATTCCGGAAGACAGTATTTGTAATTTCCAAATGTAGTAAATATATAATTCAACATGTTTGAGCTAAAAGAAAAGACAAGAAAATAATATTTTGAAATTGACTTGCCAAAAATAACAGATCATCTGCCTACGAGCATATGCAATAAATATTAATCCAAATAATTCTATGTGAAGTATTCAATTTTATTTTGCTGCATTTGCTGCACTTGTCGCAGTAAAAATAATTTTAATATAATAACTAGTAAATGTTATTATTGCTTAACTATCTTTTTAGTGAAACTTTGATTTTCAGTATAAACTTTCAAAAAATAAATACCTTGATCAATATTATTAAAATCAATTAAATTAAATTCAGAACTTATAGTATTAATTTTTCTTCCTTCTAAATTATAAATTTCTATTTTACTGATTTCTTTGTTCGATCTCATTATTAAAACATTAATTACAGGATTAGGAAATACACTTAAAATATTATCATCCTTACTTAATTCATTTAGATTTACAGGATATGCATTTAAGTATCTATAAACACCTCCAGTATAAACCAATGAACTATTCCAATATTGAGATAACAATAAAACTTTCCCATCACTTTGAAGATGCATTGAATTTGCATATTCACTTGTAGCAGTTGTTACGTTAACGAATACTCCATTTACAGCAAATGTAGCATCCAATGTTGTATTTTCATTAATTCTTACAACAACATAATCATAATTGTTCGTGGAATTATCGTTTCGTTTGGTGGATGAAAAAACTAAATATTTATTATCAGGTAATAACATGATATTGTCAATTAAAGCAGGATAATGATTGGGAACACTAACGCTTGTAATATTCTTTCCGTAATCGCTAAAAGTAGAGTCTAAATTTCCATTTTCATCAATTTGTGTAAAAATCATTCCCGAAGGACAACTACCCGCCATCATAATTTTATTATTGGAAATAAAGAATAAATTATTGAATACATCATTAGTACCAACAAAATCGATAGAGATTATTCCATTGGCGCCAAAAGTAGAATCAAATGAACCATTACTTTCACTAATTTTTAGAATTACTATATCCAGATTATCTATTGAAGTTGTTTTATTTCCGGCGATAAATATTGAATTATTCAGTAATTTGATTTTTGTAAAATAATCTGAATCCATTATATCCAATTGAAGTATACCATTGGTCGCAAAAGTAGAATCTAAAACTCCATTTGAAAATAATCTCATAGCAACAGCATTTTTTTTCGAATCAATATCATTTTCTGTGTAACCAACGACAACAATTCTTCCGGCAGCATCAACGACAACGTCATTAAATCTTTCTCTGTATTGATCTGTACTATTAATAGAATATTTCACCAAACCATTTGTTCCAAAGTTTATATCGGTTGTTCCGTCCAGATTAAATCTAAATAAAAAAAAATCATAGTAATAAGCAAAAGAGCCGATAGCATATGTTTGTCCAACAACAATTATTTTTCCATCTGTCTGAACAGTAATTCCATAAATATTAAATCGATCATTTATATTTGATGGAGTATATAAACCTGTACCATTAGTTCCAAAAGTAGAATCAATACTGCCATCGTCGTTGTATTTCTTTATTCCAAGAGTAGGCGAAGGTATTCCAAAGTTTGCTGTTAGTCCGGAGGCTACCAGAAGTTTATTATTGCTTAATAAAAAAGAATTTCCGCAATCAGTGTATGTTGAAATGGCTCCTGCAGCACCATACGTACTGTCTAAAACAAACGTCTGAGCGTTTATTTTATTAAAAGGTGCAGCGAATAAAATCAACAATAAACAAATACTACTATATAGATTTGATAGTCTTTTAAGTTTGACTTTATGATACATTAAAAATAAGTAAATATCCATTTAGTGTAAATTTTATTTTGATTAAAACCAGCAAAATCAAAGTCCTTATTGCTGAATATTCAAAGATAATTATAAAATGTTAAAGTGATTTAAGAAATTGTTCTGCATTATTAATATGTACCTTCTGTTTTATGTCAGACATTTTATCAAAACTCCTTACCAGCATACCTAACCTTGGGTTTTGCAAGAAGAAATCCCTATGAGTATGCATAAATCTCCAGAACAATCCATCCCAAATATTTTGCCATTCGCCCTTTTTGTAATCACTCATTTTCATTAGATAATTACTGCCGCTTATGTAGGGTTTGGTTGCCATTAAACCTCCATCTGCAAACTGGCTCATGCCATAAACATTCGGTACCATTACCCAATCGTAAGCATCAATAAAAAGTTCCATGAACCAGCGGTAAACTTCGTCGGGGTCAAATTCACACAGTAGCATAAAATTTCCTAAGACCATTAGCCGTTCAATGTGATGACAATAACCCGTTTCTAAAACTTTTTTAATGGTAATATCAATAGGCTCTATTCCGGTAGTTCCAGTCCAGAACGAAACAGGAATTTTTTTGGTAAATCCCCAGTAATTTTTTGTTCTTTCTTCATTCCCTTTCAATTCATAAACAGCACGGATAAATTCTCTCCAACCAATAATTTGACGAATAAAACCTTCTAAGGAATTTATTGGAATTTCATTATTGCTAGCGTAATGCAAAGCTTCGTCTATAATGTATTGTGGAGTTAACAGACCAACATTTAACATAGGTGTTAAAACACTGTGATTTAAAACAGATTGATTTAAAACGATTGCATCTTCATAGGCACCAAATTCAGAAAATCGCGTTTTGAAAAATTTTTGCAACCATTTTTTACTTTCGGTAAATGTTGTTGGATAAATAAAATCAGCATTTAAATTTCCATAATTTTCAGGAAAGTATTTTTTTGTGTAAAGAACAGCTTGTTTATAAAAATCATTTGGCTTTAAAAAATCAACGTTAGGTGTTTTTTTACCTTTGGGGTATTTCAAGCGATTCTCATCATCGAAAGTCCATTTACCACCAATTGGTTTTAGGTTTTTCTCCAATAATATATTTCTGCTTTGCCGCTGGTGTTTATAAAAATCCGTCTGAAACAGGCGTTTTTTTTTCGAAAAATATGTTGTAATTTCTTCAATTGAATTAATAAACAACTGAGATTGATTTTTAATTGCATTAATATTATGAGTATTACATGTATTACCAATTCTTTGCTCCACCCAGTAATCAGTAGTATCAATATATTCAAAATAGTTATTGCCACTTGCTTTCAAATGTGGAATTAGTTTCCTTACATCAGCCAACTCATTAGTAGAATCAATATAAATTACTTTAATACGTATTGATTGCAGATAGCTTTCATAAAACTTCATACTCGCCCTGTGGAAAGCAATTTTTTGTTTGTGAAAATTATACTGTTTAAAAAACAAGGATTCTTCAACCAAATAAATGGTCTTGCATTTTTCAATAAGTACATTTTTTTCAAATAATTGATGTGGTAAAAGAATTCCTACGCTCATATTGTATGCTTATTTAATCTGCATTTATCACTGCAATATTTTACATCGTCCCAAACCTTTTCCCATTTTTTTCGCCAGTTAAAAGGTCGCTTGCAAACAATGCAAATCTTAGAAGGTAAATTATGTTTAAGAACTTGTTTCATCAAAGCAAATTTTTTGTAACTGAATGATAAGGTATTGCATAGTTTAAATGTTTAATATACTTTGTTTCATAATAGGCGTCTAAGCCGGCACAAGCCAATATGTTAGCTGAACTAAAGCAACAAAGCCATCTGATGAGAAATTTTTTCGTTTATTTCAATATGTTGGATGCTACCAATAATTAAAATAGTGTTGTTGATTATGATGTTAATTTTCTATTCCAGTTTCCTCGTGAAATATAGGGTGATAAATAAGTAACATCACCATTCACGAATTTTTTGGTTTTGCCATACTTCAACGAACCAATCTGATTTATTTTTGCAAGTATTGCTTTATAGTCAGAAGCAAATCGCAGTTCCAATTATCGCTTGCTTATTTTGTTTATCGAAATAGTTTTCTCACGACTGGACTTAAAGCGATTAATTTCCGGATTTCTTTTTTGTGTATGCTTTTGACTTACACCGCTGTTCACTCGTTTTCGCCATAAATTAAAACTGCTGCGTTTTAATTCTCTTCGCATCAATTCAATAACATCAGCTTCGGAAAGAGCAAATTGCAATTTAATTGCTTCAAATGGAGTGCGGTCCTGCCAGGCCATTTCAATTATTCTGTCAATATCGTTTTGTTTCATATACAAATTACTATTGCAGATACGCTGAGTACATCCAAACTAATTTTTCCTGTTCACGGATATAATCACTCATGAGTGCATTAGTTCCTTCATCGCTTGCATCGGCCGAAAGTTTAAGCAGTTCCCGTTGTTCAATAATCAAAATTCTAAACGCTTCTAAAATTGACTGAACCCCTTGTTTTCCGTCAGAAACATTTTTCACACTCTTGATTTTTGCTGTGCTCTTGTAATCGTCAAAAGTGTGAAGTGGTATGGCACTTAATGTTAAAATTCTTTCTGCCACTTCATCTACTTTTATTAGCAGATTGGTATAAAGTTCTTCGAATTTTAAATGAAGTTCAAAAAACTTTTCACCTTTGATATTCCAATGCAGCCCTCTCGTGTTTTGGTAGAACATCATGTAATCTGCTAAAAGATAATTCAGACCATCTGCTAACTGTTTACTTTTTATTTTGTCGAGCCCGATTTGATTTTTATTTGCCATATTGTTTTGATATTTATAGTTGATAAAATCATTTAATTGCCATAAAAAAAATATAAGTATTTAAAACCATATAAAATAGTGCAGGTAATGAAGCACAAATACTGTCCTTTAATTTTATCCTAACCAATAGTCCTAAAAGCATCAGAATTGCAAGTCCGCCGCATGAAATTAATAAAATAGGTTTAAATAATAAACCAACTAAAAGACCAGAAGCACCCAATATTTCTAAAACGATTGTAAGGAGTCCTAATTTTTCTAATTTGAAACGTTTGAATTCACTTTTCATATGAGGCGATATAAAATATGAAACAGCATATACCAGGAAAGAGAAACTTGATATTAAAATGCAGGCTATAAATAAATAGTTCATTGCTAAATTATATTCAATGAAGCTAATGTCAAAAAAATGCATAAAATCATAAGGATTAATGAAGGGATACGTTTCAGAAAAGGATTTTTTATTTTATAATGAAAATATTGAGCAGCTAACATAAACAAACCCATAAGTGCGGAAGGAATAGGAATTAATGTTGGATACCAAATACCCATGATTATAATTGTAGCAAGAGATATCTTAGCAGCGCCAACAAAACTACGAGTCAAATCACTTAATCCGAATTGCTTAAATTCTTTGATAATATTATCATATCGAAATATCCAAACATAAGCCACTGATACTGCTACAATGATTTGTATAAATAATGTGTATTTAATCATATTAGTTTTTATTTGAGAAATTGAAAATTTTACATTTTATTTTGGTGATCATATTATAGATCTATATTTTTGTCTTAATTTAAAACTCAAAGTTAAGTGCCTGCTAGAAGCATACCGCAATATTGTTGGATTTGATTATCAAACAAAGCATTTCTTTTGAAAATTTTTTTTACTCTTACTGCAATAGGCTGCCAAGCAGTTCGTTCGGAGCACAACTGTTTGAAGTTCGCACCAATAATTTTTATAGGTTCGTTTACTTATCTTAACATCTCAGTTGTTTAAGCACTTAAATATTTTGAATAGCAATTCTTCTTTTTTCTTTTAATGTTTTAAAATGTGAAGGCGTCAGTCCGGTTACCTTTTTAAACTGCGACGATAAATGCGCAACACTGCTGTAATGCAGTTTATGTGCAATTTCAGAAAAGGTATCTTCCCCAAAAATAATTAATTCCTTTATCCGCTCGATTTTTAATGCAATTATATATTGCTCTATGGTTGTTGCTTCAACTTCTGAAAAGAAATTAGCTAAATAAGAATAGCTGTAATTTAATTCCTCGCTAAGTAAAACAGAAAACTTTATATTTGGTTTATCATCTGATTTGTAAACATAATCAATCATAATTTTTCTGATTTTCTCTATTAACACACCTTGCTTTTTTTCTAACAACTCTAACCCCACCTTTTTGATTTTACGGTTCAGTTGAATTTTGTCATCTTTAGAAATGTCTTCCTTCGTTTCTATTTCCCCTAATTCAACTTTAACCGGAGTTATGTCAAGTTCTTCCAAAGCTTCTTTTACTACTACTTTACAGCTTTCACAAGCCATATTCTTTACATAGATTTTCATAAATTGTTATTTTAGCTTTTTAATTAAAAGTACCGGCATATTAAAATTAGGCTGTCATTGCTTTTGTTTGATTATGGTTCTAAGGTATCATTTTTTTTGTATTTAAATTGATAAAAAATAATTAATCAAAAAATTAAAACAATTACAAATAAAGGGTAGACACTTTACCCGGCTATAGATGCAACAAATCATCCATGCGATGATTGCCCTTGTATACCGGAACAGTATTAACAATAAACATTAAACCATTTTCCGGGTTAACTAAATAAACTATAATTTCTTTTCATGGCGAATTTCTGTTCATTCAAAGTTAAACTGTTTGAAATCCGATCCAAGCTTGTATTAGACATTATCGCCTGTTAGTGTTTTTATAGTCAGTTTTATTTATGTTCTCGTAAAACAATTTTGAATTTCTCAATTTGCCGCCTATGCCTCAAAATATGGACAATGGCATGTTCTGCAAGTTGCTCTATATCATAAAATTGCCCCCATGCAGATTTTATTTTTTTACTGTTTTCAAATTGTTCAAGTTGGTTGTCATTAACATTTTTAAATGTCTCTATCGTGAAAAGAAAAAAACTATTTAAGTCCTTCTGATAATCGCTAACATACATATGAAATAATTTTTCCGGTTTATCAATTTTTTCTCCCGCAAGATTGCGAATATCTATTGCATACGCGTATCCTGCTCTGACTACATGAGAAAGAATTGTTTGAATTGATTTACAGTTAGGGTCTGAAGTGTTGTTGTCAATAACTTTGATAAGTTCTTCGTCTGAAATGTCGTTAATTGTTTTCTCTAAATCCATAACTGCCCGTTCATATTCGTCAAGCAAAGCTCCAACTGCGCCTTGCCTATACATTTTCTTATTGTTAGTATTTTTTATTGCCATCTTCTTTTGCCAGTTGTCATTTAGTGTCAAAGATAATAATGCCGTAAAAAGATTAAATATTTTTAGGTTTGTTTTTTGTCCTATGTTAAAGCATTTTTTATTTCAAGTTAATTATCTCATCTATTGATTTAAAAACCGGTCGGCCCATTGATAATATTAAATCTCTTTCCTTATTTGCTCCGGTACTTTCAGCTAAAAGCAGAAGAGCATCACAAGCACTAATTACAGCAAGTGAAATGTCCATTGTACATTTATATTTGTCAGAAACGTTTGCATGTTCCAATACTGGCAATGCCGCATTCATTCCGATTATTGGTACATGCCCGAGTTCGAGCAGTTTTGCTGCGGCTTTATTCATTTTATCCAAATTAATTTGTCTTTGTTCAGCGGTATCAGCCGAATATGGACCTGCAACTCCGATTATCATTTGAATATTTTTTTTGTCATCCAATGTTACAAGTATAAATTATTAAAATAATAAAGCATTGTGATAATACTAATTTTGATGCCATTTTTCGTCTGCACTCTAATTTGGATCAAACCTCACTCGCGCAGGGTGATAATCTTTCAAAGGATTTCTAGCCCAAATTATTTTCTCAATAACACGATCAAGAGTCATTAGTGCCGCATGTTTTTCATCTTTGTTTGTCGAATGAACACAATTATCCCACTCGACTTCGTTAAAATTATTATTTAATATTATTTTAAGAAAAAAATGACGACAGGGTAAACTCAAAAAAGCATTTAAAGAATCAGTGTATTTATATTTTTCAGGATAGCTTATAAAATTGATTTTCTCTAATTCATTGTAGATCGTTTGTTTTTCTTTATTAGTAAGTTTTAATTTAAAAGTCATCACAGTATCTAACCCTTGAACTACTAATGTTCTCTTTTTAGAATCAAAAAATGTTGCCTCCTCTGCATGATAACCAAATTTGAAAGTTAGTTCAAAGTCTTTTGGCATTTTCTGAGCAGAAATTACCCCGACAAATAAAATATTTAAAATTATTATACGCATTAAGCAAATGGTAATTTTATATTTAAACAAAAAGCTATTTTTTTAAGGGCCATTCAAACTTCCAATTTCATAAATCCGCTATTATATGTCGATTTGTTTTGTATTTTTATTCCAGCTATCACACATTTGTAAAAACTTTTTTATGCGTTCGAACATATCTTTATTCATTTTTTATTTGATATTTATTTTGCAATGTTTGTTTAAGATTTGCGGCATGTAGTTCTCCTTCATGCAACAACCTAATATAAAAAATAACGACATTTCTATACATGATTGCTCTGTTACCCAATTCAATTAGTAATGATTTTTCGGTGATATTAAGCTTTGCAGAATCGTAAGATGATGAGCGAAGTGGCTTAAGCTTATCAAGATCAATTTCGGGGTTATATTTAAAATTAAAAATCTTTACCCCTGGTTCAATCAATTCCCTGAGCATGTTTTCATACCATTCCTGTTGGTTAGTTAATTTTTTAGCAAAGTCGTCGTATTGTAAAATACTGTCGACTGCAATTTTATTTTGCAACAATCTCATACCACCAGAATTCTTTAATTGTGTCATCGTTCTTTCTGTTGGACTAACAAAATCGGGGTGTCGTAAGCAGGATTGGAATAATTTGTATAGGGAAGGATCATCAATTCCCGGTTGACCGTAATTAAAACTTTTGTTTGCCAATGAATCTAAATTGTATATCCTTTTTGTATTAAGAGCTATTGCAGTGTGAATATTGACTATGTCTGTTATTGCATCTTCAATCATGGAAAGAATGTATTCTTTTTCCCTGTCTCTTTCTATTTTATGCTCCAACTGATACTCTGCCAAAAAACCGCAGAACACAGCAAGGAATAACATTAAAAATTCCCATATGTAGGATTTCCAATTTTTCTTTCCATGGGAATTTGAGTGATGGTGTATTTCCATATTTTCTGTTTCTTGATTTGAGGAAATAGTTACATTGGTTTAGTTAAGGTAGTTGTTTCAAAAATAATCCGATAGAGTGTTTATTCAGATTTTAAAAAAACTTTAATTTTATTTATCTGCCTAATATTTTTGGTTGGTAATTTTTTTGTGTATTAAATTGCATTCTTTCACAATACGCCAGTCTTTATAATTAC
The DNA here is from genome assembly GCA_031417555.1 of Bacteroidota bacterium. Classification (GTDB taxonomy): domain Bacteria; phylum Bacteroidota; class Bacteroidia; order AKYH767-A; family 2013-40CM-41-45; genus JADKIH01. The sequence goes on from JANOVV010000027.1 coordinate 25,666, forward strand.
TGCCCGCCAATTTCAAATATAGTAAATATTTGAATACATTACTTTCACTTTCTTTTACTGAAATAGTTTTTGTTTTAAAAACTGTAACGCTATTTCAGTATAATACAAAATGTAAACTTTATTTAGGATGAGTCAGCATCCGCTATTGCTGTCAGATGGTTTTATTCGCAAGCACCAACTCAGATGCAATACTGTGGATCACCTTCAAGAATTTCCTGCTCAAGCTTAGGTGCCTCACCTGCTTTCCATAAACGTGTGCGATGCACAACTCGATAAGTCAAAGGACCACCATCAGGACGATCACTGCGTTCAAATGGAATCGGTATACATACGAATTCGGTCGAAAGCTCATCGGAAGTTGCAGTTACTAAACCATAGCCGTGGCCGCTGAAATCGATAAATGACAAATGCGGCGCCAAGTCCGGATTCCGCACAGCACGTGCCTGCTTCATATCTCCCGTCTCCTTCAACTTTAAAGTCGAAAGTACTCCATGCAAAGGGGTAACATTCATAGAAGGGATCACGGTGCCATCAGGCTGATCGATCAGGTGCAGCACACGTTTCGGATTGTCTTTCTTCATGGTTACTTCTAACACTTCGAAAAGAGTCTGCTGCGATATAGAACCGGTAATGAATTCTACACCGAGCGGTTCGTATTTCTTTGGCGGCAGCGACTTGGAAACTAAACCGGCATGAAACGCATGACGGTCACCTCCAACAACAGTGAACCCTGTGATTTTCTGATCGCGTATAAAATCAAATATTATGTCTTTGTCACGAAGGAATCGATTATCTACTTCAGCATACCCAACATCTTTCGGCCACCCGATACCTAATTCGCCAGGGAGATTTTGATAATCACTTCGCAGTTCCATCGTACCAAAGCCATGTCCCCAGATCTTCCAGCGCGTAGAAGAAGCTCCGAGCTGTTCTAAGAACCAGTTTCTTTGTTCGCTGCCCAGGTATGTCATTGCATGAACATCTTTTGTGGGATTCGGAAAATCTTTGCCGTTGAAACGAATGGTATCCGGCGGATTGTCGTTATTATAATGACGACCATAATTCGTAATTTCAAAAGGTATTTGCGGGAAGACTCTTGGATATCCGGTAACATTAAAATCATCACCCGACATATCAGGAGAACGAAATGACCAATTATCGGTTAGCAGTAAATCAACATTCTTTCCCCAACGCAATACACGTTGAATCTTAAGGCTGTTGATTGCTTTCAGGTTATTAGGCTCTTCTGAAAGTCCGTCTTCGTTAAAATTTTCCATGGGTGTATCCACCACTTCCGGAGCCTGAAATTTTTCGAGCTTCGGATTACCGGGCTGTTGAACCCACGCAGGGATGAACTCCCACCAAGCCTGGTTAGCAAAAACTTTCTGGTTTTGTGCAGGAGCATTGTATCCGCCTCCTGCTACATATTGACTTTGATAACCTGCCCAGGCAAATTCGTGATTATCCCAAATACAAACAAATGGCCAACGGGCACGCGCATCTTGCAAATCAGGATCCTCTAAATATGCACGATAGAGTGTACGATAATCCTCCAAGGTAACGGGCAGATGAAAATTGCTAACCTTGCGACCCTGCGGGAACTTATATAGATTTCTGATGCGGCGGCCGCGGTTTCCGTTCGGATTATCTTCTGCATACCAGGTGACTTCGTAAATAAAATCGCCCAGGTGCAACACAAAATTAAGTCGTTGCTCTTTGGAACGCGCTTCATCTTCAAAGATCATTCTTCGGTAAGCATTCATGGCACCTTCGTTAGGGCATTGGCAACTTACAAAAGTAAAACGAACGGGAGTATCCGAATTGTCGCCGGGTGCTGTCATAGTACGACCGATCCTGCTTGCGAAACCATGTTCATCTATGAAGCGGTACCAATACTCACGGTTGGGTTCGAGATCTGTAGCAAGGAAACGACATGTCCAATCTGAATCAACACTGATTTGCGTAGTGCCGCCTGCAATTATTTTTTTAAATTTAGGAGTCGTTGAAATTTCAACGGTCAACTTTTCAGCAGCACTATCTTTTATTGGCGGACGTCTCGTCCACAAGATTACACTGTTGGCTTTCGGGTCACCCGATGCAACGCCCTGTGGAAAGAGATCACGGCGCTCAATTGCTAATGTAGGAAGTTGGTTTGCCCAATCTTTTTTTGTTGCTAAAGCGAAGCCCATTAGTAGGGAGGCTTGTAAGAATTCGCGGCGGTTTAATTTCATGAGATTTCAGTTTGTACTGTTTTATTATTCGGAATTATACCATTCATAAATAAAAATATGAAAGAGTCCCGATAACTATCGGGAGGTATGATCCGCATAAGGTGGATCTTGGCTGGATATATTTTGGAATTTGAAATTTGTTCGGTATAAGAGCATGCTCTATTCTTATTTCGTTATGTTCAAACAAACCTGAAGTATTTTCCAGATCTTATTTGTTAGCGTATAACGAAGAAGGGATTAAAAATTTAAAAACAAAAATTTTATTGTAAAATTAACTTTTCAGAAAAAACAAAGTGCGGCGGAGTTCCTTTCCTCACAAGACTAACATTCAAAAATTCCCCGAGCGGGGCATTATACAAGATCTTTTTTTACTTGTGTATAACGCTGGAAAATTGCCACTGCACATTTTTTCCAAATATGAAAATAAAAGGAGAAAAAAATGTTGCGGCAAAGTTAATGTTATGCGTATACCAAAATGTCTATCGTTAGGCGAAGTGTTCAGCGCGAACCTCTACCTTCCCTCGAAGATTTATAAATTGTTTGAGCGCGTCACTTCGTCCATCGAGAGACTGTGTTGAACTGGGTTTTCGTCTCTTTACTCCAAAGGTGCATGCGTTTGCGACTTTACCTTTTTCCATCTAAGCAGTGATACTTTCTTTCGGTTTAGTAAATGATGCACCACTTTACGCTCTACATAATGATGAAACGGTAAGAGCATTGCAATCAAAACGATTTTAATGGAAAGTATTTTCCATGGCTCACCATGAGTTAGCGCGTGAATGGAATTGTCAAACAATAAAATCAGAAATTCAAAAAAGAAGATAAAAGCAAAAAAGCTTAAACCTTTTATAATAGTAGTACTTGAACTAAACACTCCCAACAACACCAACAAGATAAAAACTGAAGCAAGTCCCGCTGTTATACCCATGTATTGAATATTGTGACTTGCTCTTTTCTCTGCTTCCATTCGTTGACTCTCGTTTTCAATCTCCATTGATACCAGGTCACCTTCTTTAGACAATGCTGCCGCACTGTCCTTGTATTGCATCCAAAGTGTTTTATAGAAATATGCTTTTTGATAGTTTCCCTTGCGCGAAAAGAGGGTGTCAAGATTAGCATATCTTTCTATTCGAGCATCTATATTGTTGCCATAACCGGCACCGGAATCTGCTTTGCTATAATTAACCGCTGCATTATCTGCATCATTCGTAAGCTTAGAATAATCACCGAGAAAAGCGTAAAACATCCATTCTGCGAATTTATTTTTTTCGATTCCTTCTTTCATTTTTTGAAGGAAAAAAAATGCCGAATCTGCACTACCTAACTTGATATAACAGTTTGCTATTTGCCCGTAATAATCATAGCCTGTTCTATCATTTTTGAAGAAATTTTTTTTAACATCATCCTTTTGTAAAACTCCTAGCATCTTTACATAGTCGTTAGCATTTGCATAAATGTCGAGCAGGTCATCATCCTCACTGACAGGATTATCATTTTGCTTCCGAAGTTTAGTGGTCTCATCGTAATAATATTTCGCAGTTTCAAATTCACCCACATTTGTATAATAGTGAGTTAGCAAGTGGTGTCCGCCTTCTATCCAGTCAGGCCAGTTCTTCTTCTTTCCTTTTTCTAATATGTAAAGGGCGCTTTCTTTTGCCTTTGGGTACTGTTTTAAATTGTTGTAAAACCAAAATATTTGCCAGTAAGCGCTCAAAGCCACCTGACCATCTCTTATTTTTTCTGCCAATGAAAGCTGATGCATGTAAGATCTGTATTGCAGCAATCTTTCACCTTTGTCATTGTGAAGTAAAGCAATTAACCCGTTCGCCTCGAAAGCAAGTGAATCGAAATGATTCGTTACTGCTATCGTATTCGCCTCCCTGGCCAGATCCATCGCTTTAACTGGATTGCTCTTATTAAAAAACTGCTCAAAGCCGCTATTTAAATAATACCATCCCTGGTATTCTTCATTTTTTTTCTCCTTAGCCAATGCAAACATTTTGTCTAAGTAAAACTGGGCGGAATCATTCCCTGCTAACTGTGCCACCAGGAGATAAGTACGCAGTTGCAGGTCGGTATTGCCGCTGAGTTCGGAGTTTAGCAACAATTCGCTCTTGTGCTTCTTTTTATCTTCCTCCAATTTGCTCAATGCCTGGTATAGTTCAAATTTGGCATCAGGGTCATTTGCCTTTTTCAATTCACTGGCAAGGCTGTCAATCTTATATTTAATATGAACATTCTGTGCCTTTAGTGAAAATAAAGGGAACATAATAGTCAGCAGAAATATTAGTAATCGCAAGCACATAGATTTAGTTTTGAAATATAAATATAGAATTTTAGTTTGGCTAGACAAAATTTTTACGGTTTCTTATACTTTTTAGATGCATCCTTGTTCAGCGTAGTCTTTGAGCGATAGGTTTGCGAGTAGATGATATAAAACACTGAAGAAGTTTTAGAGTCTCTTCGGAGTTTGATTTCAGTGACCCCTCAAGTATATTGTAAGAATGCAAATGAGAATAAAGATTGTATATTTTATGTTCATTTAGAATGATATATTTTCAAGTAAAAAGGTAGCCTAAGAATTACTGCAAACGACAGTCCGTGTATTAACTACCCCTCAACATCAAATATAGTAAATATTTAAACGCATAACGTTCACTTTAATCAGCCCTTAAAAAAAGATTCATTTTGGGTACTTCAAAAACAGGTATCACCCTAGTGAATGCATTTTCGTTTGCATCGATCAATTTTCCGAAAAATAAAAAGCCAAGTTCTTTAAGGAACTTTTTGAATATGTTTTTGTCAAGGATATTAATCATTCTTCTTAAGTTATAGTTGCCAAAGGTGGCAATTGAAATTTACAACACTGAAAGATCTCATATGAGCATCAGCAACTTTGCACCCAAACAAATTTATCAATCAAAAACAAAAATCCAAACAGAAAAATTATGGAAGAATTATTACTGGGAAAATACTACTATTGTAAACTTTTTTCAGGATGAGTCACTGACCTGCTTTTGCCAAACCGCTGTTAGGCGTTCGTTGTTTTGTAAACTTATATTTGTCCTTTATAATTGGGATCAAAGTCCACCATCCATTCAATACCATATTTGTCTCTAAACATTCCAAAGTATGAACCCCAAGGACTGTCTGCAATAGGCATTTCAATTTTTCCTCCTGCCGAAAGTCCGTTAAATAATTTTTCGGCTTCTTCTTTGCTTTCTGCACTGATTGAAATTTTACTTCTGTTTTCATTTTCGTTTGTGCGACCCATACTTTCAGGAACATCATTAGCCATTAAAATGTTTTTACCAATTGGTAAAGCAATATGCATTATTTTATTCGCTTCATTTTCTGTTACAGGAAATTCAGTACTGGCCAAGTCTTTGAAACGCATAATTTTTGCGAATTCTCCGCCAAATACTGATTTGTAAAAATTGAATGCTTCTTCGGCATTTCCGTTGAAGTTAATGTGAGGATTAATAAGTGCCATATGAATTTGTATTTAATTCAGTTATTTATTTTATTGTTGTGTAGGAAATTTAGTAATATCCATATAAAATATTTCCCAAGTATGTCCGTCATAATCTTCTATGGTTCGTTGTTGCATAAAACCATAATCTTTCATTTCGGTTGGTTCAACACCACCTGCTTTAATTCCTGCACTTACAATTTTATTCACTTCTTCAACACTGTCCACCGACAACGAAAATAGTCCTGCTAAACTTGTTTTTGTGTCAGTAATTGGTTTGGTTGCAAACCCTGCAAACTTTTCGTGTGTCATAATCATTACAAAAATACTATCACTCCATACCATACACTTTGATGTGACATCTGAAAATTGAGGATTGTTTGTAAAACCTAATGCAGTGTAAAAGTCCATAGATTTTTTAAGATCTATTACTGCTAAATTGATAAATACTTGTTTTGCCATACTATTTATTTTAATTGTTGTCCAATTTAATATTAAAAGTTCAATTTCTGTTTCTCTGTAGTATCGCTCTAGAATTGCCGCTTAAGGTTAGGCTCTTGGCGAAGAAGTGGATTTTGAAGCACTAAACTGTCTGCCTGCACTGAACTTGATACGAAGTATGAAACTTCATTTAAGCACTTAATCCGCTTTTTTGCCAAACGCTTGTTACCTGCTGGCGTTCTGTCTTTAGTTGCAGTCAATAGTTTGATTTTACTGTTGTCAATAGTTCGCTATCAAAAATTGCCGCTGGTGAAATTACAATTTCTCCTGTTGGAATTTTGTCACCGTAACGCTCTTTCATTTTTTTCTTAACCGCTTCATTTGCCAAGTCAAAGTCGCTAAGTTTTTCAAGTTTGCCTATTTCAAGTCCTGTGCCACGTTGATAAACTTTCCAAATTAATTCTGAGCAATAAATTTTGTCGTCCGACCATTCAAAAGTCAGGTCATAGTTTTTGCCGTTGAACTTGTCACCAATCTGTTTCATTTTTTTAATTGTCGCAGGGGTTAAAACTTGGTCAGCGTTTTTTAGTCGCTTGATTACATATTTTCCGTCTTGTCCCCGAGCAATCCACTTGTCAAGTGGTGTTCGCTTAACAGGTTGAATTGCTTCAAAAACAAAGAGATCGTTGCCGTCTTTGTAGATAAGTCCGCAGTGAGAATATTTTGATTTTGTCGCAAGTTGAATGGCTTTGCTTTGTCCAGATAGCGAAGTTTGAAAAATTAGGTCCCCATTTTTTATTTCGGCATTGTCGGCAAGTTGTTTTACTTCTGCTTTCGCATTATCAAGTTGATGTTTGGGGTCGTAAAATTTTCGTTTGGCATAAAGTCCACCGAAAATTATCAGTCCTAAAAGTCCAAAAATGATTATTGCTTTTTTCATTGTTCGTTGTCGTTGTTGTGTCGTCCGCTACGCTTTCAGGTAACGTTGGAGCATTGACGCTTTACTTTCTTACAATAATACAAAATAAGAGAAAAAAAAGTATTGCGGAAATGCTAATGTTATAGGTTCGCCACGCTTATCATTCTAATTTGCATTAAATAATTTTATTAATGATTCTTCAGTGAATCATTACTTCTGATTAATTCTTTTTCTTTCTCCCAGATTATTATCATTTCGCATAATTCTATTCCCTTTTTATCAAAAGCTAAAACCTTATAATCAACATCACGTGAATGATACTTTGGATCTTCCCAACAAACACCGTAACTATAACCACATTCATTTCGATCTGCAAAAGACGGTTTTTCTAATTCACCGATATACGTAAAATCAGTTTCAGTTTTATGTTATCTATAAATTTTAAAGTAGGGTAATTTTCCTCGGTTTGGAATTAGTACAAAATTGGTAAATCTATTTTCAAAAACAACATAAACAATTTTATCGCTTGGCTTTAATTCATCTTGAGCAAGGATAATAAAACTGTAAGAAAACCATAATGCAAAAATTAATATTAATTTAATAAGTAAAATTCGTTTCATATCTATTTATAAAATATTAAACAATTCCATTTTCTTTAAGTAAAGAACTTTATTTGTTGACCCATAACGTTTAGTATAGCCGCAGTACTATTTTTACCAAATATAAAAAATAAATAGAGAAAAAATAGTGTTGTGGTAATACGATGTTATATGCGGTTTTTATTTCAGTAGATAAAATATGTCACAGTTTAATTGAAAGTAATAATTGTCCACCTAAGCCGAGTTCAACTATTTTCTGAAGTGTTGAGATGCGAACTTCTTTTATATTATTCTCAATTTTCGAAATGTATGACTTTGTTGTTCCTACTTTTTCAGCAAGTTCTTCTTGTGTCAAACCTTTTTCTAGTCGAGCTTCGTGAATTAATGCCCCAATCTTAAAGTTTTCGTAACCCGCTTCAAGCTGATCACGTTTTGCAACTCCACGCTTACCATAGTGTTTGTTTTTAAATTGATCGAGGGTCAGGATGTTACTTTTTTTCGTTTTCATATTCCTTTTTAATTTTTAATGCTTTATCAATTTCTTGTCTAGGCGTTTTCTGAGATTTCTTTTGAAATCCATTTGCCAATACTACCAATTGTCGCTTGTCGAAAAAACAGAAAATGCGAAAGATATCGCCACTTTGTTGAATTCGAATTTCAAAAAGTCCCTCTGTGTTCTCAATATGTTTGAGATAGATTTCAGGAACTTTTTGAAGCTCTTCTATTAATTCGAATGTCCATATAATCTTATCCTTCACTTTATCTCGTTGCTTTACAAAGAAACCCTGAAAGTATTCCTTATAAAAAATGATAGTCCTGAACTTCCGCTTTATGGTCACTGGGCAAAGATAATCTAAGTTGTCCGTAAGTGCAACTATATTTTAAAATAAAATAGTTAAAAAGGTAGAATGTCAGTTTGGAGGTTCTTAAAATCGCATATAACGCTAAGCATTGCCGCAGCATTATTTTTTACCGAAATATAAAAATAAAAGAGTAAAAAATAATTTTGTGGTAATGCGGTGTTAGCGGGTGTGTTTTTTTAATTCCTGAATTTTCAAGCTTCGTGAAGAATGGTAAACACTTAAAATATCTATTTGTTCATTATCGACTATAAAATAGATCAATCGGTAATTTCCAATAATCGTTTCTCGGATCTCCGTCAAATTTATTTCAGGAACGATTCTTCCAATCATTGGATAATCTCGAACTTATCTAGCAGCTTTTCGGATTCTATCAATTGTAATTTTAGCATATTTAATAGAATCTTTAGAAATAAAATCTGAAATGCTTATTAAGTCTGCAATCGATTGATCAGTCCAATTCAGGCGAGCCATTTGGGGAGCTTTTCATCAATATTCTCGTCAGGTGTGACTTGTCCCCTTGAACTTTAATGTAAACCAGTTTCGATTTTATCAAGTAAAATATTGCGTTCAATGACCTCGTCAAGTGGAAAATTATCAGGAAGTTGTTTGATTGTTTCGATTACTTTTTCTCTGTTCAACATGGTAGTATTAATTTGATTCAAATATACATAATAATTTTTGTTCTCAGCCTTCTTTCATGCCCGCTAACGGCAGTCCGTCTAATAACTACCCGTCATCACCAATATAGCAAATATTTGAACGCATTTCGTTCACTTTAATCAGCTCGTAAAAAGAGATTCATTTTGGGTACTTCAAAAACAGGTATCACCCTAGTGAATGCATTTTCGTTTGCATCGATCAATTTTTCGAAAAATAAAAAGCCAAGTTCTTTTAGAAACTTTTTGAAAATGTTTTTGTCAAGGATATTCATTATTCTTCTTAAGTTGTACGCGACGAACATTAATCCAACATCAGCACTTGCGCTTTTCTTTCCTCTCTTAGACATGATGTAATACCCCCCCGATATTAATCGAGAGTCGTTTTAAGATTCCATACGAATGCTCAACAATTGCCTGCCTTTTTTTGTAAAGCTTCGGATTTGCATCAATGTTGTTTTGATTTAGAAAGCTGCTTCATTACCAACATGAGTTCAATATTTCTTTTGCATTCTTTTTCCAACGAACGTGATGATCTGATTTGATTCAAGTATCCGTAAACAAAAAAGTTTTAACAAATCCTTTGGATCATTAGAAGGTCTTCCTTCAATCGAAGCTTTCATAATAAACTTGTAATCCATTGGATTGATACTCTCAACAAAAAGATCGATCATGCGAACTTCGTTATTCTGATCAATAATCTGATCCAACGATTCAGGATAAAGGATGCTCTGAGTTCTGTTTTTTCCTTCTATAAATTGCATGCAGCAAATATAATTCGCTTGCATTTTTGTTCTTCAATTCACAAGAAAAGTAGTAAACAATTTGCTGTGAGTTTTTAGACAGTTTGACGTTTTGCTGCTACCCGAAGGTGGCGATTTAGAAGTACTAAACTGGCAATCTGCATCAAACTTTGATAGAAGCACAAAGTTTCATTTAACCACTGAACCGTCACTTTTGGGTAGGTGCTGTTTTAGCCAGTTTTTTTTCTACAAGGTCACTATACGATTTGTCCACCAACTGTAATTTGTCTAACCCAAAATAATTGAAGTATTTATCACATTGCTCTTTAAGTTGTCCTATTGTAAATTCTTCTTTACTGTCGATTGCTTCAACTTCGATAAATGTTCCTAAACTGTCCACGAGGTCAAAATGAAACTTTACGTTGTCAATGAAATATATTTTACGTTGCTTGTCAACAGTTATTTTTACTCCTAATTGCCGTATCAATATGTTTTTTAATGCAACATTTGGTTCGTGTTGGTATAATATAATGTCGGATTGTTTCGAATCATTTATATTTTCTCTGTCGTAGTTAATTAACGAGTTTTCAATATTACCTTCTCTTAATTTTAGTCTACCTTTTGATACATTAAAGTATGTGTCTATTTGGTGGTCTGTACCTTTAAAAATTGGGTTTAGTTTTAATAATTTATTTTCATATTCTTCTATGTTGTCAACTTTGGCTTTGAATTCGAAATTTTTAATATTCATTTTGTCAGAAGGTGAATGTATTTATCTAAAATTGGCTATAACGCCAGTCCGTCTAATAACTACTCGTTATCTCCAAATGTAATAATTATTTGAACGCATTACGTTCACTTTAAGCAGCCCGTAAAAAGTAATTCCATTTTGGCACTTCAAAAACAGGCATCGCCCTAGTAAAGGCATTTTCGTTTGCATCGAACCATTTTCTAATAAATAAAAAGCCAAGTTCTTGGAGGAACTTTTTGAAAATGTTTTTGTCAAGGATATTCATCATTCTTCGTAAGTTATATGCAACGAACATTAATCCAACATCAGCACTTGCACGTTTCTTTCCTCTTTTAGTCATGATGTAATAAAATCCCCATTGCCGTTTTAAGATTCCGTAGGGATGCTCAACAATTGCCTGTCTTTTCTTGTAAAGTTTTGGATTTGCATCAATATTGTTTTGATTTTGTTCAATATAAGGTGCATGTTCGGTACGTTCTATTAATCGGCCTCTGTTGTTTTTTGTGCATGCATCTTTCACCGGACAATTCATGCAGGCCGGTGTTTTGTAATGTTTAACTTTTACCGATGATTTTCCTCTGTCTTTGTTGTATCATTTACCATTGGTAAAAAGTATTTTTTCCTGCGGACAAGTATAACAATCCGCAATATAATCGTATTTAAAATTGGAAACATTATAAGCTGTATCCGGAGCATTGGAGGCAACTTCCGGAACTGCAACCATAATGTGTATTCCTAATTCAATGGCTTTTTTTATTTCACTACCGGTGTGATATCCTTTATCGTAAAGTGCAGTAAAATCAGACGTATTTAAAATCACTTTTGTTCTTCGTAACATTCCGCCCATTGCTTTGCTATCGTTCTCATTGGTTACTTTATAATCAATCGGCAGGTTGTGCTTGGCATCAACAACGGTTTGAACATTGTAGGCTACCTCGGTAATGTTATTCCGGGTGATGAGCTGTCTGCTATCAGGATCAGAAGTTGATATCTGTACTTCACCGGTAGCTTCGAGTTCTGCAGTTAATGCATGGTATTGATTTTTGCGATCGTTTTGCTTTTGAATTTGTTTTTGAATGACGATTTTATTTTCTTCATCGGCAAGTTCAAGTGATTTATTGTATTCTGCCAGTTTGTTATCGATGTAAGCCAAGTGACGTTCAATCTTCCTTGCATTAAAATTATTCTTCTTGCTGTTTTGTGCACGAAGCTTGGTGCTGTCACCGGCAATTAATTTTCCGCCAATCAATTCAAATTGTTTGGCAATACTCAACGTATAACGAAACACCTGACGAATTGCTTTCTCATTATCTCTTCTAAAATTAGAGATGGTATTGTGGTCAGGAGCAAGCTGCTTCATTAACCACATGAGTTCAATGTTTCTTTTGCATTCCTTTTCTAAAGCACGCGATGATCTTATTTGATTTAAGTATCCGTAAACAAAAAGTTTTAACAAATCCTTCGGATCATAAGAGGGTCTTCCTTCAATAGAAGTTTTCATTATAAACTTATAATCCAGGGGATTGATACTATCGACAAAAAGATCGATCATGCGAACTTCGTTATTCTGATCAATAATCTGATCCAACGATTCAGGATAAAGGATGCTCTGAGTTCTGTTTTTTCCTTCTATAAATTGCATGCAACAAATATAATTCGCTTACATTTTTGTACTGCAATTTGCCAGGAAAGTAGTAAACAATTTGATGTGAGTTTTTAGACAGTTTGACGTTTTGCGGGTTTAAGAAGTTGGCGATTTCGGAGCACAAAACTGTCAAGCCACCACATATGTTGATGCGAGGCAGAAAGTTCAATTAACCACTGAACCGCCAATTTCTTAAACCCGCTGTTATAAGCCGTTTTTCTCATTTGTCTGTCAATGCTATTGCCGTTACAAATTCTTCTGTCGCTACGCAAAGTCCGTTTGCAAAAAATATTTTGTTGCGGTCAAGTTTTGTAATTGTGTAAGTCATTTCACATTTGTCAAGTTTGCGAATTGAAGTAAGTTGAATTGATTTAATTTGTCCGCCATTGTTAAACAAAATTTTGTTTCCAATAGAAAGTAGATGAGTTGTCTGTCCGTAATTACTGTTTGGTTGCAGTGAATAAAAAAGTCCGTTGTAGTAAAATGGATGGTCGTCAGTTGCAATGATTTTATTTCCTTCAAAGTCAAGTTCGTAAATATTGTGATGTTTTTGTTTTGCGGTTTCTAATACAGTTGCTTCCTCTAACTTATTTGTCTGCTGATTGTAACTTAAAATTTTGTCACCAACTTTTATCTCCTCTATATTAATTGTCCTGCCGTCAGGTTGTGAAATTATAGTCCCCGCAGCAAAACAATGAACACCAGTTCCGTCAAATTCAATTTCGGTAATTGCAACATCTTTGAACATGTCACCAGGATATACTTCCATAATTTCAAATTTCATTACTAAATCCATTCCCTTTATTTTGGATTGCAATGTGTCTTTAAGTATAAACTCTTGAAACGCAATAGTGTCTTGCAATGCAAGAATTGCATAGGGTTTATTATTTACATAAAGTTTGAATTTTTTGACTCTTGAATTTTGTTTCCAAGAATTTTTATTTTTGGTGTAGCCGTTTAGAATTTTTACTGCTGTCACAGGTGGACTGTTTGCTATAAAAAAGTATTCAATGAATTCTCCGATTCCATAATCTTCTTTCCCTTCAATCCAAGCAGTAAAAGGGTCAAAGTCATGAGCGTTCTTTGCTGAATAAGAAAAATGTTTGTTAGGTGTCAATTCAGATGAAGCAGTAATTTTATGTGGACCACCTCCGCAATACCAACTGCAACTAACGCCTCCAATTACTGAATTGTCTGCCAACTCGTCCGCTCTATCAATGAGTTTCTTTTGTCGTTCCGTTAATTCATTTTCAGTAATTTCTTTCGTGTCATAAATTTTCCGAAACAATTCATTTACCTCGTCATTGTCTTTTTTGTCTTGCTCCAAAATTGTAACAACCTCTTGAATTTTTGGTGTCAAAATTCGCAGATTGTCATTTTGAGCGATAGCTGTCAAGCTAAATGTCAATGTCGCTAATAGTAGTGTCTGTCGTTTCATTAAAATGGCTTATAACATTTCGCTTCACGCACTAGTTGCGTGAATATTTATTAGGGGTGGGTTTACGTGTTGAGTTGCGTGTATATTGCAATTGGACGTTTTGAGTAATTGCGTGAATATTTATTAGAGGTGGATTTGCGCAACTGCTTTTTTGAATTTTGAAATCGGATTTTTTAAAATTTTTACATTTAATTTTAAAAAAATATGAATACAAATCCATCCATCTGCTTTTTACAACAAGTACTTTTATATCTCTCTGCATGATTTCATAATTCTATATAAAATACTGCTCAATCTACAGTAAATTTAAACATCTTAAACAATAATTAAAAAAATAAAAACATCCATATAAAATAAATCTGCCTTATTTTGCAGCTTCCACTCTATGAAGGAACCAAAAAAAAACGCCCTCACTTTTATTTTTATCACCCTGCTGATCGATGTTATCGGTCTTGGAATTATCATTCCCGTTTTGCCGAAATTTATTGGCTCTTTAATTCATGGCGACCTGAGTCTCGCCTCCACGTATTCCGGCTGGCTTACTTTCGCTTATGCCGGCATGCAGTTTCTCTTCGCTCCAATCGTCGGCGCTCTTAGCGATCGCTTCGGGCGGCGACCTGTTTTACTCTGCTCTCTTTTTGGCTTCGGCATCGATTATATTTTCATGGGCTTCGCTCCTACCATCGGCTGGTTATTTGTCGGTCGATTAATATCCGGTATAACCGGCGCCAGCTTCACCACCGCCGGCGCTTACATCGCCGATGTTAGCCCGCCGGAAAAACGTGCGCAAAACTTCGGACTCATCGGCGCCGCTTTCGGACTCGGTTTTATTATCGGTCCTGTCATCGGTGGTTTGCTCGGACAAATTAGTCCGCGACTACCCTTCTTCGCCGCCGCCGGACTCGCTCTTATTAATTGGATCTACGGTTATTTTATTTTACCAGAATCGTTAAGTGAAAATAATCGAAGAAAATTCGAATGGAAAAGAGCAAATCCAATCGGCGCTCTGAAAAATTTTAGCCGATATCCTGTCATCCTCAGCCTCGTCGCTTCTCTCATTTGTATCTATCTCGCCAGTCACGCTACTCAAAGCACATGGACATTCTATACCATGGAAAAATTTAAATGGGATGAGAAAATGGTCGGCTACTCACTCGGCTTCGTAGGAATTATGATTGCTCTTGTTCAAGGTGGATTAATACGAATCATAATTCCAAAACTCGGACATAAACGTTCTATCTATTTCGGACTCGGTCTCTATGCCATCGGCTTCATCTGCTTTGCTTTTGCTACCAAAGGATGGATGATGTTCGCTTTCGTAATTCCATTTTCACTCGGCGGTATTTGCGGCCCCGCTCTGCAAGGTGTTATGACCGGCCAGGTTCCTCCCAACGAACAAGGCGAATTACAAGGTGCATTAACAAGCCTGATCAGCGTCACCTCTATCTTCGGTCCTTTAATGATGACGAATTTGTTTTCATATTTTACATCGAAGAATTCACCAATCTATTTCCCAGGGGCTTCTTTTTTAATGGGGGCTTTTCTTACTTTACTAAGCGTAATTTTTGCCATGCGCTCGCTTTCAAAATTTTCACGGCATGAGAAGTTTACATAGCTGCCTCTGAAAACGGTAACCACTGAAGGGGATTAATTCGTTTATCACCGTTGGCCGGGGAAAAATTATTTATTTCTAAAAATATTCTACAAACGAAACGTTTGATAATATTTCACCCCTAAAGGGCAATGTCGTTTAGTTAAGGGATAAAAAAGTAAAAGCCATTGAGTTACAAACTGTATTACTACAGTTCTTTGTAGTGACTAAATACAATAACTCAATGGTTGAAGCAAATATAAAAATAATAGAAGAACTAAAATGTTTTTTACAAACAGTTTGTAATGACCCAATGATCCGAAGGCTGGTTACACAATCAGAAAATAATTTTATTCGAGAGAGAAAATTACCGCTTGAACGGATTGCAAGCCTTGTTATTAATATGCCCAAACGTAGTTTGAGTATTGAAATACAAGAGTTCTTTTATTATTTGGGGAATGATTTAAAACCCAGTACGAAAGGGGCTTTCAGCTTGCAAAGAGGAAAGCTTAAGCCTTTGTTTTTTGAAGTATGGAACCAATGGCTGGTGAGCTGTTTTTATCATTACTATGGCGAGAAAGTTAAACGCTGGAAGGGTTTTCGGGTGCAAGCAGTAGATGGTTCGACAGCCTATCTAATGAATAAGAAAGAGGTGATTGAATATTTTGGTACACAGGATAACCAACATGTATCAATACCCATGGCAAGAGTGATGCAGATACAAGATATATTAAATGACATAACTGTTCGGGGCGTCATTCGTCCAATTAAGGAATCAGAAAAATCAATTATGGCGGGATGGGTGAGCGATTTGTATGAAGATAGTATAACACTCATGGATCGTGGTTACCCCAGTTATGGGCTGATGTACTTGATGAATAATCAAGAAACACCTCGTCGTTTTGTGATGCGTTGTAAGGAAAGTTTCAATAAAGAGGTTAATCAATTTATGCATAGCAGAAAAAACACCAAGATCATTAAACTGCGTCCCTCCCCAAATGCAATTGTTAGATTAGGCGAACAGGGTTATATAATAACAGGTGAAACAACTATAACCGTGCGTATAGTAAAAGTAAAACTGGGTAGTGGTGAAGTAGAAGTATTATTAACTAATTTATATGATGAAAAATTATTCACCACAGAAGATTTAAAGTATTTATATGGACTTCGTTGGGGAATAGAAACGACATACTGCAAACAAAAAAATCAACAACAAATGGAACAGTTCAGTGGACATCGGGTAATTTGCATTCAACAGGATTATGCAGCCGGTTTGTTTGTTGCCAATCTACAAAGCCTTGTAGAGAAACAATGCGAAAATTATTTACATGAGATAAATAAAAGACGAAAGTATCGCTATAAAATTAATCGCAACATAAGTTGGGCCTCTTTAAAGAATAAGATAATCAAACTATTTTTGCACAATGAAACAGAACAATTATTGCAGCAACTCCAAAAAGAATTTGAAAGAAACACAGAACCCATAAGACCAGGAAGACATTATCCACGAATTATAAAAGCAAAACGTCTACACGGTAAATATCAAACATTTACAAACTATAGGAGGGCAATATGAGCTTAACTAAACGACATTGCCCTAAAGGGGTTTGCTTTTCGCTATATCCTACCGTTATTTTGTCCCTAACGGGACGGTCGTTTAATAAATGTTCTGTCAGAATTAAATTTTGGTAACAAACCGTTATTTTGTCCCTAACGGGACGGACGTTTACTAAATGCTCCGTCAGGAGCTAAATTTTGGTAACAACTTAACTTCATCTCTCGACAAAAGTCCCGTAGGGACGAAATATCTTTTCTCGAGACATCAATGATTAACGAATCAAATAATTAAAAAAGTAAAACCTTCCCTTCCATATACAAAACCGCCTCACCCGATATTTCAACACGATCATTTACCAACTTACAATTCAACTCTCCTCTTCTCTCCGAAAGTTGAAGCGCAGTTAAATCATTTTTCTTAAATCGATGCGCCCAGTAAGGAGTAAGAATAGTATGTGCAGAACCTGTTACAGGATCCTCTTTTATACCGTAATTAGGAAAGAAACATCGCGATACAAAATCAACTTTTTCGCCCGGCGCAGTAATAATTAATCCGTGAGGATGAAGTCGTTTTACTTTTTCCGAATCCGGGCTTACTTCTAACAATTCTTTTTCTGAATTCAATACAACCATTAAAATATTCCGGCCGTGATATGCCCCCGATGGTACTTTACCGATGGCTTCTATTATTTTATCGGTAATACTTGTTTTATTGAATACATCCGCAGGAAAATTCATCGTAAAACCTTTCTGCGTTTTCACTACCGTTAATATTCCGCTGAGTGTATGAAATTTTAAAACCTCTTGATTTGTCTTTTCAATTTCAAAAATCACAAATGCTGTTGCCAGCGTTGCATGTCCGCAAAGGTTTACTTCCGCTTTTGGCGTGAACCATTTCAATTCAAACTCTTCTCCCTTCGGAACGTAAAATGCAGTCTCTGAAAGATTATTTTCGGAGGCTATCTTTTGCATATCATCATTAGAAAGCCACTCCTTCAATGGACAAACTGCAGCAGGGTTTCCGCCAAATAATTTTGACGTAAACGCATCCACCTGATAAATTTTTATTTCCATTTTAAAATTTGATTACATTAACGAATTATTCAGAAACCATTTCAATAATACTTATACCGTTTATTTTTTGTGAACTTTGTGCTGCCTTTGTGAACTTTGTGGTTAAATCCGGCAGTTTTAATAACCACAAAGGTGACAAAGGTCGCACAAAGGGCACTAAGATTATATCTTAAGACATGTTCGAGCTCAGGAAATCACATCCTTAATCGATTTCACCTCTTGCTCCAATCTTAATATCTTCGACAACAATTCATCTTTCATAAAAGTAGTCTCAGGAAGTTCATTGCTGAGGTAGTTACAAAACTTCCACACTTCGCGAATATCTCCCAAATGCAATTCGTAAGGCTGATACGTTGTGTTCAATGATTTAAGCAAAAGATTTTTCTTTTTCCGCAATTGGTTAACAGCAACTTTAAAAACCAGACCTTCTTCCTGAGTAAGTACAATATATGCTTCGCCATCTTTTATGTCGTACCAGTTTTCCAGATACTCGCCTATAACCCACGACTTATCAGGGATAGGCAGCATAGAATCACCGCTGATCTGGAACATGCGGTATTTACGATCGCTCAGAAGCAACGGGAGCTGAAATGTCGGAAGCTTTTTAATAAACTCCGGATCGGCAAAACCGTTTTTATATCCTGCCTTCGCTTTGAGCGGAACCACTTCTATATTCTCTTTGTTTTGAGAATCTACCGTTGTAGCAATTACCCGAAGTCGCGAACCGGTTACATAAACATCATTCCCCCGTTCAAGTTCAGATAGCTGAAAGTCGGATAACTTGCTGAGATCGATCTTCACCAATGTATCTATCGATAATCTGAAGTATTTGGAAAACGCCATGAGCGCCTCCAGTGTTGGATTTTTTATACTGCCGTTTTCATAGCTGTTCAATGTGGAACGACTCATGCCAAGCTCGCCGGCTACGACGTCTTGTGTGCGCTTGCGGCGGTTACGCAATGTTTTAATATTATTACTGAAATACATCTGGCCTCCTTTTTTTGATTATAATACAGTCAATTAATAAGGTTGTTAAGCAGCCAAATATACAATTATTTTTAATCCAATAGTCATCCTAATAAAAATGAAAAATAATTAATTGAACAGTGAAATTTTATCAATCATAAATTAAAGCCCGGTTGATAACAATCGTGTCTTTTACTTGAATATACATTCACTTTTCTCAAAAAAAATATCAACTTTGCAGACAAATAGACCTTATTCATTTTTATGAAAGTTATTGACCATATAAATAATTCAAAAGGAAAAACTCTTTTCTCCGTCGAAATTCTTCCTCCTTTAAAAGGCAAGAGCATTCAAAGCATTTACGATATACTAGATCCTATCATGGCTTATAAACCTGCTTTTGTTGATGTAACTTATCATCGTGAAGAATATGTTTACAAGAAAAGAGAAAATGGCCTGCTCGAAAAATTCTCTATCCGTAAACGCCCGGGAACCGTAAGTATTTGTGCTGCTATTTTAAATCACTTTAATGTTGATCCTGTTCCTCATATGATCTGCGGAGGATTTTCCAGGGAAGAAACCGAAAATGCTCTCATCGAATTAAATTATCTTGGAATTGACAATCTTCTTCTCATACGTGGCGATGCCATTAAATCTGAATCTACTTTTGAATCTCACAAGAACGGTCACAGGTATGCAATTGATCTTGTTAAGCAAGTAACAAATATGAACAAAGGAGTTTATCTCGATGAAGAACTTCAGGAAGTCGCTGCTTCTAATTTCTGCATAGGTGTTGCCGGTTATCCTGAAAAACATTTTGAAGCTCCTAATTTGAAATCTGATCTGAAATTTCTCAAAACAAAAATTGAAGCCGGCGGAGAATATATTGTTACTCAAATGTTTTTCGA
This sequence comes from Bacteroidota bacterium, assembly GCA_031417555.1. Classification (GTDB taxonomy): domain Bacteria; phylum Bacteroidota; class Bacteroidia; order AKYH767-A; family 2013-40CM-41-45; genus JADKIH01. The sequence goes on from JANOVV010000027.1 coordinate 45,520, forward strand.
TAATAAAAAATATTTTGAATTCGTTGAAAAGTGCAGGGAAGCTGATATCCATGTTCCAATTATTCCGGGATTAAAACCGGTGACGTCCATTAAACAATGCTCTACCCTGCCTAAAATTTTTCATGTTGATATTCCGGAAGAACTTGCTGATGCTGTTGAAAAATGTAAAACAGATAACGATGTAAGAGAAACCGGCATCGAATGGTGCATCGAACAATCCAAAGAACTTAAAAAAGCCGGCGTCCCTTGCTTGCACTATTATACTATGGGAAATGCAGAAATGACGTGCCGGATTGCAGAAAAAGTTTTTTAGAACGATCTATTTAACGCTGCGTATCGTAGCGCATCTTTGCGTCTTTGCGTTAAAAATCCGACCATTCATTTGCCTCCAACCAATATTTAAACTTTTGTATGGAGATTTTTTTAATCATTATTATTAGCAAATTGCATCTTTGGTTTTTAAACGCAAAGACGCCGAGTAGGCAAAGGGGAGTTTCGCCCCTAAGCCTCTCACAGAACCGTACGTGATAGTCTCCCATCATACGGCTCGTGTAATTCTTTTATAATATACAGTACTTCTTGTTTGTCCAGTGATAAAAGAGTTTTGGTTT
>JANOVV010000028.1:0-159862 GCA_031417555.1 Bacteroidota bacterium
GCAGTAGCAGAACAATTATCAGTCGAAGTTACAAGGAAGGTCACAACAGCGCCACAATAATTTGCATCGGAGTTAATTGTAATGTCAGAAGGACAATTGACAACCGGAAGTTCGTTATCTGTAACAACAATATTAAATGAGCATGCAGAAGTATTTCCTGATGCATCCGTTGCAATGGAAGTAACCGTCGTTGTCCCAAGTGAAAATACCGATCCTGAAGGCCGATCTGAAATCACCGATGAGGAACAATTATCGGTAGAAAGTATATTGAAGCTTACCACAGCATCGCATGAACCCGGATCGGTATGTACATTCATCGTAGCCGGACAAGAAATAACGGGAGGTTCATTATCAGCAACAGTTATATTAAATGAACACGTTGAAATATTTCCCGTCGCATCAGTGGCAACAGAATTTACCGTAGTTGTTCCGATAGGGAAGACACTTCCCGAAGCCGGAACAGATATTACGTTCGAAGTACAATTATCATTTGAAGTGACATTGAAATTCACAACGGCACCACAATCGCTTGGATCATTGTTTACTAAAATGTCGGCCGGGCAAATTATAACAGGTGCTTCGTTATCAATTACAGACACATTGAATGAGCATGTTGAAGTATTTCCCTCTGCATCCGTTGCAACAGAAATCACTGTTGTTGTTCCGACAGGGAATAAAGAACCTGAAACAGGATTTGATGTTGCAGTAGCAGAACAATTATCAGTCGAAGTTACAAGGAAGGTCACAACAGCGCCACAATAATTTGCATCGGAGTTAATTGTAATGTCAGAAGGACAATTGACAACCGGAAGTTCGTTATCTGTAACAAAAATATCAAATGAGCATGCAGAAGTATTTCCTGATGCATCCGTTGCAATAGAATTTACCATAGTTGTCCCAACAGGAAACACAGATCCTGAAGCGGGATCCGAAACCACAGATGAGGAACAATTATCAGTCGATAGTATGTTGAAGTTTACAACCGCACCGCATGAACCCGGATCGGTATGTACATTCATCGTAGCCGGACAAGAAATAACGGGAGGTTCATTATCAGCAACAGTTACATTAAATGAACACGTTGAAATATTTCCCGCCGCATCAGTGGCAACAGAGTTTACCGTAGTTGTTCCGATAGGGAAGACACTTCCCGAAGCCGGAACAGATATTACGTTCGAAGTACAATTGTCATTTGAAGTTACATTGAAATTCACAACGGCACCACAATCGCTTGGATCAGTGTTTACGAAAATGTCGGCCGGGCAAATTATAGCAGGAGCTTCGTTATCAATTACAGTCACATTGAATGAGCATGTTGAAGTATTTCCCTCTGCATCCGTTGCGACAGAATTTACCTTCGTCGTTCCGACAGGAAAGACACTTCCTGAAGATGGATTTGAAATTACTGTTGAAGAGCAGTTATCCGTTGAAGATACATTGAAATTGACAATGGCACCGCAATCGTTTGCATCGGTACTAATGTTTATGTCGGCCGGACAATTGATTACGGGTAATTCGTTGTCTGTAACAATTACATTAAACGAACAGGTTGAAATGTTTCCAGATGGATCTGTTGCAATAGAATTTACCGTTGTTGTTCCGATAGAGAAAACACTTCCTGAAGCCGGAGTTGAAATTACTGTTGTTGAGCAGTTGTCGGTTGCAAATACATTAAATGTAACCACAGCGCTACATTTTCCTGGATCAGCACTTACATATTTATTTGTACAATTCAATACCGGCGGAATATTATCTGTTACTGTAACATTGAAAGAACACGTTACGGTATTACCAGAAGCATCTGTTGCAGTTGATGTTACAATCGTTGTTCCAACAGAGAAAAATGAACCTGACGATGGAACCGATACCACATTTACAGAACAGTTGTCTGTCGCAGTAACATTAAAATTAACCACTGCACCACATGTACCCGGATCAACATAGGTATTAATATTAGCTGGGCAAATTATCACCGGATTCTCCAGATCTTTTACAGTAACAATAAAACTGCATGTTGTAACATTGTCTGACGGATCTTTTGCAGTATATGTTACTGTTGTATTTCCTCTTGGGAATAATTCACCGGGATTATGATTGCTTGTTAAAGTAACACTGCAATTATCGCTTGCTGTTGGTGGTGTCCAATTTATCAATTGAGAACATGATCCAATTGGCAAAGTGACTGTAATATTTCCGGGGCAATTGGAAATAACAGGACTCAGCTGATCTTTCATCTTAATCCTGAAAGTACAAGAAACAGAATTCCCGGATGCATCCGTTGCTACAGAAGTAACAGTTGTATTTCCTATTGTGAAAAATGATCCGGAAGGAGGTGTATTAACTACTGTTACAGAACAATTATCTGTTGCCGGTACGTTAAATGTTACAATTTTACCACATGTTCCTATTGGGGTTGAGACTGTAATATCCGAAGGACAATTTATTACAGGAAGTTGATTGTCTATGACGATCATCTGGAAAGAACAACTGGAAGTATTACCGGACGGATCTGTTGCTGTAGATGTAACTGTTGTATTTCCGACTGGGAAGAATGATCCTGAAGCCGGAGTTGTTGTCAATATAGCTGAGCAATTATCAGTTGCTGTAACATTAAAGTTAACAATTGTTCCGCAGGTACTAACAGGTGCATTTACAGAAATATTGGCAGGGCAGGTGATGACCGGTGACTGGTTGTCTGTGACTACCACATTAAAAGAACATGTTGCGGAATTTCCGGATACATCGGTTGCAGTATAAGTTATTACATGATTACCTGCTGGAAAATTAGCTCCCGGTTCGAAATTACTTGTAAGTGTGAATGAACAATTATCTGAAGCTGTTGGAGGAATCCAACTAACTTGATTAGTACATGAATTTGTCAATGTAACAGTTGTATCTGAAGGACAAGAAGAAATTACCGGAGCAATATCATCTACTACGTTAACAATAAACGAACATGAAGAAGTGTTCCCATCACTATCAGTAGCTGTGTAAATTACTGTTGTCGCACCCCCGGGAAAAATCGAACCGGGAGAATAATTTGATGTGAGTGTTGCTTGCGTACAATTATCTGTTACCGTTGGTGGTGTCCACGTTGCAAATCCTTCGCAATTACCCGACGGTGCTAAAGTGAAATCAACAGGGCAATTCTGAAAAACCGGGGCTGTTGTTTCTTTTAGATTAATATTGAAAGAACAGTTGCTGCTTCCGTTAATATTTGTGGCGGTTGCAATTACTGCAGTTGTTCCAACATTGAAAATAGTTCCCGGATTCTGTGAATACGTGATGACCGGTGAAGGCACGCTTGTCGATGTCATGGAAAAATTTACAACTCCTGAACAATTTGAAGTAGTTGCATTGACAGTTGAACAGTTAACAACCGGAAGTCCGGTGGTTTCTCCAATCTGGAAATCACCAAAACTATTTAAAGCGAGAGCTTGTGTACTGGCCGAATTGGCAGCTCCTGTTGTCGAAGTAAACCAGGCAGACCCGGTCATTCTTCTCACAACGACTGCAGCTGTATTAATTCCGGCATCGAGGTCGGCCGGATTATTATAATTGAATGTTGCATCATAAGAAGTGAAACCACTGACGCCGTTATTAGTCAGCGTCCAATAGCGGTTGATACTTTTTGTCGAGTTTATTCCTGAGTTAGCAATATCCGGATGATCTGTTGAAATGCATTTTGCAGTTATGCTTCCTGTTCCATTTGTCGTTCCGTTGAAGTTCAGATTTATGGGTGCATAATTAGCGGGGCAACCCGTTTCAAATGTTATTGCTGTAGATGATGCCGGAATATATTTTTCGAGAAAACCATTGACATATTTTCCTGAAGCTGCACCGGTAATATTACCGGATGTTGGGATTATAACTTTATTTGTTCCCGTTGTAATTTTTCCATTCGTAAACGACAATATATTATTGATCGTCAATGCAGAAATTAATGTAGCATTTCCCGTTGAATTCATTTCAAAATTATAAACAGGTATCGTACTGTTAATCTTAAATGCCGCACTTGATGCATTACCGATTTGAATACTTCCACCGGAAATTAATTTTGTCCCTGCACCTGATAAAATGTTGAGATCATTTCCTGATCCCGAATTGGCATTCATGAATTTAATTGTTCCAGATGTAAGGACAAACTGGCAAACTCCATCCAGATCAAGTGAAGAAGATGTTGAGCTATTTCCCGTTGTACAAATATTAAGTGATCCACCAGACATATTTAAATTCCCGCCTGTGAATGTCATTCTGCCTGCAATGTTCAGTGTTCCTCCGGATTGTGAAACTGTTCCTGTCGAAGATGTATTTAAAGAATTACCGCTTGCGTTTCCAATGGTGGCCGTGCCGCTGATCACTTTAAACATTCCGTTGTTTGTTACAGTAACATTGTTTGCATTAATTGTTCCTCCGTTGAGTTCAATTCCTGATGTAGATGCAATTGTTGTTGATGTTCCGAATTGAACAGAAGCTGAAGAATTTGTAACCCTGAATAAACCGTTGGTAAGCGTCAGGTTCCCATTCATACTTATAGGAGATGTTGCATCAAGTAGAGTATTTATATCGCTCCCCTTATTTAAGATGATGTTGTTAAATGCACTGGAAGAAGTTCCATTAATCGCTGCTGAATTCGATCCGTTAAAATTTATTGTTGACGATGTTGTATAGCTGAAAGCGCCGTTATTTGCCCAGTCGCCGGAAAAATTATGTATGAGACCATTACCGGCTGCAAATGTTGCACCTGCCGATATCGTGAGATTACCCTTTACTGTTAAGCCTGCCGTTGCAGTTTTGTTCGTATTTGTTATTCCGGATAATCGCGACAGGGTCAGGTGACCATAAACCGGTACCGCATAAATGGTCTGGTCTGTTCCACCGGCTGCATTATATTCAACTGTACTTGCTGATGAAAAGGTCAACGTCGAAAAGTTATTCGGGAAATTGCTTCCTGTAACTCCGCCGCTCGAAGCGCCTATTTTTAATTTTGAAGATGAATTAAGTGAGAATGTTCCGCCCGAGATGTTCCGGTTAAAAGTTCTTGTTCCTAAGTCAAGAACCGATGAACCATTTACTGTCAGATTCCCGGTAAGTCCTGCGTTGGAAGACCCTGTGAATGTTACGATGGGATTGTTCGTTCCCGTTCCTATTGTTACGTTGTTGAAATTTCCAACGCTGTTGTTGAATGTTATTGCCTGGCTTAGTACCGCAGTAAATTCTGTAGTACCCGGTGTATTGATTGAGTTAATATACCCTGCCGGACCGAATGTAAGGTTGTTCCTGAAGGTCAGTTTACTGTTTACATTCCCGATAAACTCAACAATACCATTCGATGCAGTGCTCATTGTAACAATCCCTCCGAAATCAATTACACCGGCTGATGTTCCTCCGTTAACCCCAACACTAAGAATAGTATTGCTGTTTCCGCTGGGATTATTGAAAGTAGCAGTGGAGGTAACGATGACTGTGTTCCCACCGATATCAATTTTACCTGTTCTGTTATTACCGGAAATTGTAAATGTCAAAGAGTTTATTGTAATTGTTCCGGGTGCACCACTGAATGTAATGGTAGTATTAGCAGATGAAATTGCAATAACAGGATCATCGGCAGAACCCGGAATTCCGGATGGATTCCAATTGGAAGATGTATTCCAGTCGCTCGTTCCGGCTCCGGCTCCAGTTCCTATCCAGTTTTTGGTAACAGCATAAGAGCTCTCTGTAATAAAAAATAAAACAATTAAGATAAATTTCCCTGTTTTCATTTTTGTTCTATTAAACCGGGTCATATTAGTTTACCGATATCCGGATTTAAAGAAATCTGGACAGACAGCGAACGGATTTTGGTAAACAGAAGGTTTAACAAGGCCAAACTCGGGAAAGACTTTACAATTTAAAATCGAGGGAAATCTTTATTGGAACTGAGCAAAATGAAAATAATTTGAACAGTACTTAATTTCTGATTTGAAAAGCCTGTTTTTTTTCCAATCAATAAAATCTTACACTTTTCTTACACTTTTTCAAAACACTCACTGTGCATAGTCATAAGCGCGAAAAGAAAATATAAATAATAGTTTTATCCGAAAATTGAGCGCGTGACTTCGTCCACGATGCGGCATGCGGGGCTGATAAAACTGATAAGTTCTTTTAAGGTTGGCATCTATGCCATGTATTTATGTGCAGTCCACTTGCCGCCTATTAAAATTAGTTTCTTCTAATAACGTTTGTTTGGCGGCAAGTGGACTGCACACTTAATCAAAATACACATTGTCATCCGCCAGCTGGCGGAACTTGTGAGTTTCTGGTAAATAAATTTTTCAATTTCCTAAGCCGCATCGTGGACGAAGTCATGCGCTCGGTCAAGGTTCAGTTTTATAACAAAGCTTGTGGTTTGCGCTTAAGACTTCGCCCAGCGAGGGGAGTTGCTTTCCCTATATATCCCCCCGCTCGGCGTAGTCTTAAGCGAGTAAAATAATGAGTTTTTCATTCCGTATTACTTCGCTTGACTACGCCGCGAAAAGTAATGCTCTTTGTTTAATGTTAAATATAGGATTTCAATAAAAAAAGCAGAAGCGATATTATTTGTAACACCTTTGAACACGAAAGGCATCGTGCGGCGTAGTCACGCATGCATATCGCTGGTAATTTAAGTTTCAGTATTACTTGCTTAAGACTACGCCGAGCGGAAGTGATATGTATATCCTGCATAGCGGGGAAAGGCGTATTATCCTGTCATCACATATTCTGCTTTAACAGGTCAATTAACACCTTTTTAAAAATAGTTATGCCTCATTCCCCTGTTCATACTTTTTAATTTCAGCGACCTGAATCACTGTGTGATTTTAATTTTTATTATTTCCTTGTGCATACCATATGGTACTAAGTCGTTTCTGGTCATTTATTATTGCGGGCAGCATTCTCTATCTGCTCGTTCTGCTCGGCAGCGGGCGTATTTACACGATCGGACAGGTCGTTAACGGCAAACAAAACGATCCGGCGCTCGTGGCGGAAATTCCAGCCAAAGATTTAATTTCCGGAGACTCCACTCTCTACAAGGCCATCGCCATTGCCGGCCAGGCGGGTTTTCTGCGTGGCGATACACTTTACCAGTTAAACGAAAGCGGAACGGTACAAATCTCTTCAGGGAAACAACCGGCCGATGGAATTTTCATGACATGCAGGAATACAATCATGGATCTTTGGCTTCCGCTTATCGGCTACCTGACTTTTTTCTGCGGTTTGCTAAACCTTCTCAGCGACTCAAATGCATTGGGCAAACTGGCGAAAATACTTACACCTCTTTTTATAAAGATATTTCCGGAATTACCGAAAGGACATCCTGCTTATGGATTCATGACAATGAACTTTGCAGCGAATTTCCTCGGACTCGATAACGCTGCAACGCCCTTTGGTTTGAAAGCCATGGAAAGTATGCAGGAGGTGAACGAAAACAAATCACGTGCATCGAATAGTCAGATCATGTTTTTATGTCTGCATGCCGCCGGACTAACTTTAATTCCGACTTCCATCATCGGTTACCGAGCAGCACAACATGCCGCTAATCCATCCGACATAATGTTGCCTTGTATCATTACTTCTTTTGTGGGGACAATCGCTGCACTCATATTTGTGAGTATTAAACAAAGAATCAATCTTATTAATGGTGTAGTGATCCTGCTCATTACCGGCATAAGCGCATTAATCGGTCTGCTGATGTTTTACATTACCCGACTGGAAAGCATTGAAAAGATTCATTTCACAGGCAACCTAAGCAATGCGATACTTCTTATCATCATCCTCGCCATCGTTGCATACAGTATAATGCATGAAAGGATTTTCAAACTTAATCAAACTAACATTTTTGATTCATTCGTGACCGGAGCTAAAGACGGCTTCACAACCGGTGTGCGTGTATTACCCTACATGATTGCAATGCTTGTGGCGCTGAGTATTTTCAGGAATTCCGGGTTAATGGAAATAGTGATGAAAGGGATTCGTTCAGTAATGAATGTATTCAACGTGGATCCACAAATAACAAACGCAATTCCTGTTGCATTGATGCGCCCTTTCAGTGCCGGCGGTTCGCGTGGCTTCATGCTGGATGCCATGAAGACTTTTGGCCCTGACAGTCTCACAGGACAATTATCATGTCTTTTTCAGGGCGCTGCGGAGACAACCTTTTATGTGATTGCTTTGTACTTCGGTTCAGTCAATGTTAAAGACACACGTTATACACTTGGTGTTATGCTCCTGGTTGACCTGGTATGTGTTATTGCAGGTGTTATTGTTTGTAAAATGTATTTTTAATTTTTTTTTCGTTTAATCTGATTATCATGTGTTGTTATAAGAAGATTTTACTTACTTCTTCCGATAATTATTATTTACACAAAGGATCAATGAATGCATAATCATTGTAAAATTCAATACATCGTTGAGCGAAATAAATTATTATACTTAAGTTATAGCTTAAGAAAATTTTGGTATCAGGTGCTTTTGTCTTTGCTGAAATTTCCAAAGTAACAGGTGCAAACAATAGCACCATTAAATTGCAATTCTTAACATTAGTCCAAATCCATTTCAAAATAATTTTAATATTAATTTTTCTACACATGAACTGGATATTCCGCTAAAATATTTACTATAGAATATTCAAAAATCAAAATTGCATACAATTAATAAATTACATTACTTGCGCCTGAATCTGCCAAACGGATTGTCTGTTTTATTTAGATAACATAATTAGCCATGAAAGTTTTTAAATATTCCATCTTCATATCTGCATTTTTACTTTTTCAGGTGCAGCCGATGATAGCCCGATATATTCTTCCATGGTATGGAGGAACGGCTTCGGTCTGGTCAACATGCTTGTTATTTTTTCAGGCCGGACTCTTGCTTGGTTACGGTTATTCGCATGTGTTGACAAAATATTTCGAATTAAAAACTCAGGTTAAGATTCACATTGCGCTATTAGTACTTTCATTTATCGTTCTTCCCGTTACGCCCGGCGAATGGTTGAAGCCTCAGGACAGTAGCAATCCGGTACTCGGAATCATTAGATTGTTAACAATTACTGTTGGTTTTCCTTACATCATGGTTTCAACCACCGGCCCGCTTCTGCAATACTGGTTCTCGATTTCATTTCCGAAAAAATCACCGTATGGTTTATATGCTCTTTCAAATTTTGGATCTCTGCTTGGATTAATTACTTATCCTATTCTGATAGAACCATACCTGAATCTTAAAACACAAACATGGATGTGGTCGGCAGGTTATTTGCTTTTTGCAATTCTTTGTGGATACACTGCTTACTCTATAAGAAAATTAAAGCCTATCATTCGGGAAAGTGTTCAGATTAAATCCGGTAAAACAGAAAATTATAAATGGGTATTCTGGTTGCTATTATCATTCATGGGCACATTCATGCTTCTTAGTATTTCTAATAAGCTAACGCAGGATTTAGTTGTCGTTCCTTTTTTATGGATCATTCCCTTGTCATTATATCTGGTCTCATTCATCGTTGCTTTTGGTAATTCAAAACTGTATAACCGGAAAATATTTTTTATATCGATGGTCTTTATCCTCTTCATGATTTTTAAAATAGAATTGCAGTTTCAATTCGTGAACAGGGAAAAACCGATTGAAGCAACCATATTTTGGTATTGCCTCGGTGTATTTAATGTATGTATGATTCTTCATGGAGAATTGGCACGATTAAAACCAAAAGAAAATAAACTTACATTTTACTACATGATGATTTCACTGGGTGGTGTATTGGGCGGAATAGTATGTAATTTTATTATCCCAATCCTATTCAATGCATTCTGGGAGGTTTATTTTGGCTTCGCAGGATTTGTTTTATTGATAACATGGTTGATTTTGAAAAACGAAAACGAAATAAAATTGGGATCGAAACGATTATTGTTTTTAGCGGCAGCATCAGTTATGACCGTAGGGATAATAACTTCTTTTGTTAAAATTTATATTGATTATAATAAAGATGTAATTGAATCTGCCAGAAATTTTTATGGTGTACTTCGTGTAAGTGATGACAATAAAAATTCCAAATACAGGTTCAGGAACCTTTTACATGGCGACATCATGCATGGCGGACAATTTATGGAGAAAGAATACAATCGATTACCGATTGGTTATTATGGCCCATCAAGTGGAATAGGCCTGGCACTAACTGAGCATCCTTCAAGAACAGATTCGGTAAAAAAAGGAATCAAAGTCGGCATGATTGGACTCGGAGTCGGATGCATTTCAATTTATGGAAATGAAAAAGATGTTTTCAGATATTATGAAATCAATCCCCTCGTTGAAGTAATGGCAAGAAAATATTTTACATACCTGAAAGATAGTAAATTCAGGACGGATGTTATTATTTCTGATGGAAGAACCGCACTCGAGAGAGAATTGAAAGAAACTGGGAGTCAACAATTCGACGTGCTGGCAATTGATGCTTTCACCGGTGATATGATTCCAACACACCTGTTAACCAAAGAAGCGATTGAACTTTATTTAAAACATCTTAAAGATGACGGTATTTTGGTTTTTAATATCACCAACAAGTATTTAAATTTATTTTCAGTACTGGAAGGTCAAAGTAAATCGTTAAACATGCCATTGTATTTTTTCCAGCAAGCACCGGATCAAAGTGGTTTAACCTTGGCCTACTGGGCTTTGTTAACTAAAAATGGAAAATTTATTAATAAAGAAATCGTTAAAAAAAATATTGTTAGCTTTAATTCCCAAGATTATCCAACTATATTCTGGACAGATGACTATTCTTCTATTCTTCCTTTGATATGGAAAGAGAAAGATTTTAAGTAAAAGTGGTTTTCAAAAAATGAACATTGCATAATTTTTCCTTTCAATATTATATTTTCACTAATTAATATTTTTTCTTTCTAATAAAATTCGGCGTCTAAAAATATAATGTAAAATTTTTCTAAAGTGTAAGTTTTAGACCAGATCTGTTCTTTTATTAAATTATTTCAACGTTTTTGCCATTTTAAAAAAAATGATTTATTTATTTGATTTATTTATTGGTAATAGCTGATTATATTTTAATATGTATAACTGTAAGAAATCTGTCGTTTTTTAATGGATAACTTCTTTTTCTGAAAAAATAAATGTAAGAATTCAGCTTTTTTTTGTGAAAGAAAGATTGTTATCTGCGTATTAAATACTTCAATATTAAGGAAGAGAATTAAAATAAGCGGATGCAATGTTAATTGAATTAAAAATGACGAATCAGTTTAGAAAAAACAATGCAATCGTTTTTGTTAAATCGAATTAAAAATCTGAACAATCAGAAAATGAAATTAATTAAATTATTTATTACCATTTTATTTTTTATCATCTGCTTAACGTCGCTCGTCAATGCACAAAGCGGTGTGGTTTCATCCGGTGGCCGGGTGTCCGGATCAGGCGGAAGTGTGAGTTATTCTATCGGGCAAACGAATGATGTAAGTATAAAAAATAATGTTCGGACAGTTACCCAGGGTTTACAGCAGCCGTTTGAAATTTTTGTTATTGAAGAAGATTCAATAATAAGAAATGACTTTCAAATATCTGCAACTGCATATCCTAATCCGGCATCTGCATATTTAAGACTAAGAATTGACGAAGGTAAAATTGAAGATTTATTCTATAAAATTTTCGATGAACAAGGAAGATTAATCTCACAACAAAAAATCGTTGACAAATTAACAACCATTTCATTGAATGAGCTTGGGAATTCACTCTACTTCGTTAAAGTATATAAAAGCATTTTTTTAATGAAGTCATTTAAAATAATAAAAAACAATTAAAGTATCAATCTATCAAAACAAGTAATGGAAATGAAAAAAATATTTATATTTTTTATTCTGCTATTTTCAATAGCAAATGTTGCATTAGCACAAGTCCCAAAGAAAATGAATTATCAGGCGGTGATTCGTAATGGTGATAAAAAGCTTATCATCAATTCTATTGTTGGTATAAGAATAAGTATCATTCAATATCAGCCGGCTGAAACTCAACTTTTTATTGAAACTCATGCAGCACTATCCAATGAGAATGGTTTAGTCACACTGGAAATCGGTGATGGTTTACCGGTTTTTGGAAGCTTCCAGACAATTGATTGGAGCATTGGCACTTTCTATATTAAAACAGAATTTGACCCGCTTGGTGGTACTGATTATTCCATTTCTGGAATTCAACAATTATTAAGTGTTCCTTATGCATTATATGCAGAGACATCAGGAAATTCAACTCCCGGTCCAACCGGCCAAACCGGCCCTCAAGGTCCACAAGGGCCAATTGGTTTAACTGGTCCTACAGGTCCACTGGGTGCTCAAGGCCCTATTGGTTTAACAGGTGCCACCGGAGGAAATGGTAATGACGGAGCAACAGGCCCGCAAGGTATTGCAGGTCCTCAAGGAATAGCCGGCCCGCAAGGTCCTATTGGTTTAACAGGTGCCACAGGAGGAAATGGTAATGATGGTGCAACCGGTCCTCAAGGAATTGCAGGACCACAAGGTGTTGCCGGTCCTCAGGGTCCAATAGGTTTAAATGGAGCAAATGGTAATGATGGAGCTACCGGCCCTCAAGGAATTGCAGGACCACAAGGTATTGCCGGACCTCAGGGTCCAATAGGTTTAAATGGAGCAAATGGTAATGATGGCGCAACCGGTCCTCAAGGAATTGCAGGTGCACAAGGCATAGCCGGTCCTCAGGGTCCGATTGGTTTAACAGGTACTACAGGAAATGATGGTGCAACCGGTCCGCAAGGAATTGCCGGTGCACAAGGTATAGCCGGCCCACAAGGTCCGATTGGTTTAACAGGAGCGACAGGTGCTGATGGTCCGACTGGTCCAACAGGATCACAAGGTATTGCTGGACCACAAGGTCCGATTGGTTTAACAGGAGCAAACGGTAATGATGGAGCAACCGGTCCTCAAGGTATTGCAGGTGCACAAGGTATAGCCGGCCCTCAGGGTCCGATTGGTTTAACCGGTGCAACCGGAGCCGATGGTCCAACTGGTCTAACAGGTTCACAAGGTATAGCCGGCCCTCAAGGTCCGATAGGTTTAACAGGAGCAACCGGTAATGATGGAGCAACAGGTCCACAAGGTATTGCAGGTGCTCAAGGTGTTGCCGGAGCACAAGGTCCGATAGGTTTAACAGGAGCAACCGGAGCCGATGGTCCAACTGGTCTAACAGGTTCACAAGGTATAGCCGGCCCTCAAGGTCCGATAGGTTTAACAGGAGCAACCGGAGCCGATGGTCCAACTGGTTTAACAGGTTCGCAAGGTATAGCCGGTCCGCAAGGTCCGATTGGTTTAACCGGTGCAACCGGAGCCGATGGTCCAACTGGTTTAACAGGTTCACAAGGTATAGCCGGCCCTCAAGGTCCGATAGGTTTAACAGGAGCAACAGGTGCCGATGGTCCAACTGGTTTAACAGGTTCGCAAGGTATAGCCGGCCCACAAGGTCCGATAGGTTTAACAGGAGCTACAGGTCCACAAGGTATTGCAGGTGCTCAAGGTGTTGCCGGCCCTCAAGGTCCTATTGGTTTAACAGGTGCAACAGGTGCAGATGGTCCGACAGGTCCACAAGGTGTTGCCGGCCCTCAAGGTCCGATAGGTCTAACAGGAGCAACAGGTAATGATGGAGCTACAGGTCCACAAGGCATTGCAGGTGCTCAAGGTGTTGCCGGCCATCAAGGTCCTATTGGTTTAACAGGTGCAACAGGTGCAGATGGTCCGACAGGTCCACAAGGTGTTGCCGGTCCGCAAGGTCCGCAAGGTTCTCAAGGTCCTCAAGGTATACAGGGTGTTCCCGGTGCGGACGGATTGACATCATTAAATGGAATGACAGGACCTATTACATTATTTGGAACACCCAATCAAATAGATGTTGCTAATATTCCCGCATCAGGCGCAGTCGTATTCTCTACTCCTCAAAATATTCACACAGCTGCTTCTCCGACCTTTGCAGGTCTTACCCTTACTTCATATTCAAGTAACGGCGGCCCGCTCTATACAAATGGAAGTGGAGTACTTGCGCAAGTACCCGCAGGAGCAGCAACCGCTGTTCTTCACGGCGGCACCTCACCATCATTCAGCGCCGTGAACCTGGCCACCGATATCAGCGGTATCTTACCCGTTGTTAACGGAGGAACAGGTTTAAACACAGTGCCGTCGAATGGAAATATCCTGATCGGAAACGGTGCAAATTACACGTTGACAGGATTAACAGGTACTGCAAACCAGATATCCATTACGAATGGAGCGGGGTCTATTACGTTGGCAACGCCACAGAATATTAACGTCGCAGCAACACCTACATTTTCAGGACTCACACTATCTTCTTTTGCTAGCAATGGGGGACCGCTCTTTACGAATGGAAGCGGATTGCTTTCACAGGCAACAGCAGGAACAGCCACGCAGGTATTACATGGCGGTGCATCGCCGTCTTATGGCGCATTGAATCTCGCAACAGATGCCACAGGCATTGTGCCTTCTGCGAATGGAGGAACAGGAATAAACAATGGGGCCAGCACGATTACGCTGGGAGGAAATTTAACTACCTCTGGAGCCAATGCTTTGACATTTACTACCACGGGTGCAACCAACGTAACGTTGCCAACTTCCGGAACACTTGTCAATACAGGTGTAACTACCCTATCATCCTTATCAAGCATAGGCACCGTAACAACCGGAATCTGGAATGCTAACAAAATTGGCCTGGCATACGGTGGAACCAATACCGATTTATCCGGAGGAGCTGCTGTCGGAGATATGCTTTATGCAGACGCGCCAACTACGTTTGCACGACTTGCTGATGTAGCAACAGGAAATTGTCTAATCAGTGGAGGTGTCGGCGTTGCTCCTTCTTGGGGAAAAGTATCGCTAAGCACTGCAATCAGCGGAACATTAGGAGTAACTAACGGAGGTACGGGTTTAAACACAGCACCGGCAAATGGAAACCTACTCATTGGAAACGGAGCCAATTATACATCAGCCGGATTGACAGGAACCGCTAATCAAATATCAGTGACCAATGGGGCGGGTACAATTACCTTATCTACTCCTCAAAATATTCATTCGGGTGCATCACCCACATTTACTGGACTTTCTCTAGGAGCATTCACAAGCAATGGCGGACCGCTTTATACAAATGGAAGCGGCGTACTTGCCCAGGCAACTGCAGGAAGTGCTACACAGGTTTTGCATGGAGGAGTAAATCCGACTTTCAGTTCATTAAGCCTTGCAAACGATGTTACAGGTATTTTGGCTGCGGGAAGCGGAGGAACGGGAGTAAACAATGGAGCAAGCACTATTACACTCGGAGGTAATTTTACAACTTCCGGTGCCAATGCACTGACATTTACTACCACCGGAGCAACCAACGTTACACTTCCTACTTCAGGAACGCTTGTAAATTCAGGGGTTACCACCTTATCTTCTTTGGCAAGCATAGGAACAGTTACTACGGGAACATGGAATGCAACCAGGATCGGTCTTGCCTACGGCGGAACAAATACCGATTTATCTGGAGGTGCGGCTATCGGAGACATACTCTTTGCCAATTCAACGACATCTTTCGCACGTATTGCAGGTGTGGCAACGGGTAATTCTTTAATCAGCGGCGGCGTGGGTGTATCTCCATCATGGGGAAAAATAGGACTCACAACACATGTTTCTGGAACTTTGCCTGTAGCAAATGGCGGTACAGGACAAACATCTTATACTGACGGAGAATTGCTTATCGGTAATACAACAGGTAATACATTGACAAAAGCGACGCTGACAGCCGGCCCCGGAATAAACATTACAAATGGAAATGGTTCCATTACCATTACAAACAGTTTAGCTACTAATATTACACAAGTAACCGGAACTGCGGCGATAACAACAACTAGTATCACCGACGTAACATTATCAACTCCTATGTCAGTTACACCTGGTGCCGGGGATTATATTGTATCATTTACCGGTTCAGTTGCTAACTCAAATAGTGGAAAGGGTGTAACGGTTTCTATTTATGTAAACGGAAGTCAACTCACCTATACCCAAGCGACGGGTACATCTTCAAATGCCAATGATAAGCAATCGGTCGCTTTCAATGCATATGTTACAAGTTTGGGAGCCGGTCAGCCAATCGAAGTTTATTGGAGAGCAGAATCCAATACAGCGACATTAACAAACAGGTGCTTAATCGTTCGTAAAGTGAATTAATTTCTGATTTGTTGCAAGAAGAAAATAATTGGCTTTGCTTTCAACTGTAAAAGTGATTTTATATATTGTATTATTATGAAAATAATTGATTGAAAATTTCAGGCTTGCAGTACATTCATTATTGACAAATTCTTAAGTATGAAAAATGAAACTTGGAAATGACACTGGATTCTATTTCAACTCGAGAATTAGTCTAATTTACAAAAGCAGTCTAGAAATCTACAGTTACATTTCTGGCAGAGAGGAATATCCGATTTCTGTTAATGTCTAATCCCCATTCATTAAATCATTCAGCAAATCCTGGCTGGAAGAAAAATCTTCACCTTCCTTTTTTGCAAGTTCAATGGCATGATTAGCCATCACAATAGCCTCTTTCTTTTTGCCAAGCTTTTTAAGCAGGTTAGCATACGTATCCGTGTTATAATACTTATCTTCCAAAGCCACCGATTGAGCAATCCATCTTTCTGCTTCAGCTAATTGGTTTTTATCATTGATATGTTGAAAATACGTCCAGCAAACTGCATTCAACTTTTTAGGATCATCGAGGAAGTGTTTATTGATGTAATCATGTGCAAGTTCTGCATACCTTGAATAATTTTTATTTCCCTTGTAATAGTTCATCTCTTCACTTAGTCCTTGTTTAAATAACTCCTTATTATTACTCTCTTTTAATTTAGCAATTGCTTTTTTTAATAAGATGGAATCTTTTTGTTGCCGTGCAAAAGAAAGACTGCTAATCGCCAGTTCGTCAAATACTACTTGCACGCTGTCCTTTCCATAACGTTCATTAAAAGATGGAAGCATTCTTGTCATAACTCCATAAGTATAACTATTAATGTTCGGAGTAAACTCAAGTATGGCATTCCAGTTTTTTTCTTCTGCTAAA
Source organism: Bacteroidota bacterium (assembly GCA_031417555.1). GTDB lineage: Bacteria > Bacteroidota > Bacteroidia > AKYH767-A > 2013-40CM-41-45 > JADKIH01. Next base: position 17,113 of record JANOVV010000028.1, read on the forward strand.
TCTTTTTCAGGCAAAGTCCTGAAATATTCATCCGCTACTGTTTGGTAATTCATATCGTATGCAGACTTCAGTGATGATGCATAGTTTAAAAGCAATTCCTGATCGCGGTTACCTGCTTCATATTGAGTCTTCATATAACTCAGGTTTTTATTTGGATTCATTGCTTTTTCTGCTATGGTCAAAAACTCGCCGGAACTCACACTGCCGACAGATCGATGAACCTGTTTACCTGTCTGATCAATCCATAGATAGGTTGGATAATTCTTTATACTATATTTTTTTGCAATGTCTAGTCCTTCCCCTTTTTCCATATCGAGCTCCAGACAAATAAAATTTTTATTAAAAGAACCGTATACTGCTTCGTCGGTAAATACATTTGCTGTCATCCATTTGCAAGGTCCACACCAGGTTGTATAACAGTCGACAAAGAGGAGTGTGTGTTGTTCGTTAGCCTTAGCAAGTGCTTCAGAAAATGTTCCTTTAAAAAACTGAATTCCTTCTTCAGCGTTTACAGAGGTTAGTCGGCACAACAAGAAAACAATGATTAGCTTTTTCATACTTTTAATTTTACCATACAAATTTATAATTTATTTCTTAAGTACCTAATCATGCGAAGTTTGCTCCATCACTTTAAAAATATGAAGCAAGTATGGAAAAAGTGCATCCATACTTTCACTTGCACCTCGTGTTGAACCGGGCAAAGCAATTATGAGGGTGTTTCCTTTCATCCCAGCCAGACTTCTCGATAACATGGAGTAGGGCATTTGTTCCTGGCCATAATTTCTCGCAGCTTCTCCGATGCCGGGTATTTCGCGATCTAATAATGGACGGATTGCTTCAGGTGTAATATCTCTTGCCGATAAACCTGTGCCACCTGTGAGAATGATTAAATCAATTTTCGAATTATAAAGTGCCAATACTTTTTCCTGTATGTTTTTAATTTCATCAGGGATTATGCTGTAATCGTCAATGGTTACATTTAACTTTTCCAGTCTGCTGATTATTGCTTTACCGGCAAAGTCTTTCTTTTTCCCTGCTGAAATACTATCAGAACACACAATGACGGAAGATTTAATAGTACGGCTAAGTTTGTCAACGTACTGTGACTTGCCTCCTTTTTTGCTTAATAATTTAATACTTAAAATTTCAATTTCTTTGTCAATCGGTTTTAGCATATCGTAAATAGTTAGCGCTACCACCGATGCCCCATGCATAGCTTCAACTTCAACGCCTGTGCGGTAAATAGTATGAACCTCTATTTCAATAAAAATTTCCAGTCCTTCAATTCTATGCGAAACGGATGCATACTCTATAGGTAGCGGATGACAATCAGGAATCATATCGCTTGTTCTCTTAATGCCAAATAATCCGGCTACACGGCTTGCTTCAATAACATCACCTTTTGGTACTGTTTTATTTTTTATTGCATCGATCGTTTCCTGCTTACTAACTTTTACTATAGCCTGAGCAATGGCAGAACGGTGAGTTTTAATTTTAGTAGTAATGTCAATCATAATAATGTAAATTATTTAACTGTTAATTTTCCATTGCGAGCTTTCATCTTCAAAAATTTCTTTTCCCCAAACCGGAACTTCTTTTTTAATTTTCTCAACGATCTCCTCACAAGCTTTGATTGCATCTTTGCGGTGAACAGAAGAAGTAAAAACAAATAAACTTATTTCTCCTGCATTTACTTTTCCGATGCTATGATAAATATGCATACAGGTTAGGGAATATTTTTTGAAAGCATCTTCGCGTAATTGGTGAAATTTATCTTCTGCCATTTCAAGATATGAAGTATAGTCAATGGCTTTCACTTTTTTATCGTTGATAATATCATTGCGAACTTGTCCCAGGAAAATACTGTGTGCTCCAATATTTTTTTTAGAATTGTGTTTTGCAATTGACTCACCAATAAACGCCGGTGAAATTGCACCTTCTACCATTACTTTTTTCATAATTATTATCTTTGATTTTAATAATTTTTATTATCCTCCGGAATAGGGTGGAAGTAAAGCCACCGTATCGTTCGGATTTAGTTCTGTATTATTAATAATAACATTTTTATTTACAGCCATAACAAAATTAATTTTCGGTAATGAAGGAAATTGTTCTGCTAATTTCTTCATTAATTCATCCGTATTTTTTACGCCGGATATTTTCCATGACTGACTCCCGGTAAGTTCAACAATTTGTCCGAAAGCAATTATATTAATTTCCATTTTTTATTAGATTAATTGCGTTGTCTAAATCTTTATTCGTATTGATGTTCATGAAAAAATTTTTATCAAATAGAATATTATCATTTACATTGATGATGTTTAATTCAAAGTGCAAAATCATTTCTTTCAATTTAATTTTTCTCTGTTGAATGAGTTCATTCCACTTATTCAGACAATTTTTAGAATAAACTCCAACCAAAGGTTCAGTTATTCCATCCTTTTCAGGAACTGTAATTTGTGAATGGATCGAGTGTTGTATAATATATTGTATACCATCTTTATTGATATAAGGCATATCGCAGCTTACAATAAAATTTAATTCTTCTTTTGTATGACTTAAGGCTGTATAAATTCCTCCGGCCGGGCCAATGTCTTTTATTAAATCATTGATTACTTCGAAACCAAATTTTTCGTATTCAATATTATTAGATACGATTACCAATTGATTTACTTTTGGCTGCAGTTGTTCAATAATATATTCAATGATTGCTTTATTGTTATAGTTTATCAATCCTTTGTCCTTACCCATTCTTGAACTTTTCCCGCCTGCAAGTATATAGCCGCTAATATTATTTAATTTTTTATCCATTGCTTAAGTAAATATTAATTTGGCTGAAGCAATTATCAGTACAATTGATAATAAATATTTTAGTTTAATTGTATTAAATTTTTTTGCGCCGAAATAAGATCCTGCAAATCCACCGATCAATGCAATAGCCAGCATCAATTCCATGGTGCTGGTAAAGTTAATGCCATGTATCATTGATCCCGATAACCCGGCCAGGCTATTAACAAATATGAATAAGGCTGAAACGGCTGCTGTTTGTTTCATATCTGCCCAATGTAAAAGTAATATCAAAGGACTTAATATTATTCCGCCACCGATACCAATCATTCCTGAAAACAAACCAATGATTAAGCCTATAATTAAAGAGACTATCAAATTTTGTTTTTTTCTAACTTCCAGCAACTGATCATTAAATCCAATCAGTTTTACCACTGAAAATAGAAGTAAAACAGCTAATATTTTTTTATATACACCCTCATCAATATGAATATTTCCACCAATAAATGCTGCAGGGATAGAAGTTATCGCAAAAGGCCAAAATAATTTCCATTGAAAATAGCCGTTTTTATAATATTGAATGAATGCAATTAACGAAACAAATAAATTCAATAATAGTGCTGTCGGTCGCATGATATCCGGAGTAAAAAAAAAGCATGCCATCAATGCCAGATAACCACTCGCACCTCCATGCCCGACCGAGGCATACAAAAATGAAACAATCAATAATAAAATATAAAATAAAATTTCTCCAGACATACCTTCTAAAATTTATTCTTTAATAGTGATTAAAATTTTTCAAATTCTTTATAGTAATTCTTTTCTTCCCGGCCCGATCAGGTGAACTTTATTATTTTCTATCCATAAATGTCCTTTAGTTTTTAATTTTGACATGTATTAATAATTTAAAAGATCGTTTTGATTTTTACCAAATCACCTTTTTTAAATACTTCTTTTTCTTCTTCTAATTCAACCAGGCAATCTGCAACTGCAAAAGAATTCAGCATATAACTTTCCTGATTTTCTAAAATAATTACTCTTTGCTCTCCTGTTTTTCCTTTAAGAAAAAAAGTCAACCCTGATTTTTTATTATAATCTTCTGCAAGTGGTAACAACGTTTTTTTAAAATATTCCTTTTTAGTAAAAGTGCTGATAGCATCAACGACATATTCATAAAAACAACTCATTACTGCTGCAGGATTCCCGGGTAGAGCGAATATTAATGTTTGATTGTACTTGCCAAAATAAAACGGTTTGCCTGGTTTTTGTTTGACTTTATGAAATATTTTTTTTACTCCGCATTTTTCAAGCACTGCAGGTACTAAATCATAATCACCGACAGAAACACCGCCTGTTAGAATGAGGATATCTGAATTCAGTTGATGTTTTATTGCATTCATTAATTCTTCTTCAGAATCATCTACTATTTCAACGGAAACCGGTTTAATATTAATTTGTTGTAATGCTGATTCCAGGCCAATAGCATTGGATTCGAAAATTTTCCCTTTCGTTAATTCTTGGCCTGCTTTTATTAACTCTTTGCCGGTTGCAAGAATGCTTATCGTTGGTTTTGAAAAAATTTTAACATGAGCAATACCAAGCCCCGACAAATAGGAAATTGCCGGCGGCATTAACAACTGGCCTTGTTTCAAAGCTGTTTCCCCTTGTTTAATTTGCGAACCTTGTAATCTGACATTATTTCCTTTCAATAAATGTTCATCATTAATAATAATTTTATTGCCAGTTATTTCTATTTTTTCCTGCATTACTACGGTATCTGAGCCATTAGGAATTGGCGCTCCGGTAAAAATTCTTAAAGTTTCAGCAGGGTTTAAAATTAAATTTGAAAAATCACCTGCTTGTATTTCTCCTTTTATAAATAATTCGTTTTTCTTATTCCTATTGTCATAAGAAAAAGCATAACCATCTACGGCTGATTGATGGAAGGGTGGAGAATCAATGGGTGATATAATATTTTCAGCAAGGATACATCCATTGGCCTCCAATAATGTAACCGTTTCAATTCTTGATTGATTGCAATTTTCCAGAATTAGTTTTATTGCTTCAGTTACATTTATCATTTGTGTTGCATTTATCGATATGCCGTGAAAAGAATAACGGTTAATAAAAAAATCATCCTCCAATGTTAATCATACTACGGTTTGTAATTTTTGATGCGTCAATTTGTTGATACTCCCCTTCAAATTGTCCGCCTAATGCCTCCGCTTTATTTACCACACATTGCTTAATTAACGGAACAATATCATCACCGTTTCGCAAGGCACTTAATATGTCAACTTCTCCTTTTGAAAATAAACAATTTTTCATTTTACCATCGGCAGTCAATCGCATTCTGTTGCAGTTTCCGCAAAAGGGAGCACTCATTGTACTGATTATTGCAAACGTGCCCTCATGATTATAGGGTTTGTATTTTTTAGCAGTCTCATTCAGGCCATCTTTCATTCTAAGAAAACTATATTTAGATTCGGCAACTTCTAAAATTTCCCTAAAGCTGAATACTTTTTTATCATTCCATTGATTGCCATTGAAAGGCATAAATTCTATGAACCTCACATGAACCGGTTGATTTTTTGTCCATTCGATAAAATCTATTATTTCATTGTCGTTAATGCCGCGCATAATTACACAATTCACTTTCACATGAAATCCTTCGTCGATAAGTAACTGTATATTGTTCCATACTTTTTGAAAAATATTTCTTCTGGTAATAATCAAAAACTTTTCAGCATTAAGAGTATCGAGACTTACATTGATAGATTTTATGCCTGATTTTTTAAAAACCGGAAGAAAGTCATTTGCCTTAGAACCATTGGTAGTCAAAGTCAGCTCTACCGGATATTTTGAAAGCGCTGTTAAAACATCTTCTGCATCTTTTCTTTGAAGAGGTTCTCCGCCAGTGAGTCTTATTTTTTTAACACCCAATTTTACAAAAACACCGGCGATAGTATCAATTTCATCTGCCTGCATAAGTTTTGCTGATGGCATAAACCGGATATTTTCTTCAGGCATGCAATATTGACACCTGAAATTGCAAACATCTGTAAGAGATATTCGCAGGTAATCGTGTTGCCTTCCAAAATTATCGTATAACATAATTTATTTATATTCTTAAACTGAAATAGATATTTAATTATTTAAAATACTCTCCAAAGTTAATCAATTACACACGGACTTAGAAGTCGATATCAAAGATTAACTATTTTCAGATGGAAGTCTAATTTCGATTTTAAAAAGGTTGAAAAGAACATAAAACTTTGTTATGTTTGTTTCTATATTCTGGTTATTAATTTTATCTAAAGTAAATAAATATTCTTTATCTATGAAAACTTCTTTGAACACTATTATTATTGCCCTCGCAATACTTTTTACTGCTTTGATATTCTCCAATGCTTTTAGAAACAGAAATAAATCGAGCAATACAATTTCTGTAACCGGTTTAGGCAGCAAGGATTTTGTTTCTGACCTGATTGTATGGAGCGGATCTTTTATCAGAAAAAGCCTGATACTTAAAGAGGCTTATGCTGAACTGGATAAGGACAGAGAAAAAATTAATACTTATTTACTTTCAAAAGGAATTAAAGCAGATAATGTTGTTTTTTCCGCAATTGATATAAATAAAGAATTCGATGAGCTTTATGATGATACCGGTAGAAAAACAAAATCAATTTTCACAGGTTACAAGCTTAGCCAGAATGTACAAATAGAATCAGGTGAAGTTGATAAAGTAGAAGGAATATCCAGACAAGTCAGCGAACTGATAAATTCGGGAATTGAATTTTATTCGAATCCTCCTCAATATTACTATACAAAATTAGCCGAGCTGAAAATTGAAATGATTGCACAAGCAACCAAAGATGCAAATTCGCGCGCAATTAAAATTGCAGAGAATGCAGGAAGTGGAGTAGGGCGATTGAAAAAAGCAGACATGGGTGTTTTTCAGATAGTCGCACAAAATTCTTCGGAAGAATATTCGTGGGGCGGATCATTTAATACTGCATCAAAGAGAAAAACAGCAACTATAACTGTAAAACTCGATTATGAAACAGAATAATTTTTTTAAATAATCTTATCGTATCACAACAACATTTTTACGATTGATTACCTGATTATCTGCCGTCATCAACATAAATGTATAAATGCCCGGTGACAATTGAATATTCTTTTTCTGTTTGGCTGATACAAAATCATTTCTGATTATAAATCTTCCTGTCATATCAATTACATTCAGAAAATAATTTCCCTCAAGTTCACTTATCGTAATTTCTCCTCCGGATGGAACAGGATAAATGGAAACTAAATCTTTTTCTATCGTTGTAATCAAATCACAAATATCCACGATGATATTTATTGAATCGTTTCCGGCTGCACCATTTGCATCTGTTACTGTTACGCCAACTGTTGTCGAGCCTAGAGAAGTAGTTGATATATTTATATACTGATTCACTGAACCGTCTGTCCAGACATAACTAGAATAATTTGCACCTGCATCAATAGTAATTGAATCACCAATACATACAAGAGTGTCTGTACCTAGATCAAAATGCAAACTAATTGTATCGAAATTGGCTACCCATACCGTATCATTCACCGGTGTGGCGAATGTTTGTGTAAGTGGTCCGCCATTGTCCCAGTTTGTGAATAACCAGTTTTTCTGTCCGGATAACTGTGAAATAGGAGCACTGATTGTTCTTAACATTCCTTCGACGCCCAAAACAGAATGAGGTGTGGTAAAAGGCGTTCCATCAAGATTTAAAGTAAATCCCGAAGGTTGTGTATTAAGTGTAAATGTCGAAGTCCGTGGATGTACATCAACAAAAGCTGAATCAACAGAACCATCTTGGTCATGTACAATCAAATAAATTCTGTAGAAAACATCGGCAGCAGATTCTCCTGTATTTGGGATAGTAAAAGATCCGGAACTGACACTGTCTGGTACATTTGGACCCGGATGAAAGTGCGTGTTATGGTGAAATTCAACAACCCATTCAAACAAACTGTCTGGCAGATTTCCATCTTCGGGATCAACAGCTGATCCACTAAAATGTATAATTTCTCCGGCGGTGTAAAACGAATTTACTAATGGTGTATCAACCGAAGCCACCGGTGGTTGATTGGCTATTACCGTTAAATGTGCATTGTTACTAGTTGTACTTCCAAATGTATTTGTAACAACTACATTGTAATTCCCTGAATCACTAAAAGCAACTGTTGGTATTGTAAAATCGATACTAGTAGCGCCATTGATTGGAGTAGTGCCTTTCCTCCATTGATAAGTTAATGGCGTTGCACCGCTTGTAGTAACTGAAAAAGTAACAGGATGATTGACGGAAATAGTCTGACTTAATGGATCCGTTAAAACTAATGGAGATGGTACAACTGTGTATGTAATTTTATACAATGCTTCATTATTACGGGAAACAAAATACAAATTGCCATCAAGACCGGTTAACATACCTACTGAATAATTGGCGATGTTTGTTGCAAAATTTGACCACACAGGTGGATTGGTTAGAGAAATCATATTAATCCAATTGCCGCAATAATCTATATAAAAATATTTGTCGTTATATTCCGGTGGATAGTTTGTTGAAACAGGGTTAAAAAATGTTCCTCCGGTAATAGCGCAACCTTTATCCACAGTCGTTCCGTGTTGGTATGCAAAGAAAGGGTTTGTAAATGCAGGATTATTACTGTTTCCTTCGGCAGTCGCCCAACCGAAATTTTTTCCACCTGTTGTTGCTTCATTAATTTCTTCCCAGGTTACATCACCTACATCATTTAAAAACATTCTTCCTGTACCACGTTGAAAAGAAAATGTGAATGGATTCCGCAAACCATAAGCCCATACACGATCTCTTTTTCCAGGGCCCGGAAATGGATTATCTGATGGAACCGTACCATCGGAATTAATACGAAGAATTTTTCCAAGATAAGTATCAAGTTGCTGCGCTTTATATGTTCTTCCGTTTTCACCGGCAGAGATATACAATTTACCATCCGGGCCAAAATCCAAGTGACCACCACCGTGATAATTTGCAATCAATGAATCCAATTCCATTACTGTAACTTCACTTCCCGGAACAACCGTGTCGCCACTGGCCGTAAAACGACTTACCCGATTAAATGATCCATCAGGTAATGAATAACAAAGATAGATGTATTGATTGGTCGCAAATGCAGGATCCAAAGCCACTCCAAGTAAGCCGCGTTCACCATTGACACTAACATTAAGTGATATAAAGGGTTTTGATAGTTTAACACCATTTTTAACTACAAACAATAAGCCGTTTTGCTGTGCAATGAAAAACCTGCCGTCAGGAGCCTGAGTTAACGTTGTAGCACCCGAAATTCCTGCTGCTACCAGTACCTGATTGAATCCCGGAGGTAGCGTAACCTGTGCATTGGTTTTACTATTGATAAATAAAAAAGCTGCCATTGCAGCAATAATTAGTATTGATTTAATGCTCATTGGAATGATTTAAATAAGGATTTGGGAAAATGATTTCTGAATATCAAGTAATAATTATGAGTGCATTATTTAATTCAAAATAAATTAGAATAGAGATCACTCTGAATTTTAAAATGTATGATTAAAATTGCTTCGATAAAGGTACTACATCGATTTAATATAAGAGCTAATTCTTTGTTTTTTATTAACGGTTTTATGAACGATATTAGCCTTAATAAGGTAATTTGTCCAAATATAAGAGGCTTCAAAAGCTCTTTCCTTCAATTATTAATGAAAAGTTTCGTATCTCACAGGTAATACCAATATGATTAGGACAAATATATCCATCCTGAGTTTATACTCCTGAAAAGTGAATAAATAATTAGCTCTTGATGTTTTTTCCAGTTTAAAAAAAATACAAAGTTTTTTAACGTAACGAAAATTTTCGAAATACTTTTCGACCGGAATTAGTTAGATAAAAAAATTACCTTTTTTAAAATTTTGCTCCTACAGAAATATATATTGATCTTCCATCAGACGGCAATGCACCGGGTCCGGGTATTGAAGGAGCACGACGTGTAACGTAGGTACTGTTAAAGAGATTGTTAATCCCTGCTTTGAAATTCAGATTATTATTTAATGTTAAAGCAGAACTTAAATCTGAAACGGAATACGCAGAAATCAAGCCTGTCTGTGCTGTTACATCTGATAGTGTATTATTGGCATCTGTATAAGCTTCATCAACATAACTAAACTGATAGGTAACTGATAGGTTTTTGTATTCTGTCGTTATTCCTGTCCTTAAAATATTTTTCGGAGCATTTTCAACTTTGTGATTTTTAAAATTAGTTTCTTTTAATGAGTTTGTTACATCATCAATGGAGATTATTTTAAAGTTTCCATAGCGCGCATCGGTATAACTGTATGAAACAAAAGTTCTGAAGTTTACAAGTGGCCTGTCTCCTGAAAATAGTAGCGGACTTATTTCAACCATCCCTTCAAAACCTTTGCTAATGCTCTCACCGACATTAGTTCTATAATTGTAAAAGCTTCCGTCAATGCTTTGTTGTTTAATTATACCTATTCGATTATCATAATGAAGCAAAAAGCCGCTCATGTCAAAAAGTAAAAAGTCTTCAATCTTCCCACGATAACCAAAGTCGAAATTAAATCCTTTCGAATCTTTCATATCGGGGTCTGAAATCTCTGTTTCCGGAGAAACCGTTACGTCATAAAATAACATAGGACGATAAGCCTGTGAAAAATTGGAATACAATTTTGTTGCTTCGGTGAGCAAATATTCAGTTCCTATTCCGGCAAGTATGAAATCCCTTTTTCGTTTTTCTTTTTTGATAAATACTTCTTCCTGGTTGGAATTAAAATATAATCTTCCACCGGCATTCATGACAATATGTTCGAAACGCACTCCGGGAATTACTGAGAATTTATTATTTATTCTGATGAGATTTTCAATGAAAGCAGCAGCATTGGCAGTTGTCAAATTGAGATCTTGATTTTTCTGAATAAAATTCATATTAAAATCAATTCCCTGATCACCTACTCCTAATCTTGATCTATCAGTATTTCCAAGATAATATCGTACTCCGGCAGATACAGTGTTTTTTATATTTAAGACAGAATAGTCGGTAAGGAATCTTGCCTCAGAACCAAAATTGGTATAGAGGTCCTGATCTACTTGCCGGTTATCATATTGTAATGTGAGAGGGTTGATGGAATCTTTAATAGTAATGGGTTTTAAATAGCCGATGTTTCCCCGGTCTGCAAACACACCAAATACTTTCATGTTTAAGCGTGTATTTGTATTCTTGTCGAATAGATAATTTCCAATTAAAGCTGCAGTCGTCCATTTAATATCAAGCCAATTACGGCTGCGTAAACTTTGACGCGCATCTTGTTTTATTTGTTCATCGGTAAGTCCACCGGGTTGTTTGCTGCGGATGTGTGAATGCATCAATTCGCCGGTAATTGAAAATTTTTCATTGAAACGGTAGGTAAAATTTCCAAAACCGACATTTGTATAATATTGACTATTCTCACGCCATCCGTTTGAATTGCGGTGATCGAAAAAACTGTAGTAATGAAATTTTTTTGTCTCGCCGCCTACGGCATTGTATATATTGAAGAGTCCATTACTCCCAATTGTTTGTTGTGTTTCATACTGGAAAGGTTTGTCAATCTCTGAACCATTCTTTAGTATATAATTGACCATTCCACCGAATTGAGGACCGTATTGAAGTGCTGCTTGTCCTCTGACAATTTCTATACGTTGTACGGCTTGCATCTGAGGATTATAATAAGCTTCAGGATAACCGAATGGATCTGCAACGATATCGTAACCATTTTGTCTCACATTAAATTCCCAACTGCGGTTAGGGCTTAGTCCACGTGTAGAAATTCCTATTTGAATTCCACTGCCGTCACTTTCCCAAATTTGAATACCGGGAACTTTTGCAAGAACTTGTCGCATGGTATTGTTTACTATATTTCCCTGGACATTTTCCATAACGACAAGAGAACTTTTTTTCCCTGCATAGATATTAGTACCTACGATTTCCGGCATCTGCTGAATATCCGTTCGGCTCTTATACCCAACCAAAGTAATTTCTTTTAGATAAATTATACTTGAAATAATTGAATCAATATTCAATATTTCACTTTGAGCAGAATTTTCTTTTTCTGAAAAAGTAGTATTCAAAAGATTTTCTTTCGGATCAATTTTATTCGATCCTATAGATTCTTTTTGAGAATAAACCTGAAGAGTAAATGAATAGAATACAAGGAGAAAACTGATTATTTTCATCCTTATTTTTACATATATGGTGCTCTATTGTTTCGGAATAAAAAAGGGAATTTTAATTAAATCCTTACAGTTTATTTACAGTTTTTTAAGACCGCAATATTTTTGTTTAATGTCTTAAATTAAATAATTCTAGTATGTAGGAAATATTCAAAAAATTGTTGTTTAAATATCTCAATTTTTAAAAAAAATTAACCAAATTATTATTTAACCATCAAAATATTCCAGCTTCTATTGATAGTTGTTGAAGTTGTTGTAATGATTTATTCTCCTTCAAATCAAAGGTATCAGAATTTTCTTCCCACCACCAAAAGTGAAAATATATTCTGGCTAATAGAAGTCTATTTTCAAATTCACTTTCGTTAAAAATTCCTTTAGGCCATCTGCTTTTTTTATAGGCATCTATAGCAGCTTTTGTATTCTCTATATCCCATCCTTCAATTAAACTTGCAAGATCAATTTCTCCAGCCGCAAATGCAGTTGATTCCCAATCAACCGGATAAATCATACCTTCTCGTAGCAATATATTTCTAGGGTAATATTCTCCATGTATTATTGTTTGATCACCTTCAATTAAACACTTTATATTTTCATTATAGTAATTTGCTAAACCATTTAACCATGGGAAATTATTATGATGAATTTTTGTAGAATTCCGGAATCGTTCGGACCAGAAAAAATAATAATCTCTATCGTAAATTTTTATATGGTCAGAAAATTTGTTTTCGTAAATAGTATGAAATTTGCCAATCCAAGTGGCTGCTTTTATCAATGCATCAGGATCGTCGGAATATAACATTCGCAGTTTTTCACCCAGGTATTCTATAACTAGTAATAAATCATCATTATGGTCAAGACGACATTGGCCAAAATATTTTATTTTAGAAAGAGGTATCCTTTCAAGTATGTGTTCGTATATTTTGGCCTCATATTCCAGGCCTCCACGGTGACCAAAATTATTGGGTCCCATACCTGCAAGGTATTTGCAAAACAAATTTAAAATTTTTCCTTGGCTGGTTCGACAAACTACAATTTCAACCGGGAATGTGCTACTTTCAATATAATTTGATCGTGAAATAATTTTTACCTCAGCGTGATTATTTTCAATCATTGATGATAAATGCTGAGCAAGTATTTCGTTATTTGGAAATGTATACATTGAATATTACATGCTTTTTTAAGAAGCAACATTATTTATTAATTTTTGTTTTATTGCTTTCATTTTTTCCGGATCTTCATTACGAATGAAATCTGTTAATTTTCCGTTTTCAATATGTAATATAACATTACAATAATCGAGTGTGTCCAACCTATGTGTTATCATAAATGTTGTTCGTCCTTCCATTAATCGACCCATGGCATCCATAATAAGGGCCTCTGTTTTGATATCAACTGAACTTGTTGGTTCGTCAAGAATTAACACTGGTGCATTTTTTATAAATGCTCTTGCTAAAGAAATTCGTTGACGTTCCCCGCCGGATAATTGCATTCCCCTGTCTCCAACCAATGTGTCGAAACCATCCTTACTTTTAACAATAAAATCATAAGCATTAGCAGATTTTGCTGCAGCTATAATTTCTTTTTCAGAAGCATCAGGTTTCCCATAACGAATATTTTCACTTATGGTTGTAGAAAACAAAACAGGTTCCTGTAAAACTATTGCGAATTGGTTTCTATAATCATCTAGTTTATATTTTTTCACATCTGTTCCATCAATGCATATAACACCTTCGGTAGGATCGTAAAATCTGTTAAGAAGGCTGACAAGGGTTGATTTTCCTGCTCCGGTAGAACCCATTATTCCAACTCTTTCACCGGCTTCAATATGAAAAGATATATTTTTTAAAATGGGAGTTTCTTTCTTATAAGAAAATGAAATATCTTTAAATGTAAACGAGCCTGTTGCTTTTGATAAATGTATTGCTTGTGGATTTTCAGGAACTTCCTTTTCATGATCAAGCATGCTTATTACTCTATCAATGCTTGCAATGGAAGATTGAATATCGTTTAAATTTTTACTGATATTTTGTAATGGCCCGAAAACCTGAGCGAGATAAGCAATAACAAGTGTTAATTCACCCAATGTCATTTTACCGGTTCTTACATAATCAGCACCTAAATAAATAAATAATGCTGTAGCAATTGAGAAAATAATGCCGACAATTAAATTGAAAACAGAAATTGACCAGGCAACTTTTAACTGACCTTTTATAGCTTGGCCTGCCCTGTTAATAAATCTTTGTTCCTCATAATCTTCCCTGCCGAATGCTTTAACCACTCGAAGCGAATTTAAAACTTCATGGACTACTGACATTGCTCCGCTTTCATCTTCTTTCACTTTCTTCCAGTCTTTTTTTACTCTCGAAGTTGATAATTTTATTAAGAGCAATAATGGAGGAATTACGCAAACAGCTATAACTGCAAAATGCCAGTTAAAGGAAAACATAACAACAATCATTGAAAGTAATGTGATAAAAGAAGAAAGAAGTGGAGAAGTTTGGTTTATTAAAAAAGAACGAATACTCATTGAGTCGTATTGTATCCTGTACAAAGAGTCAGAAGTCCCTTTTTGATCGTGATAAATAAGAGATAACCGTTGAATGTGATTGAAAAGTTGCGTACGAAAACTGAGTACAATCTTTTCTCCGGTGAATGTTTCAAGAATCCAAATAGTGAGACTATATATGTTTTCAATTAAAGCAACAAAAATCACCATACCGGCAGAAATAGCAACAACAACACTAAAGCTAAATTCAAAATTTGTTTGAAAAAAAAAGGCAATGAATTTTGGAACCGGTTGAGAACCAAAACCACTATCAATTAGTATTTTAAGAGCAAAAGGTTTGAGCAAAGCAATGGGAGCTGCAATCAAATTAAGGAAAAACAAACATATTAGATGAGGCCAGTATGTGCGAACTTGCGATAAAATTCTTTTAATTATTTTGAAAGCCGGGTTATTCATTGATAATATATTCCTGTTGATGTTTACTTTTCACTATTTATTTAAAATTAAAACTTATATAAATTAAAAATATTTTTTTGAAATCAATATTAAAAAGGTATGCCTTCAAAAGTACAGAGTTGAACTTCTGATTTTAATAATGTTTCTACAACGCTATTCGAACATAAACTATTTATTTCTATTTCTCGTTCAATTTTATACATAGTTTGAAATTCAATATCCTCACCGGGATGGCAGGCTAATTCTGTTATACCTTCAGGGAGTGTAGATATTATTCTTTTAAGGTTATTAATACTTATGCCTTCGTGAAAGGGAGAACTATCAGATAATTGCCCGTAAAATTCACCACAATATTTTACATTTTTTGAACAACTACGAAGAGTAATATTTAATTTAAGAGCCATTTCAAGAAAAACAGTTTTTATATTTTCATTTTTATGTACATGCTGGTGAGAATCTATATGTGAGGGATTCTTACCGTGAATGCGGTAAAAAGCTTCCAGTTGTTTATTTAATTCTTCCTTTACCGCTAATACATCATCACTTGAAACAACTTCATAAACAGTAGCCCATTCATTATTTCTTAAAATCCATTCTCCAAGATCAACATGCAGACCTAAATCAAGATTATTTCGTTTTGCATAAGCTGAAGCCGCATATGCAGCAGGGTAACGTACCATTAAACTGGCACTAGTAAGTATACCTTGCTCAAATGCTTTTATAATGCCTTTATTTACACCTTCGGATTGACCGAAATCATCAGCATTAACAATTAATTTTTTTTTACTCATAACTTATAATCCTAAGTCTATCAACACTTTTTCCATCACCTTTTCTGCTTTAAAATATTCTTCGGCAATTTCCCGGGCAGCTTGACTATGTTTATCATAATCACTGTTTATTTTATCAACCGCACTAAGTATTTCATCCATTGTATTGAAAGAAAATAATCCTTCACCGGTTGGAAGTATATTTCCAAAACCGGTGTCTTGTGTAATAACCGGTCGTGCCGCAGCCAGATAGCATGCACTCCTTTCGCTAAACCATCCGCTTCTAAGTCGGATATTTTGATCTTTTGCAAAAGAGAATTCCGCTCTCGAACTTAAAATATAATCACGGTACTTCCACGGGTCGGTTGTAAAAGAAGGCCCATCAATTAATTTCCATCCATTCGATGTAAGCAGTTTATATTCGTCTGAAGCAAGACCATAGGAAGGAACTTCCGTTGTATTTTCATGTTTAGTACTTTCAAGGCTGGCAAGGTTCATTGCTATTTCAAAAGGCTGACTTGTTTTTTTTGGAAGATCAATAAATTTCATAAACTCATGATGTTTACTCCAGTAATATGTTTCTCCTTTAAATTCAATATCACGCCCGGCTTGTTTCCAATTTCCGACAGTAGTAAATTCTTTTTTAAAAGGAGCTCCTCCATTCCATAAATCCATAATTACAGGCTGCCTTGTCTTACCTCGCAGTCGAGGTAAAGACGGAACAGGGCAATCAGGGTTGCCAATATTCTCACCATATGTAATGACGTCCTGATGTTGATTAATGAAACTAACCGTCTCTTCTTCTCCTTTTGCAAATCTAATTTCAGGATAAACAGGATCTGTTCCATAATAAACCAGTCGACCTGTTTTTAAACCTTCTTCAGCAAACTTGGTTGATCCTGAAATATTAAAAACAACATCTGCATTAGCAAGAAAATCTTCTGCTTTCGATTTACTTAATCCAATCCATTCGTTATTTGAAAAACTGCAGCGGTATGCCCAACTGTCTTCAATACCAAATTCAGAAAATAATTTTTTGAGATAAGGGATTGAATAGTCTGTATTATCTACACGGCTTTGTAAAATTGGATTGTAAGGCCAGGTTGATGATATTTCATAGTAATAAACATTGTGTCCAAGACGAATAAGACCTAAAAGTATTTGCATATGCATCCAGGCCATGCCGGCAAAAGGATCTGAGGCCATAGTGCCTGCAACTACTATATTAAGTCTTTTCATTAAATAAATTATTTCTGAATATAAAAATAGGAAAAATAATTTTTTACAGTTATGAATTTCTAAAAGTCATCCATTTATTTATTTGAATAAAGCTGGAAAATTATTCTTTTATATTTCCGTTGGTTTTTAAAAATAATTTTTCTAACTATTATTCTACAATCTCCAAATCTTTTGAATCGGATTTTATTGCAGTTTTATTTGTAATTTCCTGCAATGCATGAAGAAGATTATTAGAATCAATATCAACATAGGGAATTTCATTTGCTTCTTTTGAGCGTTCAGCTTTTATCGATTCCAACGAAGTATTTAGGTCAACAAATGTGAAAGAGTTTATGAGACTATTAGCAGAACGTGCGGTTTCTAAAAATACTATCATAACCATAAAACACATAATTGCAATCGATACAGAAGTTACAATATATTGTTCCGCAATCATTGCAAAAACAGATAATAGTATTAGCAAAGCAGGAAGAATAAATTGGTTAATCGTATAATATGGCATACATTTAAATCTTAAATATTGCTTTCCTGCTCCATGTTCTTCTATAGTCATTATTGCTCTGGCACGTCCTAAAAGTCCATTACGCACTTCGAAATCCCAATCCGCAAAATCATCCCCTCGTTTCACTCTGGTTTTATTATCTAAGAGGTTTTTTTCTATAAGTAAAAACCATTCTTCTGTTGATTTCCAATTCTCCGACCAATGTGTGATTACCCGTGAACCAAATCCATAATAAAACTTAGAATTTAATCCTAATCCTCTCTTCCTCCATGGTGTTAGCCCATTTGTAAATCGACCATATAATCTTGCAACAGGTTGTAACATGTGTAATAAAACAATAAAAAATAAATATTTATTATTTTTCTTTTGATCCGGTTGGAGAGAAGAATTTTTTCTGGTACTAATAGCAGCCTGAATAATTACAACAGCGATAGTAAAGAAAAATATTGGCCACATCCACATTAATGGACTCCATAAAAATCCAAGACTTCCCAATATTCCTACAAAAACAGAAATCAAATACCACTCAGGCATTAATGGAATAGAATGGAAAAAACTTTGAGTAGGCTGATACACCGATTGAAACAAAGAAGTTCCCCAGGTGCCGTGAAAAATTTTCTCTTTTTTTATTTTAATGGGAATGGTAAGTCCGTTTCCATAAATCCTTCCCGCCCAGGCCAGGTGCCCTAAGCTATTGTATTTCTCCGGCCATTTAGCTTCCAGTAATGCTTCAGCTTTGCCATACCCTTTTTGTTGTTTCCAATATGCTTTAAAAGAATTTCTTCTATGATGCCAAACCAATGCAGAAGGATGATACCCAATGGTACCTCCAGATTGTTGAATTCTCCAACAAACATCTACATCATCACCGGCATTTCTGTATATGGGATCAAAACCTCCGATTTTTTTTAGAGCCTCTTTTTTAAATGACATATTGCAACCCGGAATATGTTCAGCGATCTCATCAGAAACTAGCACATGCACCGGACCACCGGGAGCATTTGCCACACACGTTGCTATAAAACCATCTCCAGCAGGGATTATGTTTGGGCCACCTATTGATGCATGGTCGGTATTTGTGTAAGCATAGGCAAGGTAATTTAGCCAATCAACATCGGGATATGCATCATCATCAATATAAGCAATTATATCGCCCAGTGCAGCATTCATTCCGGTATTTCTAGCACTACTTAACCCTCTGTTCGGTGTACTAATTAATTTTACGGGATATTCTTTAACTATTGCTTCCAGATTATCTTTCGATCCATCGTTTACTACTATTACTTCAAAATTTTTATAATTTAATTTTGAAATTTCCTCTATTGTTTCACGAATAGTTGCTGAACCATTGTAGGAACATACTACCACGGAAATAAATGGTTGTTCAATCTCATTCGGTAAAGGAATAGATTTCATAGCCTTTTGTACGGCAATTAATGCAGGCTTAATTTTACGCTGTCGATCTACCAAACCAAAATCCCAATCTTCGATTTCAAAACCACCTCGCCACCATTCATCCGTCCAGGCAAATACAAACATCCCGGCACAACCTTTTCCAAATATAGTTTCAGTTTGCCATACTAATGTTTCGGCTTGTTTATCTACACCATTTCTATTGCTGTCTAATCCTATTTCGGCTAGTACTAGAGGACGATCGCCCGAAAGATTATGCAAACGGGATAGATACCCGCTAAGTTTTTCTGGTGTTTCCAGATAAACATTGTAACAATCAAAATCCAGAAAACTTAGATCAAGATATTCCGTAGTTGGGTAATTAACATAAGTTACCAGACTTTTTGGATCGGCCAGCTTAACAGTATGGTAAAGTTGTTTTAAAAAATTTTCTATTTTTCTTTTACCATGCCAGCGTACTATTTGTGATGGAATTTCATTTCCAATTGTATAACACATAATAGCAGGATGTGCTTCACAGCTTATCACAGCCTCATTTATTTTTTTTAGGATATTGTTTTTTGTTTGATCGTTATCTAGAAATGTAATATGTTGCTCCCAAGGCAAGCCAACCATTACATTAATATTTTTTTCGAGAGCAAAATCGAGAAGATATTTTGGAGGTACAGTATAGGTTCTGATGCAATTAAACCCATACTCAGCCATCATGCCTAGATCTTTTTTTACAATTTCTACTTCAGGAAATTGATTGCCATCTTCTGTTGGTTTAAACGTTCCATACGTTACTCCTTTTAAATATAACTTTATACCATTCTTATAAAGGAACTTTCCTTTAACTTGAATTTTTTCCGAATTCGTGTATTTTTCTTTGATGTTCATTATTTCTTTGTCTTTTTACTTCGAAATTAAATTAACTCTATTTTATTTTTTTTTAATGTTTATGAATTGAATTATTTATGATTGAAATTGTTCTTTTTACGAGCTATTTTCCGTATTTTCTTAAAAGTTCCTTAACCAATGTTTACAAATTTAATTTTTTCTCTCAAATATGCTACTGTTTTTTACACCGATTGGCTTAATTTATAACCATAAATCAAATGAAAACTTCAAAATTTAAATAAAACATATGATATTTTGGTGAAATAAATGACAATCTTGGTGAAATTATCCGGAATGGATTAAAAATTATTAATTTACTTTCTTAAAATATATTATCATTATCCGGAAAACCAATTAAAAATTCCATGAAAAAATCTGTAATTGTTATTTTATTTTTTCTGACCAATCTGCTAATAATAAATGCCCAACCATCCATCCAATGGCAAAAGTCTTTCGGTGGCTCTCAAAGCGATGGCGCTTTTTCTATCTGTCAAACTAACGATGGCGGTTATGTTGTTACCGGTTATACCGAATCAAACGACAGCGATATTGCTTTATTTCACGGCAATCAGGATTATTGGATTCTTAAATTAAATAATACAGGTTCGATCGAATGGCAAAAATCATTAGGTGGAACTGATAAAGATTTTTCTTTCTCTATTCAACAAACTTCTGATGGAGGTTATATTGTGGCAGGACAATCAATTTCAGATGATATTGATATTTCAGGAAATCATGGACAAGAAGATTATTGGATCGTAAAATTAAACAGCTCCGGAAATATTCAATGGCAAAAGTCGTTGGGAGGGAGTAATAATGATTATGCATATTCTATCATACAGACAATGAGTGGTGGATATATTGTTGCCGGAACAACAAAATCAACAGATGGTGATATTTCATTTCATCATGGAACAATTGCTATACAATATGATTATTGGGTTGTCAACCTCGATAGTGCGGGTACTATTCTTTGGGAAAAAACATTAGGAGGTGGAAGCAATGATTTGGCAGAATGTGTAATTCAAACAACAGATAGCGGATTTGTTATTGCCGGACGATCAAGTTCAACCGATGGAGAAGTAACAAACCATCATGGGACAACGCAATATTCTGACCTTTGGATTGTTAAACTAAATAATTCCGGAAATCTTCAATGGCAAAAATCATTAGGTGGATCACTAAATGACGGCGCATATTCCATTCAGCAAACATTGGATGGAGGATTTATTGCCGGTGGTACTTCTACTTCAAGTGATGGTGATGTAACTTTACATTACGGTTCATTTGTCGATAATGATATTTGGATTGTTAAAATTGATAGTGTTGGGAATTTAATATGGGAGAAAACATTGGGTGGCACAGGTACCGATTGGTTGCATTACATCCAACAAACCAATGATGGCGAATACATTTTGGCCGGATATACCGGTTCTGATGACGGTGATTTGATGGGCTTGCGTGGAAGAGGTATTGATTATGATTCCTGGATTGTTAAATTAAGCAACATTGGAAATATGCAATGGCAGAAGGTCATGGGTGGTACTAAAGACGACATTGCACGTTGTGTAAAACAAACAAATGATAATGGATTTATAGTTTCCGGATCATCAAGTTCAAGCAATGGTGACTTGACAAAAAATAATGGTAAATCAGATTTTTGGATTGTGAAATTAAGTTCTTTAGTAAATATAAATGAAACGCCAAATTCAATATTAAGTTTAGAAATTTCACCAAATCCATTTTCAAATAAAACTATTTTTTCTGTTAAGCATTCATTTTCCAAAGACGATAGAATAGAAATTCATTCTCTTGATGGAAGAATTGTAAATATTTTCAATAACTTAAAATTAAGTTATGGCGCTAATCAGTTTTCCTGGGATGGAACTTCCAAGGATGGAAGTAAAGTTGAAAATGGAATATATTTTATAACGGTTTATAGGGATAATATTTACGAAACTAAAAAAGTCGTAGTCTTAAACGATTAAATTGTTTTCGGGATTAATTTTTTATTTAATACTTAGCCATTCTAAATGTTTAATACATTGCAATCGATAACTATAATAATTGTATGACCGATTTTTTCATTGATCCCGATATTTCTATAGCCAAAACAATTGATACTGATTTTTATACAAGTACGGATATATTTAATTTGTGTAAAGAAAATATATTTGCTTCATCCTGGCAATTCATAGGTAATTCAGAACTGGTTAAAAAATCCGGAGATGTTTATCCATTTACACTAATTGAAAATTATTTGAATGAGCCTTTATTGCTAACGAAAGATAAGAGTGATAAAATTAACCTTCTTTCCAATGTTTGTACGCATCGGGGTAATATTTTAGTGGATAAAACTTGTAATCTTTCCGGACTTCGTTGCAATTATCACGGAAGAAAATTTTCACTCGACGGAAAGTTTTTGTCAATGCCGGAATTTAAGGAAGTCAAAAATTTCCCTGCCACAGATGACAATTTAATAAATCTGCCTTTGTTTCATTGGAATAAGTTATTGTTTACATCCCTTAACCCAAAGTTTTTACCCGAAATATTTTTCGGTGATATGATGAAAAGAGTTAGCTGGATGCCTTTGGATGAGTTTATTTTTAAACCTGAGCTTGCAAAAGAATTTCATGTAAAAGCGAATTGGGCATTGTATTGTGAAAATTATCTCGAAGGGTTTCATATTCCTTTTGTACATTCCGGATTGAATGAGATAATCGATTTCGGAGAATATACAACTGAATTGTTTTTCCCTTACTCCAATCTTCAGATAGGAATTGCCAAAAATAAAAAAGATAGTTTTATTTTGCCAACCTCATCACCTGATTTTGGTAAAGATATTGCCGCTTATTATTTCTGGGTTTTTCCGAATATGATGTTTAATTTTTATCCATGGGGACTTTCAGTGAACATCGTTCAACCCGTTTCAGTAGATGAATGTAAAGTTATTTATCAAAGCTATGTTTGGGACGAATCAAAATTAAATACCGGAGCGGGTGTGGGCTTGGATAGAGTGGAGATGGAAGATGAAGAGATAGTAGAGAATGTTCAAAGAGGTGTCAAGTCGCGTTTCTACAAACAAGGAAGATATTCTGTGACAAGAGAAAAAGGACCTCATCATTTTCATAGTATTGCAGCAGAATTTTTAAAAGCTGGAAATGAGAAAAAATAAATGACACAAAAAAAGGCTGAAGAATCTTCAGCCTTTTTTTGTGGTGCTAAAACTTAATTTTTATTATCTACCGTAATGTCTTTAAAGGCTTGTCCTAATTCATCCATATCATGATTAAATTCACGTTTGAAAGATTCCCAATCGCTTTGATTTTTCTCATAATTTACCAATCTTGCTTTAAGTTCATTGTTTCTTTGCTCTAATGTTTCAATTCGTTTTTCATAGAGCCCGTCAAGTATCTTACCCGGTTTTTTCATTTTCACTTTTAACTCAGCAATACGATTTTCATTATTTCTGATTTTTTCATCCGTTTCAATTTTAAATGCATTCCATTCTTCGGCACTGGCTACTTTTTGTGCTTCTTTATTGGCATCATCACGGACTTCTTTTAATTCTTCTTTGGCTTCTTGTACATTTTCTTTGGCATTTTCTTCTTTTTGTGAAGCGGACTGACAGCCGGTAAAAATTATACCTGATATTAGAGTAGATGCAATTGCATAGGAAATGATTGTTTTTTTCATTTTATATTTATTTAAATTTAGTTTTCGGCGATTAGAAATATCGTTTAACGGATTCCTCTGTTAAACGACTACTTTTTTACAAAAGCGATTGATTAAAGTGCATTGATTATTTGGTGTAATTCTTCTTTTGTTTTACCAAGTTTAACCTGGATTTTTCCAAACATCTCATCTTTTTTACCTTCTTCGAACATTAGATCATTGTCTGTTAATTGAGCATACTTTTGTTTCAATTTACCTTTTTGCTCATTCCAGTTTCCTTTTAATTCTGTAGTATTCATTTTTTTTATTTTTTAATTCCGTAAAATCGGAGACCGCATTTGGCGGGACAACAGTGAATTAATTTTCACCATGTAAAGTTGGGGCAATTAGAAGCTTATTATGTTATATAATTATCATGAATGATTACATTATTCACACATTGTTTTAAGTGGTTTTTAAATTAGCCCTTTACTAGTAATTAATACGGGGAAATAATATAAATTTCAATGTGTTATTTCGCAGAAAAAGCTCTTATTGTTGATTAACAGGTACTATTATTTTCCTAAATGATTTTCTAATTTTAAATTTATTTCTTTGAGAAGTATAAATTGTTTTTCCTGAGTTTCAAAAAGTGTTTTAATTTGCTCTTCAAGTAATAGATCCATTTTTTGTTGTAAGCTTCTGATTTGCATTTCTGCTTTTAGGTTTATCAGATAATCATTTTCACCTCTTTTTCTGTCTTTTTCTTCTTGTCTGTTTTGACTCATCATTATGATTGGTGCTTGCAAAGCAGCTAAGCATGATAATATCAGATTCATTAATATAAAAGGATAAGGGTCGAATTTTAAATATCCTACAGCAATTGCATTGAAAATTATCCATAGTGTTAAAATAATACCAAATATTATAATGAATTTCCAGCTACCACCAAACCGGGCAACTTTATCGGATATTTTTTGTCCTTCAGTAAGTATTTCTTGTGGTGGATTCAACAGATTTTGAACAATCAGTTTTTCTGCTTTAATAGTTTCGTTTACAATTTCATGTAACTTATTAAGTTGATTATTTTCATCATTCAAAAGTTGATCAATTTCTTTATTGTCCATTTTTTATTTTATTATTTTAGGGTCGGTGTAATTAATCTAATTACTATTTATAGTTAATTTAGCGAATTGATAGAAACACAAAAACCCGTTTCGAATTGAAACAGGTTTTGTGCTTAAACAGGAGTACTTATATCAATTTAGAATTTCTTAAAATTAAAATAGAAATGATATTCCCAGATAACCTGAATATGTTTTAATCTTGGTTTGGTCAACTACATAATAAGTGTCTTTTACAACTGTTTTATTATTGTCGCTTATATCTATTAATCCAAGTACGCCCCGGAATCCTAATCCCAGCCGAAATGTTTGAGCATCATTTAAGCCGAAATCAATTCCTGCTCCATATGCTACGCCAATGTCACTTTTTTTAACTGAAAGTACCGCTTGAGAGCTGTAAGTGCCATCTCCGCCGGTTGAATTAACGCTGCTTCCAACACTTAACCCAATTTGAGGACCTGCAACAATATTTAAATTTACCGGGTTTGACTTTCCTGTATTTAGAGAGAACAGCAAGGGTATGTTTATGTATTTTAAATTAATTTCCCTTTCAACATCCATTTCCTTGTATTTTTGTGAAATTGAACTATAAATTATTTCACCTTGAATTCCAACATGGTCTGTAAAATTAAATCCAAGAAAAGCGCCAACTCCATAACCAAGTGTTGCTTGACCTTTCACAGTTCCGCCTGATGAAGTTTTCATTTCAAAAGAGGATATGGTTGGCATATAGCGTAAACCAAATTCAACTTTTTTTTGTGCATTAGCATTTAATGTAAATGCAAATAATAAAATTACTAAAGAAATGCGGTTCATAATATCGTTTTTTAAATTGTTCATTTTATTTTAATTTATAAATACAAATTTGCAACCTTTGAATTTATATAGTGTTACATAACTATTGAAATAAGTTACATTATTCTCACTATACTGTAATTTTCTTTCTATATTTATTTTGCAAATTTTCACAATGTATTTTATTTGCCATTTTAATTAAGTAGAAAATAAGTGTAATCATGATTATTTATTTCTGATGAAATTATTTTAAACTTTATAGTCTTTTTATTATTGAAAGTAAACCTTAGCGCCAATACCAAAAAAGAATATATCAGTTATGGAAAGAGACTTCCAGTTATTGTGACCTACATAACTATTAAAGTAAAGTTCATTGGTATTTGTTTCAAAATAGATTGAGATTTTTTTCACACGTTTTGTGTTTACGTTATAGGATGCCTGTGTGCTTAGAAAAATATGAAAGCGAGTACTATTCGTCCAATTGTAATATTGTTCTTCATATTGATCAGGCCATTTTATATGAAGATTGTGTCCGAAATTTTGGGTAATAAAAAAACCTGTTTGAATTGGTTCGAAACTTATAGTATTATTTACCTGAATTTTAATTGGATTGTAAATAAACTTTAATCCAATTGTATTAATATTTCCACCAACAAATTTTGGTGTGAAACCATAAACAAATCCTAACTCAATTTTTTCATTGTTGGTTTGCCTGAAATATCCTGCAGACAACCAGCCAATACTGCCGGCATATTGCAGGGATAATGCTGCAGTTGGAAATATTTTTGTTTTCTTCTCTTCCTGAGCGAAAAGAATATGACTGGTAAGTAAAAAGAGGATGATAGTTGTTTTCAATATGTAATTAGTTCTTTAATAATAGTTCCATGTATTAATTTTATAATATAACATTCTGTTTTTTGAACACCGCTGCTATTTATGTAAAGAACTGCATCGTTGTTGTAGTATCTTTCACTTGGATCAACGTGATGCCCATGAAGTGATAATATAAATTCTGAATGTGATCCAAAAAGATTCATATATTCGTTTACTAAATTTGGATCAAAGTCGGTGCTCCAGGGTGGGATATGTGATGCACCAATAAACCATTCTGCTGTTGTGTCGTTAAGTTGTTCGGTAAGCCAGTCTATATGCGGAACAACTCCGGAAAAATTATATTCACGGCTATTATCATCGTGACATAAAAATTTATTTCTTTTATAGGTAAAGGAAAAATTTTTTGGACCAAACATTTCTGTATAAACATCAGATCCCCGGGATGTTAAATCATGATTTCCAATGACACTTATATAAGGGATATTTAATTTTTCAAGTCTTTCATGAATCCATAAAAACTCTTGTAGCAACCCAAAATCAGATATATCGCCATCAAGAAGTAAAAAATCAATGTTTGTATATTGATTAGCTTTCTCTACCAGATCATCAAGCCTGTCATAAAACCTTTGTGAATCACCTGTAAATAAAAAAGTAACTGTATCATCTGAAATTGATTCTTTCGAAAGTAATTCTTCTATATTTTTCGCATTTAAATTGGTTGGACTATCAGAGTTTTTAATTTGAACCGGATTTAATTCGAATTTATTGCAGGAAATAATTGATAATAACCCACTGGCAATAAATATTTTTATAAAAATAGAGTATATGTAATATGAATTTACATTCTTTATTTTATTTTGAGCTTCAGGTTTCATAAATAGCATTATTTAAAATGGCCAATCATTTTGGTATACAAATGTTCTATTAATTTATCAAAGAATATTACATAATATTTATAAAAAATTATAACATTCCACTATGGTAGTCAGATTATCAAAGTTCATTAATTTTAAAATAATTTTATGCTAGGATTGTGAAAATGTTAGAATTTTGTCTTTTACTCCCCGATTTCAATAACTTTTTTATCATTTTTAATAGTATTTCCATTTCGAATGGTTTAACAATAAACTCATCTGCGCCTAGTTTCAAAGATTCGATTCGATCAATTTTTTCTGACATGGACGTACTGAAAATGAAAGGTATTTCTTTTGTTTTTGCAGTTTCTAAAAGTATGTGTAAGACTTCATAGCCATCCATTTCAGACATTAATACATCACAAATGATTAAATCAGGATTGTATTCTTGTGCTAATTCTATTCCTTTTCGTCCGGTATTTGCAACAAGAATTTTATATCCTTCTATTTCGAGGAATTCAGATAAATTTTCTAAAATATTAATATTGTCTTCAATTAATAAGATTGTTTGCATTTATTTAAGATTAGCAATATTTTTATTAGTGCTCAACCATCATATCCCGCATACTTTTTACTTTGTCATGGTCAGCTTTTAATAATACAAGCTGCGCATTTATTAATGTTTGTTGCTCAGATGTAATATTCTCTATATCATTTTTTAATACTTTATTGTAGGTATCAATAGCAGCATCTTCTCCATATTCACATGAACTGAGAATTTCCTTGCGGTTTTTTCCGGTAAGTGCAGCTTTTACATCCATCCAAACTCTAAAAAATTTTCCGGATGTTTTAGTTCCCTCAATTGGGCTACCACCTAATTTATTGACTTCCGTAACTAATTCTACTTTGCATTTCTGACTTGTTTGTAAAAACATTGAAAATATTTTTTTTAAATCACCTTCTTCAGTTTCATTTAAGGCTGTTTCATACCCTTTAATTCTATCATTATTAATTTCAATAAGCATATTTAATGCGTCGATTGATTTTTCTTTATTCATTTTATTTAATTTTTAAATTTTTATTTCTTCATTTATATTTATTCTTTTTAAATCAGATGATGCAGGACCATTAATAACTTTTCCTACAGTCGTAAAGCGCGAACCATGCATTGGACAATCAAATGTTTTCTCATCAGCATTCCAGTGGAGAATCGCACCTAAGTGAGGACATACTGCAGTGCAGGTATGAAGAGTGCTTTGCTCATCACAATAAACTGCAATTTTCTTTAGTCCTGCAGAAAATATTCCGCCTTCACCTGGATTCAGTTTATTTGCTTCTTTTATATCATCTGAAGTTAGCCAGTCTCCATATTGCGCAACCACATTTCCAACTTCATGCAAATAGTCACCGGTAGCTTTTAGTGAAATTCGTGAAGGACTATATATTTTAACCCATGGATTTTCTTTTCCACAAATTATATCTGTGATAATCATTCCCCCAAGTGTTCCGTGTGTCATACCATTACCCGAGTCACCGGTAATGATATAGATATTTTCATTACCTGGATTTTTACCTATGAATGCTAATGAATCAATAGGTTCCATTACTTGACCGGACCATTTGAATTCAATAGATTCAATAGCAGGGAATCGTTTCTTTGTCCATTCTGCTAGTTTAGTATAACGGTCAACTTCTTCTATATTCTCATCATCTGCCTGACCTGTGCGGTGGTCTTCACCACCTGAAATCAGTATATCATATTTATCATCAAATTCTTCCAAACGCACATAATGATATGGTTTTGATATCCACATTGAATCATGATCACCGGTATCCCACCATAATGCATAAGGTAATGTTCCTTTAAGGATCTTTGCTGCTATAACATAGGTTCGATAAGGCCATTGCTTAGTGTGCATTGCGACCCAATCATTAACAGGAGTATTGGTAGCAACTACAATGTGATTTGCCTTTATCTTGAAGCCGTTTCCAGTAGCCCCTTCCTTAGAAATGTTTTCGGCTTTAGTTTCTGTATATATTTTTCCACCCAGTTGAATAAATGCATCTGCCAATCCTTTCATATAAAGAAGAATATGAAACTGCGCTTGATTTGAAAATTTAATACACGAATTATCTTTTTCTACTGATATGGAAGGAATTGAACTTAACAGCTCTGTGTCAAGTCCGGCATTTTTAGTTGCTTCGTATTCTTTCTCAAGCGTTTCTTTTGTATCCGTAGGATTTAAAAATAAAAAGCCATCAATCCTTTTAAAATGGCAATCTATCTCATGTAATTTAATTGTGTCTTCTATCCATTGAATTGCAGCCATATGGCTTTGAGCGGCTAATTGTGCAATATGTTTGTCAAATTTTTTTTCCAGTTCAAAATAACGATCATCAAGCGCACATGTAAGATGACCGGTTGTTCTGCCGGTTTCACCGCTTCCAATAAATCCGTCTTCGACCAAAACTACTTTACGACCTTCTTTTGCTAAGCAATATGCAGTAGTAAGCCCGGCAATGCCGCCACCAATAATTAATATATCTGTTTCAATATCCTCTGTTAATTTCTCAAAAACGATAGGGTCTTGAGCAGAAGAAAACCAAAAGGAAAAATTATCTCCGGAGGTAATATTTTCATTTACGGGTTCGGAAGAAGTTGTATTTAATGGAACTTTCATTTGAAAAATATAATGCTAAATGAAATTTTTAAAATTTAAAAAAACAAATTCCCGTGTGAGCGGGAATTTGTGAAATATTTTACATATTTCCCTTTTGATTTTTTTGATTATCTGATCTGCCATTTTGTTGTTGAGATTTAGAATCTCCTGATTTTTTAGAGACAGTTGTTACTTCTTCTTCAGAAGAATTTTCCTCTCGTTCATCAGAATCCTGAACATCAGTATTAGTTCTACCTTGAGATGAAGAGGAACCCTGACGTTCTTGATTACCTTGTTGATTACTTTTTTGTGAGCCTTGGCCATTGTCGCGATTTGCCATTGGGTTATTTGGATTGGTTTCTTTTTTGTTGCCATCCTGCGAAGAAGATTGATTTGACTTGTTATCAGATTGCTGATTACGTTGGTCATTTTGATTTTTTTCCATTTTAATTTTTGTTTTAATTGTGAATTAATAATTACACAACAAAGGTGAAAATATATGCTGTGATTAAGTTACATAACTATATCAAAAAGTTGTATGATTCACTTATTAAATAAACTTTTAAGAAAGCTTAAAAACGAAAGATCACCTTTCTTAACTTGATCAATTAAATATTTTTAGAAAATTTAAAAAAGAAAGGGAATGTATTTATTCAAATACACTCACTTTCATACAAACTCATATATACTAATTAGATATAATAAACTTAATTGTTTTTTTTTGATTAGCTAATCTATTTCCATTACATACTATAAAAATTCGAAGGTGGTTTTAAATAATTGAAATTATTTTTTTACTTCAGAAAATCGGGACCCTGGCTAGGGGTTCCGGAGCAATAGATAATTCCTGCAAAACTTTCTAGTAAATACTCTAATAAATAGTTGTATTATATTAAAATATATTTTCAACTAATAAATTATTTTCATTTTTTTCTTTTCGTAAAAAAATAAATTCTTCGCGAATTTTATTTGCAATTTCTGCGCGTGACAGTTTATTATTTTCACAGTAAACCTTTAAATTTAATTGTTCACAAAACAATTTGTGCAATAATGGAGTATTTTCGAATTGTTTTAGTTTGAAATTATTTTTTAATTGGGACGGGAGGAGTTGTTCGTGTGCGATGTGAAAGACTAGTTTGATAAGCGTTACACAAAGTGATGGATGTTTTTGTTCAATTAAATTTTGATTAAAAACTTCTTGAAATGTTCTGAATAGAATTTGTTCTGCTATTTCAGTAGTTGGTGAAATTTCAAGTGCTATCCCATAGACTAAGGGACTGTATGAATCGTAGATTTTTTCAAATTTTATCTCAGATTGCGATTTCATATTGCAATACTTTTTAAGTTATTTAAAATAAAATTGGAAGTATCTAATATTATTTATTGATTTTACGAACATTGACCGAGCAGAAACCAGATAATGGCGAATACGATTATTGTCCCAAAACAGCCACCACCCAATTTTTTTGCACCATATCCGGAAATAAGTCCTCTCAATAAATTATTCATAATATTTATTTTGACAGCAAGATTTAACTATTGATTCTCATTTTGAGTAAAATTCTGATTTGACTTCTTTTTAAAACTTAAAATATTGAATAAAATATTTTCACCGGTTGTTTTAATACCTTCAGTATGTTTTGACACAACCTTTGCAATGGCAAATTGAAAAAGTGAACCTAATAGAATTTTTATTGGGTTTCTGGAACTTCCTAATAAAACCTTTTTTGAAATGTAACCGGTAGTCAATCCAATTACATTATTGAGTACATTATTTTTGAGTTCAGGTGATGAAGCAACATCAGCCAATGTACTTTTAATTAGATTTATTGGCTTTAAACTTTCATAGGTAATTTGAAACTGTTCTTTAAGCACTAGAAATTCAATCTCTTTTTTTTTCTGCAAAACTTCAATGACTTTATTTAAAGCGTCTGTTTGATTTATATTTTTCATTAAAGCTTTTCCTTTAAAATTTGAGAAATGATACTATTGCTAATCGGATATTTAATCCATTGGTTCCGAAATGTGTAAAGTAGAATGATTAGTAAAATATAAAAGGCTCCTACTATGAAAAAACCATAGTAAGTTTTACCCAGCATTTCACCAATCCACAAGGCGATTCCAATATTTATAATTAATGTAAACAATGCAACAACCATAGAAATTACCAAATGTACAGCCAGGGTTGATGCAACTTCAGCTGACTTGTCAATAGCATTCATTTTGAATAACTCTATTGTCGTTTTGCTAAAGTTTTCGGCTTTTTCAAAAAGCGTTTCTATTGGTGTTGCAGTGTCTTTCATAATAATTTAATGTTAGTTTCTATTTAGGATATGGTAGAAAATAAACTAAATGTTAAATAGTTGTACTCTTACCATCTTTTTTATATTCTTCATATTTATTTCTGCCTTTTGAAACAAGATTTTCTGCTTCTTCTTTCGAGTTCTCATAGCTTTTAGTGGCTGAGTTTACCGCATTTTCAATTTTTTCTTTAATTGATCCGGCAAATTCTTCACCTTTATCTAGAATTTGTTTTCTTGTTTTTGATCCTTTATCCGGAGCAAATAAAATTCCTAATATTGCACCTGCTGCAACTCCTGCTAATAATCCTAATAATACTTTACCTGATTTCATTTTTTTTATTTATTTAAATTGTTTTTGAATACTATTTTTATTGAATGTATTATGATAATTTCTTTTTTTATTAATGGTGTTTCTAAGTTTTACTTTAATTGTAATAATAAATGGAAGTGTAAAGATCGTTTTGAATAAAATGATTCAGGTTATATAACTATCTGAAAAAGTTATATAATTCCTGCTTTTTTATATTTTCTTTTTATCTGTTGCGATTATCAATATACCACCTACGAGCAATATGCCGCCAATTATTGGTGACCATTGTACCGGATGATTTTCATTTTTACTAATTTGAAGAGGACCAAGGTCTACTACTTTTTCTTTTGTTACATAATTAAAGCCGGTATAGATCATCATAATAACTCCTATTACAACGAGTACGATTCCTAAATTTTTAGTTTGCATTGTTTTTATTTTTAAATTATTTAAATTATTTAAATTATTTATTATTTTTATTTTTTCTAATTCAATGAATAGGAGATTCCAATCGGATACATGGAAGTAACGTTTATTTTATGTCGTCGGCCTTCATGTAAATCAACTACCCAATTTCCTGTAAAAAATCCAATGGCGGCTGCCAGGATTTCATCGGAAAGCCAATGTTGGTGCTGATAAATTCTTGAAAACATTGTAAATCCTGCCGGAACAAAAGCAAGGATTTTTAAAGTTGTTGAATGTGCATGTCGTGACATAACAGTTGACAAAGCAAAAGCGCTTGTTGTATGTCCGCTGGGCATTGAGTGGTAATTGTAATCAAGAAGATTGAATGGATGATAAGTAAAAGCGCTTTCCGTACTTACCGGCCTTTCCCGGCCAATTCCTATTTTCAGTAGTGTTGTGAGTAATTCCGCATAAAGTCCGGCTTGTAGTAATTCAATAGAAATTTTTTTGGCGGCAGTATCTTTAGCAATTAACCCAAATATTCCAAAGGCCCCGGCCACACCGCCAATAGAATACCATTCACCAAATATTCTTCCTCCTTCAATTGGAGCACTGTAATAAAATCGTTGTTCTCCTTGTGTTGAATTGGTTATCCTTTCATCAAATGGCATTACAGCAATTGTTGCAAGGCACACAGCACCCAGTTTCACCCAATCACTGCTAACCCATTTTGTCGGTTGCTTGATGTATAAAGACGTTTCGTTGGCAAATTGTGGGAAACTGTATAATTTTTTTGCCAGCTTTTTTTCAAGTTTAATCTCTTTCGGAGTTTCTGGCGCCGTTACATCTTTCTTTTTTTCCTGAGCAAATGCATTACTACATAAAACAATAAATAGTAGGGTAGTAGTGAAAAATTTATTCTGCATATTAATAAAATATATTTTTTTAAATATTATTTATTTTAATTGTAATGACCTCTACGCTGTTTGTCTTCCAAATAAATAAGTAGAAATAATTTTTGTTCTGTTCTTACAGAATGAATCGCGGGATAATCTTTTAAATATCGATCATTATAATATACAAAATGCTCCATTCCGATATTTATCCCTTTGAATATGTGAACGGTTACTCTTGGTTTTAAAATTCCAATAAAATTATTTCCCGGTATACCAACATAGGTTTTAATAAAGTAATAATAGTAAACTAAAGAAGCAGAAGCATATTTTCCAACATTAATTGTGCTCTCAAATTTCCCTTCTAAGCCATCACCATAATTATAGTCTCTGAATTGTGAAGTGTCAGGACCAAAGTGTGTACTATTTCCGGCAAATGGAATCACGGCTAAATGAATATTAGTATAGAGGTTGGAAGTTTTACTTAGCGGTAATTTTGAAAATACTCCACCACCAAAAGCTATGGCACCTAATTCAAAAGTTTTATTATCCCAATAATCATAATATTGAAATATACCTAATAATATAGAATGCTTTCCATAATTTATATTTTTGCCTGTTAAAATTCCATAACCTGTGATATTATCTAATATTTTTCTTCCAACTCCAAAATTAAATTCTGTTCGAAGTTTAAAAAAATCAAAAGGTTTTCTCGTTCGCTTTTCAAACGGATTGCCGTAATCAAATTGAACATTTATCATTTCACTAGTGGTGCCTTTTGTAATTATGGCGTCTTTTGCTTCATTAATCTTGTGTAAACCTGCATAGAGAGTGACATTCAACGGTTCTTTCTGATATACTTCTTTATTAGTAATCCTGAATGATTTCCCTTGTAGAACACGGTTCAATCCTCGCATAGGATTAATTATTCCTGCTAAAACTTCACGGGAAACTCTATCAAATCCACGTGTCCTGTCATCAAGAATATTAGAACTCAAGCGATAAAGCATTTCTCCAAGGAATGCACCACTAATAGGTGTATTTATTATATCGTTATAGGATGGTCGGGTGTTTTCGCCAAAATATTCCCACATTAAACTACCACCAACAGCAAATGCTGCCGATTGAAAATAATTATATCCATTTGACCTACCTGCATTAAATGAAAGTGTTCCGGAATAGGGGTGCCCAATGAAATTAATTCCGAATCTGTCCACATCCCATTCCCAGCCGTTTTTAATATTACTACGCCATGAATCTTTACCTATTTTTGAGAAATCCGCATTTAAACCAAACCGGTCATACGACCATACAAAAATATTTGCGGCAGCTACTTCAGAAAGAGGTATCCATAGTGGATACCTCTTATTGTAAGTACTATCGTCATCTAATAGATCACCATATTTGTTCTGAATGGTAGTATCTACAAGAGCGCTTTTCTTTGGTTCATTGAATGTTGAGTCTGAAAGCTTTTTTACTTTTTCTTCTTTGATCTCTTTAATTTGATCTTCAGGATTTCCTTTTGCAGGCGTAATTGTATCAGAAGGTGCTACCTTTTTTGTATCCTGAGGTGCTACTGTTTGTGCATTCAGAGAAAATGAAAACAATAAGTATAATGATAATATATTTATTGCTTTCATTTTATTGTTTTAGTTTCTTTGAAACAAATAATTTATTTAAAGTGGCTTTCTTCCCTGAATAACTCGTAACAAAACAACAACAACTGCAATAACAAGAAGAACATGTATTAGTCCACCTGCACTATATCCTACAAACCCAATAAGCCAGGCAATAACTAAAATGACAGCAATGATGTAAAGTAGATTTCCCATAAGAATTGTTTTTTAATTTTAGATTATTTGAATATATTTGTTTAAATTATTTTAATTAAAGCAGAATGATCAAAAGCAAAATAATAATTATAGCACCCACCGAAAGGTAAATCCCACTGCTTAAATCTTTCAACTGACTTTTAATAGATCGAACTTCTTTTCTCAATTGCAATTTTTCTTGCGTACTCAATTTGGATTTATCCATTTCATTGATTTTGTCAAGCCTGGCAAGCAATATATTGGCTTTAGCTGATTCAGACGCTTTTGTAGCGGCTGTTGTAGTTTGTGCTTTTTCCGAGCCTGCTTTTAATTGTGTTGGAATAAATGTTAGCGACAGAAATGCTGTCATTAAGCATAAGGTTAGTTTTTTCATTTTCATATTTTATATTTGTGAGTAAGATTTCATTTAACAAAAATGAATAATAAATTGTGTTTATATATTACACAACTTTATAGATATGTTACATGATTTACTGATTTTTATTTTGGTAAATCATTTATAAACGATCATTATTAATATAAATGTTGAAAAAGCCCGTATTAGGTTAAAATCGACTTGTCAGAATGTAAATGGATAGGTTATAACCTGTATATTAAATTTCATAACCGCTTTTAATTACAGTCGAAATCATTTTGAATTGTTCATTGGCATTAAAACAATGAGGTGAATGTGCCGGTATTACTATCCCGTTTCCTGATTTTAATTGAAACTTATTTTTATTGATAGTGACTTCTGCAGATCCATCTATTATTTGCACATAGATATCGAATGGCGAAGTTTTTTCTTCCAATTCTTCACCTGTATCAAAAGAGGAAACAGTAATATTCCCTGTTGTTTTTTTTATAATAGTCCTGCTTACAACTGCATTGGGAACATATTCAATTATTTCAACAACAATATGAATCTTGGTTTTTTCTAATTCAGAAGCAGCTGAATGATTGTTCTTATTTGAAATTACTTTATTAACTTTTTCCATCTCTTTATGGGCATTTAAATTGTTCCTAAGGTCAGGGTAATAGGTAGTAAATACTTTATATAACTTTAGAAAAAAGTTACACCATTCACATATTGGAAATTAACAAACAAAAATTTAAAATGGAAAGTAGATTAAAGATTTTCTAAAACTGTACGCTTTTTGTGTTTTAGTGATTTAAAAAAAGAAGGAGTAAGTCCTGTAATCTTTTTAAATTGTGTAGAAAGATGTGCAACACTGCTATAATGCAACTTGTAAGCAATTTCAGAAAGGTTTAATTCATTATAGATGATCAACTCTTTAACTCTTTCAATTTTATGAATAATAATAAAATGCTCAATGGTTGTACCTTTGACTTCAGAAAAAAGATTGGAGAGATAGCTGTAATTATGTTTTAATTTTTCGCTTAAATAATCTGAAAAACTTATTTTTGGTATTTCATCTGTGTAGTGTACTAATTCTATGATAATATTTTTAATTTTTTCAACAAGGATAGCTCTTTGATCATCCATCAATTCTAATCCGGATTGAAGTAAATTATTTTTTAATTCATCATGTTCTTCAGTTGATATATCATCCATAATTTCAACTTCACCTAATTCAACTATGTTGTGTTTTAAGTTTAATTTTTCCAACTCTGCTTTTACAAGCATTTTGCAGCGAAGACTAACCATGTTCTTAATATATAGTTTCACTTTTTTTTAAATCTAATGGTTGAAAAATTACTTCTGCCTAAATGTTAAAATTAAATAATTTGTGTGAATAAAAAAAACTAACTCCTAATTTTGAACATAATCCCCATTTTAATTCAAAGAACAATGCTATTTATATTAAAATATACGACATTGTTTTAAATTAGTTTAATATTATTCGCGATTTGTCTGTTTAAATTGTTAAATATTAATTTTATTAGACTTATTTTTGATTTTTTATACAACTATTTTAAAATAGAATTATTCACTTACTTATATTCAATGGTTAATTCGAAGTATATATTCTTTTCGGTGATTTGGACGATTACTGGGTTATTAATTAATTTAAAATGTATTGCTCAGGAATCAGAAACGCCAACTTTTAAATTGTTTCTAATAGGAGACGCCGGTGAAGGTGATTCAACGGGAGCGACACTTAGAGATTTAAAAACTCAATTGATGAAAAATCCGAATAGCGCTGTAATTTTTCTTGGTGACAACTGTTACATAAAACCTTATTTTTTTTTACCTCTCGAAGTAGGTGGATATGATAGAAGTAAAAAAGCCAAACGAAGGCTCTTATCGCAATTAGAAATATTAAAGGAATATAAGGGCTTCGCATATTTTATTCCGGGTAATCATGATTGGTGGAATCTTATTAATATTAAAAAAGGCAAAAAGCGTCTGCTCGATGAACAGCTATTTATTGAAGAAACTTTGTCTAAGTATAAATCATTGCAGAATTCTAAATCAGGAACATTCCTGCCTAAAGATGGAAATCCGGGGCCCATTTCAAAAATTTTTAATAAGGGAAAAACAAGAATCATTTTTATTGATACCTATCGTTTGATTATCGAAGAGGGTAAAAGAAAGCTTAAAGATTCTGTTTTACTGGCCAATTTTTATAAAGAACTTAAAAACCAACTTACGGAGGCAACAAATAAGCGTGAAAAAATTATTGTTGTGGGACATCATCCTATTCATGCCAAAGGAAAGCATTCTTTGCCGCTTGTATTCTTTGAAAGGTTAAACAGACGTTTTGCAGATTCAAATACTAATTATCCACCTTATAATAAAATGTCCGTTCGTTTAGACAGCCTGTTGAAAGAACATCATCATCCGGATATTTACTATGTAAGCGGACATGAACA
Source organism: Bacteroidota bacterium (assembly GCA_031417555.1). Taxonomy (GTDB): domain Bacteria; phylum Bacteroidota; class Bacteroidia; order AKYH767-A; family 2013-40CM-41-45; genus JADKIH01. The sequence goes on from JANOVV010000028.1 coordinate 55,433, forward strand.
TTCTTTGGAATATTTTTTTAATGACAGCCTGCACTATCTTGTAAGCGGTGCCGGTAGTAAAATCGATAAAGTTAAATACAAATCTGTTGAAAATGCGGAAGAGTATTTAATTTGGAACGAGGAAGGATTTTTTGAGATTGATTTTTACGGACGAAAAGAAACTGTGTTGATGTATCATAGAAAGGATAAAAAATCAGAATTAAAAGTAGGATGTTTGTCAGGTTGTGATTAACAAATAATTTAAAATTATTTGGTTTGTATTCCTAAATCAGACGGAGAGGCATTTAGCTGCTTTAAAGCTACTAAAATCTTTTTTCCTTTATGTGAATGATTTCGATAATCAGAAATTATTTCGTGGTTTCTATAAAAGTCAATAACATTTTTTTTTAAACCCATATCTATATTTTTAAATTTGGCTCTCTGCAGCTTCATTAATAAATTATAATATGTTTTATCTGCAAGTTTATATTCGCCTAGTATGGTTTCCTGACCTGTATCTAAATCGATATTAGTATATGAAATATCTCGAGTTCTTAGTCTTTTTATTGAACCATTATAATGATAAAGTATAGAGTCATAGCTCTGTTCAAATAATTTTTCACATTCTTCATTCGGTAATTTTGGTTTGAATTTAGACACAGGACCATATTTTGGCAGTACACCAATAATAAGTGAAATAAAAATTGACTGAATCCGGGGCTGCTTAAATTCTTTCTTATAATTTATTTTATCACTTTTATATAAATAATTTTTCTTAGTTGCTAGAGGATTTAATTTTGTTATAAACGAATTCTTTATTTTCCAAGCGTCTTTAGTTAATTCAGGAATAATTGTTTTAACAGCAAATCTGAATACTTCAATAGCAACCGGAAGGTTCCTGAAAATATTTTTTAAGTGTAAACCATATGTTTTAAAAAATGCCCGTTCTAAAACAGTATCGCTTACTGCAAAGCCAATGAAGTTATGATAAGAATCCGGTTTATAATTTCCTCTTGCCGTTTGTAACACATCGAAGCCGAACTCTATTCTTGCATGTTGATCGTGCCCCTTCTCATAGGGTACTTTGCTGCCATATTTTTTCCGTAATTTTGGAAACATAATAGCTACTGCTTTGTTAGTCGCTAATGAGTGTCCATATTGGTCTGCTTCGTAATGGCATAGAACGCCCAATGCAAAAGAATATTCATTAAAATTTCGTGATTCTTCAAGTAGGGCAGTTATAAAATCACCACTTCGTACATAATGCACAAGGTTACTAAATAACATACTTCCCATCGGGCAATAACCTATGTCAGGAATTATTGCTCCTCTGTATGCATACGTGTGTGCTTTCTTTAATTCTTCTTCAGTAATGTTTGGATATTTATGTTTTAATAATGGGACGATTGATTTATCCCAAGATGCATCAATTATGGCCTCATGGGAAAGTAAAGCGTATGAAAAAGAGGATAGAGGTCGATAAATAGTAAATATTAAGATTATAAATAGAAATCTTTTAAAACCTGAAATAGTCATTAGTTATTATAAAAGGACAAATTTCCAAAATTCATTTATTTTTCCGTAATCGATAATATAATCCGACAATTAAAACCGCAACTGCTAAAATACCCCACCAACCCATATACATATTTCTCAATTTAATACTATTAACTATTTATTTTATTTTCTTTTTGTAAATTTCAATTTCAAATTAATTTGGTTGAATTTCATAGAATTCAATTCAAGATTCATCTTTTGTAGTTCGAACAAGACCAATACCGGCAATAAAAAATACAAGACCCAGTGCGCCATAAATAGCAAGTGATTTAATATCTCGAGTACCTCCGGCAGTATTAACAGATAATACTGCTGCATAAATAAGACCTACAATTCCTGCAATAGTAAGTAGAGCACCGAAAATTCTTTTTAGATTCATAATTATTTTGATTAATTATTGTTAACAAAAATGCAGAAGTATATTTTATGAAGTGTTACATAACAATTTCTTTTATTTACATTTTTTACATATTAAACCATTAATCTTTCAATATTTGATTTTTGTAATTGTAAAATTGAATTATTCTTTTTGTTTAAAAAAGTACTGGCAACAGTTAATCTGGCTAGCAGATAGCTTATAGTCGATTCAGCTCCCTGATTTAGATTAACATAATTTTCTTCAAGTCCATCATAACATCCTCCTGTACATGGATTATAAATAATTTGTTGAAGATGATTGTTGCCCATGAACCAATTAAACGAGGCTTCCATTTTTTGAAGGTAATCTTCATCTTTAAATACCTCATAGAATTTACTTAAAGCAAGGATAGTGTACGCCACATCAATCGGTTGTTCCCCGCCGTTTTCATCTGTTATCGCCTCTTCGCCTTTATGCATCCAGTTTTTATTCGAGATTACTTTTATTTTATTTTGTTTGAAGATCTTTGACATTAAAAAGTCAAAGGTTGATTTTGCAATTTCCTTATATATTGTTTCACCGGTAGCTAGCCAGGCACATAACATTGCTTCAGGTAAAATACTATTTGCATAGGTAAGATAACTCTCAAACCATTGCCATTCCTTTTCTGCTTCATGTTTGTACATTTGGGCTAATCTATTTGCAAGCATTCGTAGAATGGAGACATTATTCTCAGATTTGTTTTTTTTACCGTAGTAGTACAAGCCTTTTATTGCAAATGCCATTGCTCTGGTTGAATGAATTTTACTGACATTTAGCAAAGCATTTTGCATAATTAATTCTGCTTCAATAATAAGTTTATTTGAAAATAGGGCACTGTTAGATAATAAATATCCTAATGCCCAAATTGCTCTTCCATTAGAATCGGCAAGGTTGGTTGAGTTATTCTGTTCTGTAAATAGTTTTTGTTCATTTACATAATTTAAAAAATATCCTTCTGGTTGCAGGCAGTGTTTAATGAAATTAAAGTATATATTAACATATTTTATATCTGATTCATTTCTTGTTAATTTATAATGTTGGCAGATTGCTACTAAAGCCCTGGCATTATCATCTAAGGTATAGCCTGAAGTAATATCAGGTTGGTTGATTTTAGAAAATTGTATCATGCCAAAATCTGTCGTGAGCTTTTTAATATGATCTAAATTAACTAAAGGCATTTTATAATGTAATGAAATCCGGTCGTTGTTTTTTGTTTCAAATAGCATTGCATGAGCAATAGCAGCATTTTCCCACGAAGTTGAGGCCATCTTATGCAATCCATTTGAACTGATATTTTTTCTTAACGATTCATCTTTGATTAATTTTATAACAGAATCAGAAAGTTGGCTAGGACTTTCAAAATCTATAATTATTCCTGCATCATTTTGCAATACCTCACAGGCATGAGGAATAGGTGTAGAAATTACAGGACAACCACAACTAATAGCATAAGAGAAAGTTCCACTTACTGCTTGATTCGGATCTTTTGAAGAAAATAAATATATATCTGTCAATTGAAGATATTCCAATAATTCCTGTAAGGGTAAGAATTGATTGATAAATTTCACATTAGCTTCCAATTGTAATTCTTCAACCTTCGATTCCAACATCCTTCGGTATTTTTCACCCTCGTTTTTTACTACCGTCGGATGAGTTTTTCCAATAATCAGAAAAAGAATATTTGGATATATTTTTACTATTGAAGGAAGAGCCTCTAAAGTAGTCTCTATACTTTTACCTGAACTAAGTAATCCAAATGTAGATAATACTGTTTTCCCTGATAATTTATATTTTTCTTTTAAGAGCCCTTTGTCAGAATGTTTTACCAGGTGAGTTCCATGAGGAATGACGGTAATTTTATTTTTTGATATACTATAATCTTTGGATAATATTTCGGATGAAGTATTTGTCATGACAATAATAGATTCCGACGCATTTGATATTTGCTGTACATTGGATTTTATTGTTTCATTAGGAAAAGGCAAAACAGTATGAAATACTACAATTACCGGCTTTAAAATTGAATTCAAAAATTGAATAAAAATTTCTTCTTTCTTTTCATAGAATCCAAATTCATGTTGAATCAATACTGTTTGAATGTTATTATTAGAGTTAATTTTCGATGCTAATTGTAAATATTCGTTTGAATGATCCGTATTTAGAATATACCTGATTTCATCGGTATAAGAATGTTTTTCATTGTCATTTTCCAAAGCACATATTTGAATTTTAAATGAATTACTAAACTTGTTATTTAATGATTTAATTAAATCCTGAGAGTAAGTGGCAATACCACATTCTCTTGGCGGAAAAGAGGTAATAAATAAAATTTCAGGTAAATTATCTGAATCGTCTGATGTTAATTTTCTAGCCGGAACTTTGATAATATTCTTTATTGAATGATCACCCGGAAATAGATTTTTAATAGGCTCAATTGTAATTTCACGTAACATTATTCGTTTTATTTAGCAGTAATTCATTTAATAATTCGGATAAACTGACTGAAGCACATGCAATTTGTTCATCGGCGGCACCATAATAAATATAGAGTGTGTCACCGAACAAAGCTGTGCCGGTGGGGAAGCAGACATTATTTACTTCACCTATTAATTCCCAGATATGATCCGGATTGAATAAAGCATACGGCAGTCTTGCAATTTCTTTTTGTGGATTATGTAAATCAAGCAAAGCCGCGCACGCAGAATATACATAGCCTTTAATGGTATCATGTACACCATGATAAATTATCAGCCACCCATGTTCTGTTTCAATAGGAGGGCAGCCACCTCCAATATAGCTTACTTCGTGTTTATGTTTAGGTGTTAAGGCTATATATTCATTTAAGTTGAGAAAATATTTTTGCCAAAACTCAGTAGTGAGTTCCTGTAAATTATTAATGCAAACAATTTGAATATCCGGCCTTACCCGATGTAGAAAATGTAATTTTCCGTTTATTTTTCTAGAAAAAAAAATTACATTCTTGTCCCATATTAATATTTTTTTTCCATGTTTTTCTTTAATACGTTCATGTTCATTATAGCGCAGGTATTTTTCATTAATAATTCCTTTTGATTTTGCCAAATGACTAAATTCATCATAAGTAATTTGAGGAACTATTATTCCATGTTTTTCAAAGGTTTTAAGATCCGTTGAAGTCGCTAATGCTCCTAATGCATTAACTCCATCATACGCTGTATAGGTCAAATAATATAAATCTTCTATTTTAACTATTCTCGGATCTTCAACACCATGAGCTTCATAATCAAATTGAGGAAAAATAACAGGTGTGTCTAATCGTTCTTCAACTGTCAATGGACCATTTAATTTGCAATAGCCGATGCTTGAATAATTTCCTTTACTAACTGCTCTGTAAAAAAGATGAACGTAATTGCCTTCTTTGATTGTTGCCGGATTTAATACTCCTTCATTTTCAAATCCTAATAGCGTTTTATTCAGGAGAATGCCTTCTTTTTTAATGGTTATCATAATTAATTTTCATACTATTAACTTACTTTGGAGTATGAATGTTTTTTCCATAGAACTAAACATTTATCCCTAATAACTAAATAAAGTAGTACGTAAAATTGGAAAATATCTGACGTTTGTCAGTTACACAACATTATGATAATGTTACATTATTCACACTTTAAAAATAGAATTTTATAATTACTTTTTAAATTTGTAAGTAAAAACTAATCCATTTATTTCACCGGTCGAAAAGGGCAATATACTCATACCTGTATTATTATTTGATTTGGTTTTGTGATATTGTGGAACAAGTATTCCCGCTAAAACTCCTGTAGCTGTGCCTAATAAAATATCCGAAGGGAAATGTTCGCCACCTCTCAAGCGCATGTAAGCCGTTGCTCCGGTTGCCGCTGAGGCAATCCCATAAAACAACCACTTTACTTTTGAATCGGGGTGATAATCGGCATAAACCTTTGCGATAAAAAATGTTGGAGTTGCAACAACCTGAACGTGGCCTGCAAAGAATGAATTTTTTGCAATGCTGCCTGTTCGTTTGTCCATGGTTGTTTCTGATGTGTATGCATAAGGTCTGTACCTATCAATATGGTAAGTGGCACTTGTCCCCAATAGGCCCGTAATAGACATTGCTTCCCAGTATAAAAATCCAAGCTTTATAAAATCATTGCGTGTTTCTTTTCCGGTGAGGAAAAATACCAGGGGTAGGGGAATGGAAGCATAAAAAGGATAATAACTTATATCATCCAACGATTGAGAATATGAATATACGGCCCATCGGTCGAAAGCATTTATATCTTCTTTCTTTAAGTTTTGAATTTGTTCAAGAGTAGGGGGTGTTTTATTATATATTTTGGTGAATGCATAAACCGACCAGGCTGTACCAACAGCAACGATGGAAATGTCAACTGCTGGATTAAGAGTATATACAGGACCTGCAATTTTAATATTCGCTTCAGTTTTATCTTGCAAAACCAGTGTTTGGGATTTATCAATTATTGAATCCTGCGAATTTATAGTGGTTGAATCTATTTGTGAATAAACTGATATAAATGAAAAAATGAAAAGTAAAAACAGAATATTATTTTTCCGCATAATTTATTTCAAAATATTTTTATTTTGTATGAATTGCTAATCCGATGGTTGATACACCGGTTGATAAATCAAGGAAAATACCCAGATTATTATTTAAATGATATTCCGTACCGATGTGTAAATCGAAATTCATGTGACTGGAATGATTATAATAATTTCTATCACCGTAATAGTCATTATCCCATGATGAATTTACAATTGTGAATCCTAATGATGCTGCCAGGTAAAAATCCCATTTAGAATTTGCATTTAACAGTTGATCAAAATAATATGTTCCTTTCAAACCAATTGGAATAACTGTTTCACGATAATAATAGTATTTATATGGATAATTCTTTTTTTTGTCACCCCAATAATAACTATTTGAATAAGTATAAAAGCTAATGAATGGGGCTAATGTAAAATTAGTACCTGCATTTAATTCATAATCTATGTGAAAAACAGGTAAAGATCGTCCGGAATTTCCATAATTCCCTGAATAGCCTCCTACACCCACACCTAAATTTAGGGTATTCCCGTAATTTTCCGTTGTGCGTGTTTCTTGAGCGGAGATATTTAAACTAAACATTATTAATAAAAGCGAGGCAGTAATAAATGATTTCATAAATTTTATATTTAAAATAGCAGAGTTGATATACTAAGCAAAGCTCGCCATTTTGCTCAACACAGATTTACATAACTCTGTTAATAATTTACATCATTCACACATTAAATGATTTCAATTTATCTAGGGTAAATAAAATGACTGAAATCAGACCTTTGAAAAATGCTCTATGACAAAAGCATGTTTTTGATTTTCAGTCATTTTATCTGCTTGTTTTACTTCGATATTTATATTTTCAAATCGATGATCAGCTTTTAAAATATTAAATAACTCAGCCTTGGCATCTGTCGGTCCAAAAATAATTACTTCATCAAATTTTCTAATTTCTTCACCCAATTTTTTATAATATTCGGATTGTTGATGTTGTTCTTTATTATGCATAAGTGATTCGCCCTTTCCCATACTAGTTGCCATTACTTCATGAGTAAATTTTGATTCAATTGTTTTTGATTCAATTGGACCGGTATTAACTTCCATCAAATGTGCACTTGCATGATCCAACCAAATACCTAAATATTTTGCTTTTGTCATTTCTAATTTATTTGTTTTTATTTTGTTAAAAGAATAAATTTAATTGTAAATATTGTTTTTAAGAGCTTACACTTAAATAATTGAATGATTACTTTCATATTTATTTAACAATGCTTCTAATGAATTATAATAATCTTTAAGGATTTTAATATTTATTTCCGGATTTTCTGTATCTGGAATTGTAACCGGCATTTCAGCAATGTATTTAGTTAACTCCGGAAATTTATCCTGAATAGTCATAGTTAATTTTAAAATATCACTATTCAATTCCTTTTCTGTTTTCATATTGGATATTTAAAAATCAAAGTTACTTTACCTGGAAATTATAATGTTATAAAAATTTTGAAATAAGTTACATTATTCCCACTTTCAGAAAAATGTTTCTTTCTACCAGTAAATTCAATTTTTTGAAAATTTACTTTTGATAAGTATTATTTTATTCGGCGGGAATATAAATATCAAATTGTGCACCTTTATTTAATTCACTTTTAGCTGAGATTATTCCACTGTGATTTTCAACTATTTTTTTTACGATTGCAAGCCCGATTCCAGTACCGGCATAAACTTCTTTACCGTGAAGTTTTTGGAACACTTCAAAAATACGTTCACTAAAGTGTGGCTCGAAGCCAATGCCATTATCTTTTATTGTGATATGGCAATAGTTCTTTCCGGATGAAAGTTTTGGATTATTTAATGTACTGCCTTTTACATTTTGACTCTTGATTGATATAATCGGAGAAACACCGGGATTTGAAAATTTGAGTGCATTACTTATAAGATTGTACATAAGCTGGCGAAATTGAAAAGAAATAATGTTTGCATATCCAAGTTCAGTTGATTCAATTTTGGCTTGTTTTTCTTGAATGGTATCTCTTAATTCTGCTTTTACTTCTTCTATAATTAATTTTAGTTCTGTTTTTTCAAATTTTAGTTCTGTAGTGCTAATTCGCGAAAATGCCAGTAAATCATCAATAAGTTGTTGCATTCTTCCAGCAGCTAATTGCATCCTTTTAAAATTATATTGGCCATTTTCAGAGAGCTTTTCATTCTCAAGTATAATCGTAACAAAAGTTTGAATTTTACGAAGAGGTTCTTGCAAATCATGACTAGATACATAGGTGAAAGCAATAAGCTCTTTGTTGGCAATAATTAACTCGGCTGCTCGTTTTTCTTTCTCTTCATTTTGAAAAGCAAGTTCTTTGTTGGCAATGCCTAACTCTGCAGCCCGTTTTTCTTTCTCTTCATTTTGAAAAGCAAGTTCCTTGTTTGCAATACCTAACTCAGCTGCTCTTTTTTCTTTCTCTTCGTTTTGATAGGCGAGTTCTTTGTTGGCAACACCTAATTCTGCTGCTCGCTTTTCTTTTTCATCGTTTTGATAAGCAAGTTCTTTGTTGGCAATGCCTAACTCTGCAGCCCGTTTTTCTTTCTCAGCATTTTCAAAGACAAGTTTTTTGTTGGCAATACCTAACTCATCTGCACGTTTTTCTTTCTCTTTGTTTTCAAAGGCAAGTTTTTTGTTGGCAATGCCTAACTCCGCTGCCCGTTTTTCTTTTTCTTCATTTTGAAAAGCAAGTTCTTTATTAGCAATTCCTAATTCTGCTGCACGTTTTTCTTTTTCTTCGTTTTGAAAGGCTAGTTCTATGTTTGCAATACTTAGCTCCGCAGCGCGTTTTTCTTTTTCTTTATTTTGAAAGGCAAGTTCTTTGTTGGCAATGATTAATTCTGCCGCGCGTTTTTCTTTCTCTGCTGCCCGTTTTTCTTTTTCTATGTTTTGAAAAACTAGTTCTTTATTGGCAATGCCTAACTCTGCTGCTCTTTTTTCTTTCTCTTCGTTTTGATAGACAAGTTCTTTGTTGGCAATAATTAACTCTTCTGCCCGCTTTCCTTTCTCCTCGTCTTGAAAGACAAGTTCCTTGTTGGCAATGCCTAGCTCTGCTGCACGTTTCCCTTTCTCTTCATCTTGAAAGGCTAGTTCTATATTAGCAATGCCTAATTCTTCTGCCCGTTTTCCTTTCTCTTCGTCTTGAAAGGCTAGTTCTTTGTTAGCAATGCCCAACTCTGCCGCCCGCTTTTCTTTCTCTTCGTCTTGAAAGACTAGTTCCTTGTTAGCTATGCCTAACTCTGCCGCCCTTTTTCCTTTCTCTCCTTTTTGAAAGGCAAGCTCTTTGTTGGCAATCACTAACTCTGCTGCCCTTTTTCCTTTTTCTTCTTTTTGAATAACAAGTTCTTTGCGGGCAATCACTAATTCTGCTGCCAGTTTTTCTTTCTCTTCTTTTTGAACGGCAAGTTCTTTACGAAGAATGATTAACTCATTTTCCGTTTTATTTATTTTAACCATATTCAGGCTTGATAAAGTTGATTTGTTTTTAATTAACTAAACTGTTTTCCAATGTGAGCACAAAATTTTCTATGGTCGGTTGTAATATATTTCCTGAATTACCGATTGGCAGGTCTCGCATTAAAATCGCAACAGTTTGTTGAATTAGTTTTTTCAACTGTGAAAATTCTGCCGGTTTGCGGATGAAATAGTGTGCCCCATTTTTGTAAAGCTGATTTACAACGTCTTGTTCAAAAGAAGTTGAGTATATGATTACAGGAAGTTTATTCAGACTGTTATTTAGTTTTATTTCATTTAAACATTCGAAACCATTTTTTCTGGGCATATTTAGATCCAGGAAAAGTACATCCGGAAGTTGATGAGAATTTTCATCTAGGTATACCATTAATTTTTCACCATCCATAACTATTGCAAGCTGCGTTGGAACTGTTAATGATTCTAATGCCATACTAAAAAAGAAACGGTCATCTTTGTCGTCATCTGCTAAAAGGATACTCAATTGTTTTATACTCATGCGTTAAGAATGTATTTTAATTGACTGGCTGAAACTATTTTATCTGATGCTATTGGAATCGCATGTTGAATAACTTGCATAAGTTGGTTGAAATTGCCGGGCTTGCGGATATATATATTGGCTCCAATCTTAAAGGCATGGTTTATAGAATCCCGCGAATTCGATGTTGAAAATATAACTATTGGAAGATCTTTAAGTCTATCGTTTTTCTTTATTTCAGATAAACATTCGAAACCGTTTTTACGCGGCATATTGATGTCTAAGAATAAAAGATTGGGAAGATCAATAGTTTCATTAGTGAGCAGTTGCATGAGTTCTTCTCCGTCATTGACTGTTTTCAGATTTGTGGATAGATTTAATTTAGCTAACGCTTCTTTAAAAAAATTGCAATCGTCGGTATCGTCATCTGCAAGGAGAATGTTTAGTGTTTTTATTTTTTTATAGTTCGGTAATGGTTCGTATAATATTTTCATTATTTAATGTATTAATACAATTTATTACTTTCCGGAGTCTTTGGATGATTGTAATTCTAATAGTTTTGTAAGTGAAAGTTCAATAATATTCCTTAATTGTTTGAAATCACCGGGTTTTCGAATATAGTTTTGTGCTCCTATTTCGAAAAGTTTATTTGCCAGGTCCAACTCATAAACTTTATCCCGTGAATAAGATGTTGAAAACACAACTACATGGATATCTTTCAGTTTAATATTTTCTTTTATTTCAGTTAAACATTCGTATCCTGTTTTGCGTGGCATGCTCAGATCAAGAAAAAGAATGTCAGGCAAGTGTTCTAGGCTCTTACCAAGATAATCCATAAGCTCTTCTCCATCATTGACAGTTTTAAGTTGAGTGGGAATAGTAATTTCCTTTAATGCGTTCTCGAAAAATAATCGATCGTCTTTATCATCATCTGCAAGTAAAATATTAATTACAGTATTCATTTGATTTGTTTTCATATTTAATTTACATCCTCTCCATATACCAATTTAATTCTTTCTCCATTTTTTTGTAACGGAAAATTGTTGTAATAATTTTTCGTAAACGCATGAAGGCTGTTTCGCTTTTCACAACGTAGTCAAAAGCCCTGTGATGCATACAATTTACAGCGACTTCAATTTTATCCTGAGAGGATAACATAATAACAGGAATATCCTGATTATATGCTTTTATTTTATCCAATGTTTCCATTCCATTCATTGCATTTTTATCGATACCATCGAGATGGTAATCTAGAATAATTACATCAGGACTGTGTGATAAATTTTCCATGCACAGTTCACCTGTGGCAAATGTTTCGATTTCGAAATCGGCATTTTCTAAAAATTCTATTTCTAGTGATTTTAAAAAGACTGCATCATCATCTACTAAAAAGAGTTTAATCTTACTTTCGTTTTTCATTTATTTGTATTCTTTAATATATTATATTCATCTTCCAATTCTTTACAAGCTTGCATGCAAACTTTTTCAAGTTGTAATACTAAATCATTTATGTTTTCTGTTTGAAGTTGCGTATTTGCATATTCATGTACTTTTTTTGCTATATTTTCAAAATCTGTATGAATTCCCATAATTGAAAAAGATGGAATCATTTTATGGGCCGCAGCTTGTAAAGAATTCCAATCTTTATTCTGCAGGCTTTGTTTCATATTATCAATTAATGATGGCGTTTGTTTTAAATAAAGACTAATCATTTCCATTATTAAAGCCGGATTTGATTTTGTATGTTTATTCAAATAGTTTAAATTGATATATTTTGCTATATTATCTTGTTTGCTTTTATTTTGATTGTCCTGATTTATTTTTGTTTCAACTAATATAGATGTAGGTTTTCTTACTAAACTAATTATTTTGTTATACAACAATTCTTCGTTGACGGGTTTTGAAACATAATCGTTCATCCCAATCGCTTTGCATTTCGCTAAATCTACTGTTGTTACATCAGCTGTTAAAGCGATAATAGGAATTTTGGATTTCATTGTATTCCTAATATATTCGGTGGCTTCAAATCCATTCATTTCAGGCATCTGTAAATCCATTAAAATAATGTCGTACGAATTAATTTTTAGTTTTTCAATAGCTATCTTACCATTTTCTGCAATATCACGATCAAAACCTAAATCATCCAATATTGTTTTCATTAATAATTGATTAAGCGGAATGTCTTCAACAACTAATATTTTTACAGTTCTAATTTCTTTATTTATTTCTTCAGGTTCAATTTCTAAATTGACTTCTTCATTTGTTTTTTTAAAAGTCAAAGTAAAACTAAAAGTTGAACCTTCTTTAATCTTACTTTTTACATGGATAATTCCTCCTTGTGGTTCTACCAGTTGTTTCACAATGGCAAGCCCTAAGCCGGTTCCACCATATAATCGCGAGGTGCCGCTGGATGCTTGTTGAAAGTTTTCAAAAATATTTTCTAATTTATTTTCGGCTATTCCAATTCCTGTATCTGAAACCATAAATTCAATGGTGGCTTTTTCATTATTTTCACTAACCAGTCGGACGCTAACGGTTATTTTTCCACTGCTTGTAAATTTTACTGCATTACTAATCAGATTTAATATAATCTGATGCAATCGTACCGGATCGCCTATAAGTACCTCCGGAATATTTTTGTCGTATTCTTTAACAAGTTCAAGATTCTTCTCCTGGATTTTTGTATCAAATAAATGAAGCATTGCAGATATAGATAGCTCTAATTTAAAAGGGATTGCTTCAAATGACATTTTTCCTGAATCTACTTTGGCAAGATCAAGAATGTCGTTAATCAGAACTATTAAAGCATCGCCACTCATTTTTATGGCAGTTAAATATTCTTTTTGTTTGGCCGTCAGGTCGGTTTTCAATACAACTTTTGTAAATCCTATTATTGCATTCATCGGAGTGCGAATTTCATGACTCATGTTGGAAAGGAATTGCTGTTTGGCTTGAACTGCATTTTCTGCAATTATAGTTGCGCTTTCTGCATTAATCTTTGCTTTTTCGGCAATTTCAGTTGCTAATTCAGCAAATACTCTGGCTTCGATTAATTCTTTTTCTATTCTTTTTTGTTCTGTAATTACCCGGGCTACAACGACAGCACCAAGTACTTTCCCTCTGTCGTCTTTATAAACGGATCCATTAAAAAGTACATCGGTTAGTTTTCCATCCATCATTGTTAATGGAAAGTCTTCTACAAAACCATTTGCAAAAACCTGTTTATAACCTTCGCGGGCTTTTTCCGGTTCTGTAAAATACCTGGAGAAATCTGAACCAATTAGTTTCTCTCGGGATACATGTGTTATTTTTACTGAAGCATTATTCATATCAGAAATTTTTCCTTCTGAATTAATTGTAAAAAGAGGATCGCGACTTGCTTCAATAAGGCTTAATGAATATTTTGAAAGTAATTTTTGTGTTGTAACATCTCTTGCGACAATCACAACACCGAGAACATTTCCTTTATCATCTTTGTAAACAGACCCATTGAATAATACATCTGTCAATTTTCCATTTGTATGACGGAGTGTAAGTGGAGAATCAGTTACAGAACCATTAGCAAACACTTCCTGGTAAACTTCTCTTGCTTTTTGAGGCTCAGTAAAATAATCGAAAAAATCAGTACCGGTAAGTTTCTCACGGCTCATTCCGGTAATATTTGCCAATGCCTGATTCATGTCGGTTATTTTTCCATGAGTATTTATAGTAACCAATGGATCTAAACTGGCTTCTATTAAACTTCTCGCATACTGCGATTCAGGCATATTATTATTTTCCATTTATTCCGATACTATTTATTGGGAGTAAATCAATTATTATTTATTTGAATCTGATTGCCTATTTCTTCTATTGGCATTCGCTTTTTATCTTTTAATTTCTTGAAGTGCGATGGAGAAAGACCTGTAACTTTTTTAAATTGATTTGAAAGATGAGCAACACTACTGTAATTCATTTTCCATGCAATTTCTGTAATATTTAATTCTCCGTAAATCATTAATTCTTTTATCCGTTCAATTTTATGTGAAATGATAAATTGCTCTATAGTCGTTCCTTGTACTTCTGAAAATAAATTCGATAAATAGGTATAATCATGATTTAATTTTTTACTCAAAAAATCAGAAAAATTGGTTTTTATTATTTCATCAGTATGATGAACCATTTCGATAATTACATTTTTAATTTTTTCGATTAATACTGCGCGTTTGTCATCCATCAATTCTAGACCGGAATTCAGCAATACAACCTTCATTTCTTCGCGTTGTTCAATAGAAATATTTTCCATGATTTCAACTTCGCCTAAATCAACAACAATAAAATGTAATCCAAGACTTTTTAATGCTTCTTTAACCGCCAATTTACAGCGATTACTGACCATGTATTTGATGTATATTTTCAAATGGTTCTGTTTTAATTGAGACTTGTACAAATTTGTGTTTTTTAAGACCTGTAATTGTTATAGAACTTTCTTTAATTGTTACATAATTCACACATTATCAACTAGTAAATTAAATTACCTGTTTCATAAAGCATAGGTGTTGAGTATGTTAACTTCGATTTAAAAAAGCTTAAGATTTTAGCGTTTATTTATTACAACCTTAAAAACGAAATAAATAATTTTTCTAAACAATTTTTATCCTGTTATTAATTTACAATTTAAATAGGAAAGGATGCCAATGATTAAGAATTTTCATTTACAATAATTATATAATTATTATCCTTTTATATGTAAGTAAAAGAATATAAATCATATTCACCTTAGCCAAAAAAATTGCGTAGTATAATAAAATGATTCTAAAACATAAATTAAGAAAAATACTTTTAATAGTAATCGGTGTATTACTTATTACTTCTGTTGTAATAATTTTATTCATTTCACCAATTACTAAATATTTAATTGAAAAAAATGATGAAAAATATACTGGTAGAAAAATTACAATTGATTGGGCATACGTAAATCCTTTTACCGGCTTTGTACATTTAAAAAATATAAAAATTAATGAATTCAAAAGTGACAGTATTTTCTTTTCTTCCAATGGACTTAGTATTAATTTTTCACTTTATAAATTATTTTCTAAAACTTATGAGATAAGTGAGCTAACCTTGGATAAGCCTCGGGGATATATTATTCAAAATAAAAACGATTTTAATTTTAATGATATTATTAAAATGTTTTCACCCGATGAAGTTATAGATACTACCAAACTTCCTTTGCACTTTAACATACTTAGCATAAAAATTAAGAATGGAGAATTCTATTACCACGAGCCACTAATTCCTATCAATTATTATATTAAAAATGTAAATTTAGAAAGTACCGGTAAACGTTGGGATTCTGATTCTATAACAACTTCTATTTCATTTGTGCCTGGTATTGGAAGTGGTGAAATAAAGGGTAACATAACTATAAATTTGAAAAACAATGACTATCATTTTGATGTTAGAATTAAAAAGTTTGATTTAAATATCATTGGGCAATATTTAAAAGATTTGACCAATTATGGTAATTTTTCTGCAAACCTTGATGCTGATGTCAAATCAAAAGGAAATTTTAACGATCCTCAGGATGTGACCACTAAAGGGTTCATTCAGATTAATGACTTTCATTTTGGGAAAACAAACATAAATGATTATGCATCTTTTGATAAATTATCTTTAACGATGAAAGAAATAAGTCCTAAAAATCATATTTATCTTTTTGATTCTGTAATACTAAGTCATCCTTATTTTAAATATGAGAGATATGATTATTTGGATAATATTCAGACCATGTTTGGTGTTGATGGATCAAATCTGACTGCTGCTAATGCTAGTAATACTAAATTTAATTTGGTAATAGAAATTGCGGATTATGTTAAAATACTTGGTAGAAACTTTTTTCAAAGCTATTATCAAATTAACAGGTTTGCTATTAATAAAGGTGATATTAAGTTTAATGATTTTTCTTTGGGTGAAAAATTTTCTGTGGATTTAAATCCATTATCTATTGTTGCAGATTCTGTCGATAAAAACCATAATCGGGCAAATGTTTTTTTTAAAACCGGCATTAAGCCATATGGTGATGCCGAAGTAAATCTCAGTATAAATCCAAAAGATACGGGAGATTTTGATATGCAATATAATCTTAAAAAATTTCCAGCATCTATGTTTAACCCGTATTTAATCTCATATACATCTTTTCCGCTTGATAGGGGAACGATTGAAGTTAACGGTACGTGGAATGTCAGAAATGGAATTATCAAAAGTGATAATCATTTGGTTATTATAGATCCTCGTGCTACTAAAAGATTGAGGAATAAAGATGCTAAATGGATACCGTTGCCATTGATATTATCATTTATTCGTGAGCGTGGAAATGTAATCGATTATGAAATTCCAATAACCGGAAATATGAAGAATCCAAAATTCCATTTACGCGATGTGATTTTTGATTTACTTGAAAATATTTTTGTGAAACCTGCGACAACATCGTATAGGTTGCAAGTTAAAAATATTGAAACTGAAATAGAGAAATCGCTTACTTTAAAATGGGGACTTCGAAATTCTGAATTGCTTCCTACACAGGTTAAATTTTTAGAAAAAATGGCTAACTTCCTGGAGAAAAATCCTGAGTCAGGCATCGTAATATATCCTCATGTTTACACAATAAAGGAAAAAGAATATATCCTTCTTTATGAAGCAAAAAAGAGGTATTATATAGCATCAAATAATATCGATGCTCGAATGTACAATGAACATGATTCTGAGCTTGTAGATAAGATGGCCATAAAAGATACACTTTTTGTTCAATACCTGAATAAGCAGGTAAACGATTCAATGGTATTTACAATTCAAGAAAAATGTTCCAGAGTTATCGACGAGTCGATAGTAAATGATAAGTTCAGGAAATTAAAGAAAGATAGGGAAGAAGCATTTAAAATTTACTTTAAAGAAAATGATGTTATTAAGAGAATTGAATTAAGCGAGACTGAAAATGTAATTCCTTACAATGGATTTTCATATTATAAAATCAAATATAAAGGAGAATTACCGGAATATTTGATTGATGCTTATAAAAAAATGAACGAATTAAACGATGAGGCACCACGCGATAAATTTAAAAATTTCCGTAAAAAGGATAAGAGTGTATTATAATGGAATAAAATATAAGACGATTAATTCATTTTCAATAGATGAATTGCACAAACGTGAATTATGTAACTTATACCAAAAGTTTTGTAACATGCAAAACATTCTATATTCATTTCTTTGCAGTCTTATTTATGAAGTAAAATAATTTTTAAACAATTAATTATACAAATTTCTATGAAAAAATATGTTTTTATTGCTGCAACTGCATTAGTAATGTCAGCTTGTAATCAAAATGAACTTACGGAATCAAATCGCCAGAAAGATTCATTGATGTCAGTTGTCAATGAGCGTGATTCATTTATTAACGACTTTATTTCTTCGTTTAATGATGTGGAAAGGAATCTTGATTCTGTTGCTGTAAGACAGCATATTATTGCTGTTAATTCAGATAAGCCCGGTGAGCTAAAGCCTACTCAGAAAGCAAGAATTAATGCGGAGATTGCTTCTATTAATAGTTTAATGGATCAAAATCGAAAAAAAATTGCTGAATTAAATCGTAAAATCAAAAATTCATCAAGCAAAAATGCACAGCTAGAGAAAATGATTGCTACACTTAACGATCAGTTGGCTAAGAAAGATATAGAACTCGCCGATTTAAATGCGAAGCTGAATTCATTAAATGCACAAGTAGCTACTTTAGAGACTTCAGTTGATACTCTCATGGCTCGCAATGGTGCTCAATCACAAACTATTGCTGAAGAAACAATGGCTTTACATACAGCTTACTTTGTGGTCGGTAAATCAAATGATTTACAAGATGCAAAAATCATCGACAGAAAAGGCGGACTGCTTGGTATTGGCAGAACTTCTAAATTAAGTCAGGATTTCGATAACAGTAAGTTTACTCGAATCGATTACACGGTAACAAATAATATTGCGATTAATAGTGATATGAAAATTGTAACAAGTCACCCAACCAATTCATATACTCTGGAGAAGGATACAAAGGATAACGATTTAGTTAAAAACATTGTTATTACAAATCCGGAATTATTTTGGAGTGCTTCCAAATATCTTGTTGTAATAAAAGATTAATTTAAAGTAAGTGTAAGTTTTCAAAAATGCCTCTCAAAGTTTCAACGCTTTGGGAGGTGTTTTTTTGTTGAAATCGATAAATGATATAAGTATTTTATAAAGTTATATAAGTACATTATTTAGTGCAATGGTTAAATTCGGTAACTAAATTAAAAAAAGCAATATAATTTAATATTCCGGTTCTAATTTTATGAATTCAGAAATCCAGTTTCCTTTTTATGTCAAATTTGCGTTTTTAGCAATTGGATTTTTTGCCTGCATATGTGCAATGTATTTTGGCCAACAGATAATTGTTCCTTTAATTTTTGCAACGATTTTTTCTATTCTGTTAAATCCAGTAGTCAATTATTTATTACGAAAAAAAATTAACAGAATTGTTTCAATTTCAATCGCTGTATTGTTTGCAATTGTAATTGTGGGATTTTTATTTTATTTTTTATCTGTTCAATTAACATTGTTTAGTGAAACGTATCCTGCACTTAAATCTAAATTTTTAGATATAAGTACTCAGTTGATTCATTGGATTTCTGTAAATTTTAATATCAGAACTTCAAAAATTAATTTATGGATAACTCAAACTCAAAATGATGCTATCAATAATATGGGCGGAGCGATTGGTCAGACTATTTCAGCAATTAATGGAATATTAATCATCGCAGTTTTAATTCCTGTTTATTTATTTATGATATTATATTATAAAAATTTATTACTTGAATTTATACGTAAGTTATTTAACTCAGTTCATCATGTTGCTGTTTTTGAAATACTCCTTAATTCAAAAAAAATAATCCAAAGCTATTTGTTTGGACTTATAGTTGAAGCAGCAATAATTGCTACTTTAAATTCACTTGGTTTGTTGGTTCTTGGAATTGATTATGCAATTATTTTAGGTGTAACCGGAGCTTTACTAAATGTTATTCCTTATATAGGTGGAGTAATTGCAATAGCTTTGCCTATGATAATTGCATTTGTAACCAAAGATTCGTCATCTTATGCATTATTTGTACTTGGATTATATTTAACGATTCAATTTATAGATAATCATTTTATCATTCCGCAAATTGTAGCGTCTAGAGTTAAAATAAATGCTCTAGTTTCTATAGTAGTTGTTCTTGCTGGTGGAGCCATTTGGGGAGTACCGGGCATGTTTCTCTCTATTCCCCTTACCGCAATTATAAAAGTTATTTTCGATCACATAGAAACTTTAAAACCGTGGGGATTTTTATTGGGAAATACAACTCCTACCACTAAATTGAAATTAGAATTTATTAAAAAGAAAAAAGTAAAATAATATAAACCATTTAAAATTGAACTAATCATGAAACCGAATATTGGAATTTCAGAAAAACATTTAAAAAGCATTACATTATTACTAACGAACCTTCTTGCCGATGAAATGACGCTTTATATAAAGACAAGAAAGTTTCATTGGAATGTCTGTGGCGAAAGCTTCATGGAACTTCATAAATTATTTGAAGGACAGTATAAGCAATTAGAAGAATATATCGATGAAATAGCCGAAAGGATTAATAAACTCGGAGCTAAAACTATTGGTACGTTGAAAGAGTTTAGCTCTTCGAATTCGTTAAAAGAATCTCCGGGTAAATATCCATCTCAAAAAAATATGCTTCAAGAATTGCTCAGCGATCATGAATCGTTAGCTATACAATTGAGGAAGCATGTTTCATCCGTTAGCGAAAAGTATAATGACGCCGGTACGGCTGATTTTTTGACCGGTTTATTGCAAGATCATGAAACTATATCCTGGATACTGAGAAGGTATTTAAATTAATAAAAATTTATTTTGAAATATTATATTTATTTGAGATCGAAATGAAAATAATTAATCCTGTAGTCAAAGCAAAAGGGTTTGCTACCAAACATTCTGTCAAGCTAAGTGAAAAAACCATAGCAAAAACATTTGAAGCTAATAGTTTTTTAATTGAAGTCGCTAATGTATTTTTATTTATTCTGGAATTATTTCGTGAAACGTTTACGAGAAATTTTGAATTTAAAGAATTCATGCGACAATGTTTTCAAATCGGCTATAAATCTTTGCCGCTAATTTCCATAACGGGTACAATTATGGGATTGGTACTTACAATTCAATCAAGGCCTGTGCTCGTTGATTTTGGTGCAGTTACCATGCTTCCCGGAATGGTAGCCGTTTCACTTATACGGGAAATGGGCCCTGTAATTACTGCTTTAATATGTGCTGGAAAAATAGGCTCCGGAATGGGTGCAGAATTAGGATCAATGAAAGTTACTGAGCAAATAGACGCAATGGAGGTTTCTTCCACAAATCCTATGCGATTTTTAATTGTTACCAGAGTTTTAGCAGCAACGCTTATGGTTCCATTATTAATTTTATATGCTGATGCTCTCGGAATATTGGGAAGCTGGGCCGGAGCAAATATTAAAGGCGATGTTAATTTTGTACTATTTCTTTCACAGGCTTTTAGTCATGTTGATTTTATGGATTTGTTTCCAGCTGTTATTAAATCGTTCTTTTTTGGCGCTGTGATTGGTTTGGTTGGATGTTATAAAGGATATAATGCAGGACGCGGAACTGAAAGTGTGGGCGTTGCTGCAAATTCAGCCGTTGTTTTATCCTCTCTGCTTGTAATTATTGTCGATATGATTGCTGTTCAAATTACTGATATGATAACTTCATGATAACAGACTCCAAAAATTCTCCTGCTAATTCGACGATTAAAGAAAACAGCCATGATGAACCGGTTATTGAAATAAATAATCTCAAAAAATCATTTGGAAACCAGGAAGTCTTAAAGAATGTTTCATTACAACTCTTTAATGGCGAAAATCTGGTTGTTTTGGGAAAGTCCGGAACAGGAAAATCCGTTCTTATTAAATGCATCGTTGGCTTGTTAAATTCCAATGAAGGAACAATTAATGTCTTCGGAAAAAGCGTAACTTCTCTAAACCGGAAAGACTTAGGAGAACTTAGAAAAAAAATAGGTTTCCTTTTTCAAAGCGGTGCATTATATGATTCTATGACAGTAAAGCAAAATCTTGAATTTCCACTCAGAAGAATCAGAAAAAATCTGAATGAAAAAGAAATAGAAGAAAAAATAATGGAAGTTCTTGAAAATGTCGGTTTAGCAGATGCTTTGAATAAAATGCCTTCTCAACTGTCAGGTGGAATGCGGAAACGAATAAGTCTGGCAAGAACAATTGTCGTCGATCCAATGATAATGTTGTATGATGAACCTACAACAGGTTTGGACCCTATTACATCTGATGAAATAAGTTCATTAATAAATGATGTTCAGAAAAAATATAAAACATCTTCTATAATTATCACCCACGATATAAAATGTGCTCTCAATACAGCTAACCGAATTGTAATGCTGAAAGATGGAGCGGTTTATAAAGAAGGTAAAAAAGAGGACTTTGAAAATTCAACGGATCCTTTAATTCTTTCATTCTTTAAGTAAAAAATAACTTAACTATAAATAGAAAAAATTTAAAATTCATTTACAATCATGGATACTACAACTCAAAAATTTAAAATTCGTTTAGGACTATTCGTTGCAGGAGGGTTAACTCTTTTTGTACTCGCTATATTTGTAATCGGAAAGCAAAAGAATTTATTCAATCCTGTTTTTAAGCTGACCTCAACATTTTATAATGTGAGTGGCTTGCAAGTGGGTAATAATATCAGATTCTCCGGAATAAACGTTGGTACTGTTGACAACATCAGTATAATTAATGATTCAACCGTCAAAGTGGATATGTTAATTAAAAAAGATGTAAAGAAGTTTATTAAGTCAGATTGCGGGGTTTCCATCGGTTCGGAAGGACTTATTGGTGATAGACTGCTCGTTATTACGCAGGGCAGCTCAGATGCACCACTAGCTAATGAAGGGCAACAACTCGAATCGGCAGAACCTGTAGAAACAGATGCTATCATGTCTAGTCTTCAGATTACAGCTGGAAATGCTGAAGTTATTTCTCAGCAGCTTGCAGAGATAATGTTAAAAATAAATAGCGGTAATGGAACTCTTGGAAGATTAATCCAGGACTCAACCATCGCTGAGAATTTTAATCAGACAATGGTAAATCTTAAAAAAAGCACAAAAGGTTTAAACGAGAATATGGAAGCCGCCAAGCATAATTTTCTTTTGAAAGGATATTTTAATAAGAAGGCTAAAGAATCTGAAAAGTTAAAGAAGGAAGCGGAAGATAAAAAAGCAGAAGAGCAGAAATTAAAAGAAGAGAAAAAATAATTTACTCGTCGGCTATTGGTAATGAAACTGATTTATGTTTTCTTACTTCTCTGACTTTTCCAATTGGTTTAAGGTAGTTTTGTTTCACGGTGTATAAATCAATTCTTCCTCCTAATCCAATAGATGGTGAATTAGAAATATAATCATAACCGGCAAAAAGAGAAAATGCACCGAATCCTATAAACCCACCGGTGAAAATAGATGCAAGTTTTTTCAAACTAAAATCATTTTGTAATCCAATATCTGTTATTAACCCAAAGAAAAACGTAGGATCAACGGTTATTTTATCATTTTCATTAAAAATGAAGTCGCCAAAAAACCAGGTATATCCATATCCTATACTAATTGTAGGTGAAACTTCATATTTTCCATTCACATATTCTATTTTACTGAATGAAATTGGAATGGTTGGCGAGCCAAATAACTTTGCTTTATAAACGGTATTGTAATATAATGTATCCGGCCATTTTTTTAAACTATCCGGTATAATTTGATTATTTAATGTAGACTGGAATTGATAGCCTCTCATATTTAAAAATTTAACGATAGGACTTTTTTCTACTTGGCCAAACGAAATAAGTGAAATTCCGAAAGTTAATAAACATAGAAAAATTGTTTTCATTTTATATATCATTAATAATCGATGTTTAAATTTGTTTGTCATTGTTTATTGACGTTCTTTTATTTTCAACAGTTTTAGCCATACCTGCTAGTTCAACATACTCTTTTGTAATCTCACTTAATTCATGTTCTGTCTTTTCTTCTATATTAATTATTTCATTATTGGCTTTTTCATGGGATGCAACTAATTCATTCAGCTTTATATGAAGGGAAATAGAAAGCCGGTTAAACGTTTTTTGGATGAAGAATAAACTTAAAAATGTAACTCCTAGAATTATTTCACCAATACTTTTATGAATGCTTTGATGATAAAATTCTTTACTTAAAAACCATGTAATAACAAGACAAAGTGCTGCGATAAACGTAATGGAATTACCAAGTATCGACATTACAAGGGTTGATAGCTTTTCAAACCTTGCTTCTAAATTTCTATATCTACTTTTCATTTGCGGCTTTTTAATTATGTATTGAATGGTTATTTTTAAAACAGAAAAGCTGCCGATTCACGGCAGCTTTTCTGTTTTATTAATTGAAAATTAAACAGGTATTAAAATTCTGTCTTCAATTCTACTCTCCGATTTTTGGCTCTGCCCAATGATGTATTGTTATTATCAATTGGTCTTGTCTCACCGTAACCGATTGCTGTTAAACGGGATTCAAATATTCCATTACTCATCAGATAATTTTTAACTGACTCTGTCCGTTTTTGTGACAATGTCATATTGTAAGCGTCTTCTCCCTGACTATCGGTATGACCTTCTATAATTAATTTTGCTGCTTCATATCGTTTCAAAATTGTAACAAGTTCATCCAATTGTGACAATGAAGCTACTTTTAATTTATCGCTGTTTGTTTCGAAGAATATTTTACTAGCAATTTGTGTAATTTTCTTTACGTCTTCTTTTGTAATTTCCGGGCAACCTTTATTTGCTATTGTACCAACTACAGTAGGACAACGGTCAACATTATCAGCAATACCATCGCCATCTGTATCAGGACATCCTTTCATTGCTGACGTTCCTGCTAAATCCGGACAAGCATCATCTTCATCAACAACACCATCTTTATCTTTATCCATTGGGCATCCGGTAATATCTACTTTGTAATTAGGTTTTGTATCCGGGCATTTATCATTAACATCAGCCACACCATCTAAGTCAGAATCGGGACATCCTTTAAGGTTAGCCGGTCCTTTTGCATCCGGACAATCATCATTTTTATCAGCTAGGCCGTCATTGTCTTTATCCGGGCAACCTTTTAGAGAAGCTAAACCGGAATCATTAGGACATTCATCGAGATAATCAGCGACTCCGTCACTGTCTTTATCTAAAGGACATCCTTTAATGTCAACTTTTGCAGCTTTTGGAGTGTTGGCGCATTTGTCTTTTCTATCAGCGACACCATCACCATCAGCATCTTTTATGTTTCCAAAATTAAATGTAAACCCAACGGTATGTTGAAGGAAAACATCATTAGATTTTAGCGATACGCCGTCTTTATCATCAGCTCCGGAATAAAGAAAAGTTTCCTGGATTTGAAAAAATACGGATTCGCTTAGTTTAAAATTGAATCCGCCACCCGCAGAAGGAGCTACGAAATCAGATTTACTTTTTTCTGCAGTTGGATTAACTGAAAACATCATTAAACCACCTCCAATAAATACATAAGGACGAATAACTGCATCCGGGCCTGTCAGATTAAATCTAAAATTTAATGTTCCAGTTGTAATTCCTGAAAAGAAATTTCCTTCTTTACTTGAATGGCCAATTTCTCCTTTAGTAATTAACATGTTTATATCAAAGTGGGTTCCGATATAACGGGAAAATGATAGTCCGCCGAAACCATAAAATGCCTGATTAGTTCTGTAAAAATCATTTCCAAGATCACCATTGTATTGCATAGAACCACCATGCAAACCAATATTCCATTTTTTATCAGCAGTTTGTCCGAATGAACATAAAGCTAAAATTAAACTAAAAGATAATAGTATTATTTTTTTCATAGAATTGTTTAATTAAATTGTTAAATTATTGAGATATTTTATTTGTTTATAATGAAGCCAAATTTTAAATCCACTTTCTTTACTAATAACCCTAAATATTAATTTTTAGATAAGCTATACTTGAAACTTTAGATTGCAAAGATGATTAAGAGTCAATATTTGTGAGTTACATAATATTGGTATTATGTTATATAATTTACATTAATTAAGTTTAAATGTAGTTTCTGTTCAATTATAATAATTGTATGGATGATTTTTTCTTATCTGGTTGTATAATTCGATTGACATATATACTTACATGTCCTTTCAGAGTGTGAATTATGAAACATAAAAGGGAAATTGTGTAATTGAAATTTTGCCGAATACCCTCACATTTGTACAGTAATGATTCTGTTACAAATAATCAATTTAATAATGCCCTACAAGAATGAAGAAAATGAAAGCTGGAACGAACAGAAAGCTGCACTTAAACAAAAATTTTTAATGCTAACTAATAATGATTTGTATTTAGAATCAGGAGCAAGGGAAGAATGGTTAGAAAAAGCTCAGATAAAATTTGGCAAGACAAGAGAAGAATTGCTTCGACTCATTTCAAATATTTAATTTTATTTATTCAGTGATCTGTAAAATCAAATTAGGAACCAAAATATTTTTAGAATAACAAGAAATAAAAGAATTTAAAATGAAAAATTCAACAATTAGAAGTTTAATAGCTATCTGTTTTTTAGGATCTACTCTAATAAACTGTAATTCTTCGACAAAAACTGTAATTAAAGAAGATGCCAATGATATATACATCAACAAGGATGTAATTACGTCTGAAAATGATATTGCTAAGGCTCAAAAAGATATTTATAGTGATTTCCAAAAATTTATTAAGGACGCTAATCTTAAATTAATTAAGAATTCAGAAAACATTTCCGATTTGAAACAAATCTCTTTGACAGATGGGAATATTACAAATGTGACCTTTAATTCAAAGGTTGATGAATTGGAAAAAAGTAATAATGAATTTAAATCTGAACTGGATAATTATGTAGCGAATGGTAGTGGTAATTGGAAAGAATTTCAAAACGATTTTGATACTAATCTGAATGAATTGGAAATAGCCTTTAATCAAGTAAAGATTGTATGGCAGAATTAGTAAGTTTGATAACAGGAATTTAAATAATACCTAATTACCATGTAATAATAACTAAAAATGCTAAAATGAAAAAAGTTACAAAGAACAGTACAACTTCTGCATTGAAAAATTTAGCGATAAATCAAAAATCTAATCAGGGAAAGATAGTTCAGCGATATAATATTTCTAAGGCTTTTCTTGAATCCTATTTTATTCCTTCAAAGGAAGTAGATGCTTTTGAATTAGCCAGGTCTAAACAAGATTTAAATGCTCATTCAAAATATGGTATAGCAATTAGAAATTTGGTTATTTAACATTCTTCTGATATTTATTACCATTATTGAATTTTATGAAAAATATTTATAAAAAGAAGTTTAACGCATTTTTAATTTGTAATAGCTATTTTTTATTTTAGTATCTTTAAAGGCATTCAAATAAAAAATATTATGCAAGATGTTTATAATAACCTGAGCATTCAGGCAAACGGTATAGTTTTTAATTACGATGATTCCGGTGTGGGAGATATACCTATAGTATTTATACATGGATTTCCATTTGATAAATCTATGTGGGAGCCTCAAATTAATTATTTCAAGTTGAATTATCGTGTCATATCATACGATATCAGAGGATATGGAAAAACTACATCGGATGAGAGAGTTCTAGATATGAATTTATTTGCGGATGATTTGATCAGTTTTTTAGATGCCTTGCATATAGATAGGGCAGTAGTTTGTGGTCTTTCTATGGGAGGATATATTTTATTGAATGCTTTGAACAGATATCCTGAGAAATTTACTGCAGTTATTTTGTCGGATACACAATGCATAGGAGATTCAGCTGAAACTAAAGAAAAAAGAAAGAAGTCAATTGCTAGTATCGAAGAAAAAGGTTTAACTGAATTTGCATCAGCATTTGTAAAAAACGTTTTTTTTAAGGATTCTTATGAAGATAATTTGAAAATCATTAATAAAATTGAAGATGTTATTTTGTCAACTTCAAATCAAACAGTTACCGGAACTTTAAATGCTTTGGCTCAACGAAGAGATATGTGTTTTTGTTTGAGTGAAATTTTAATTCCCGCTTTGATTATAGTAGGGGAAGAAGATAGCGTAACTCCTCCCGCTCAGGCTCAGCAGTTGAAAGACAATATTCCCGGATCCAAATTATTTATTATCCCAAAAGCCGGACACATGTCAAATATAGAACAACCGGAATTGTTTAATAAGTATGTAAATAATTTTCTTTCTGAAATATTTATTTAATACAATTTTTCAATACTCGCTTTTACTCATTAATGCGGGATAACAACAAAAATTATTTTAATAGATCAGACAATTGCAAATGTTTTTTAGAATAATATTTATTTTTTTATTTAATATTATTTTCAATCAGGCATTGTTTGGACAGTCTGGAACTAATAAACAAATAGCTGATTCAGCCCAAGTGTATAAAAAAATTGAAACCTATTCTAAAAGAAGCGGATTTACAAAATTTTTATATGGTATTATTTTCAAACCTGTTGAATCTACTCATATAAAATCATCCAGAGAAAGAAGGAAGAAATTGCAAAAATCATATAAATATTTTGAAGGGAAAATAATTCGAAATATTGAAATTATAACATTAGACCCGTTTGGATATACAGTTAAGGATACAACTATTGTAGTTCAAAATAATTTATACAAAGCCGGCAATAGCTTACATATTAAATCCAGGGAAATTGCAATTAAAAATTTATTACTAATTAAAAAAAATGATTCTTTCGATTCATTGTTGGTAAAAGAGTCTGAACGATTAATTCGAAGTCAAAAATATGTTCAGGAAGTTTCAATTTATGCAGTTAATGCCGGCATTCATTCGGATTCAGTGGATATTCGTATTCGTGTATTGGATTTGTGGAGCATTATTCCGGATTTTTCAATTTCTCCCAGTAAGGTTTCATTTGGATTGGACGAAAGAAATTTTCTTGGATTAGGTCATGGTTTCAAAAATTCCTTTACATGGAATCATTCAAACGGGAATAATGTATTTAATTCTAATTATTATATCCCAAATATTTATAATACATATTTAAATTCTACATTCCATTATGGAATGGATGAAAATCAAAACTACATTAAAAGTATAAATGTGGACAGGCCTTTTTATTCTTCATTCGCAAAATGGGCCGGAGGAATGTACTTTGATCAGCAACAACGAATTGATACTATTCATCAAAATGAACCTACTTATACTGCCAAAAGTTATACATTTAATACACAAGATTATTGGGGCGGATCTTCCAGCCAGTTATCTACAGGTAATTCTGAAAAAGAACGTACTACTAATTTAATATTTTCATTACGTTATTTGCGAATTCGGTTTATAAAAAAACCTGAAAATATTAATGACTCGTTACATTTTTATTCTGATGAAGATTTTTACCTGGCCGGAATTGGAATATCTGCGCGAAAATATGTTCAGGATAAATATATTTTTAATTATGGTTTAATTGAAGATGTGCCTATCGGGAAGGTGTATGGATTAACAGGTGGATACCAGGTAAGAAATAAAACCGGACGATATTATGTTGGAATGCGGTTTTCAAATGGTAATTATTTTGATTGGGGTTATTTGAGTTTAAATTTGGAATATGGTACTTTCTTACATTCATCACATTTTGAACAAAGTGTTTTTATAGCAGGATTTAATTATTTCACTGAATTGTTTGAAATTGGGAAATGGAAGTTTCGTCAATTTATAAAACCACGACTTACTTTGGGTTTTAACCGCTTGCAAACGGATAATTTAACGATCAATAATGATAAAGGAATTGCAGGATTCAAAAGCACATTATTATCAGGATCAAAAAAAATAGTTGTTACATTTCAAACTCAATCTTATGCACCATGGAATGTACTTGGATTTCGTTTCGGCCCATACCTTGTTTGTTCATTAGGGATGCTAGGAGATCATATACGAGGCTTTGAAAAAAGTAAAATTTATTCACAATTTGGTTTTGGGTTTTTAATAAAGAATGAATTTCTGGTTTTCAAAATTATTCAGATTTCATTTTCTTTTTATCCTTCAATTCCCGGCGAAGGTGATAATTTATTTAAATTAAATCAGAGAAAACCCAGCGATTTTGGATTTCAGGATTTTGAATTGGGTAAACCACTTCCGGTTATTTATCAATAAGAATTAATTTGTTTTGAGTTTAATTTCTGCGTTTTACAGTGTATAATATTCAGTAAATTATGTAAATATTTTTGAAAATTTTGTAATTACCTAAATACTTGTTTTACTCATCTTTGTATTGTTAATTAAATAGAATAAAAATTAATAGTTATGAAAAAGTCATTTTACAAAAAACCCGGATCTGCAACTATTGACTTACTGGATTATAATCTTAAGACCAGATATCCTTTTCTATATAATAGTGTTGGTGGTGAATATATTCACAATCTTTTAATTGATTTATATGGAGTATCAAAAAAGACTTTAACTCAATCGAGAAGATCCATTGCTACCCAAATGTAATAATGACAATGTAAACAAGAATTTTATTTTCATGTGTGGTTTTGTTAAAAGTCCTCGTGGTGGAGGACTTTTTTTTGTTCTTATAAATTGACTATCATTTTCTTTCTATAAATTTGATAAAATTATCTGAAATGAAATTAAATAGAATTAAAAAAATTGTGTGGAAGCTGTTGAAGGAATCACTAAATGGATTTATAGATGATAATGCAATTAAATTAAGCGCATCACTTTCTTATTATACAATTTTTTCTCTGCCACCATTGCTAATTATTATAATTGGATTGGCAGGTATTTTTTTAGGAGAAGAAGCAGTAAAAGGGGAAATCTTCTGGCAAATTAATGGTCTTGTTGGAAATGATGCTGCACTGCAAATTCAGGATACGATAAAAAATGTAAAACTATCCAGCAGTAATGTTTTTGCCACAACAGTTGGAGTAATAATACTTCTGGTCGGTGCATCAGGTGTATTTGCTGAAATTCAGGATTCCATTAATTATATTTGGGGAATTAAGGCAAAACCAAAACGTGGTTTTATAAAATTCATTAAGAACCGCCTAATGTCTTTTTCTATGATTGGTTCTGTTGGTTTTCTTCTGCTGGTTGGATTGATTATAAATTCAATTATGGACGTACTAAACAAACGATTAGCAGTAAATTTCCCGGTTGATTCAATATATTTTTTCTATATCACAAACATTATAATCGTTTTTATTATAATAACTATACTATTTACTATAATTTTTAAGACCTTGCCGGATGGTAATGTGGCAATAAAAGATTGTCTTATCGGTTCTTCTTTTACCGCTGTATTATTTATGATTGGAAAATTTGCTATTGGCGCTTACCTTGGCAGTTCAGCAGTTGCTTCAATATATGGTGCTGCAGGGTCTGTTATATTGATTCTCGTCTGGGTATATTATTCAGCAATCATTCTTTATTTTGGCGCTGAATTTACAAAAGTATATGCGCTTGCACACGGTAAGAAAATTATTCCAAACGAATATTCCGTGCAAATTATAAAAGAGATTATTGAAATTGATAAATAAATCCTTCAATAATTTGTTTTAGAAATTTTATTATCTTGATTAATTAATTTGTTGTGCTTTATTTTCTGTATTAATATGATTTTTATCATATTTTATAATGTAACCTTTTATGCTCTTTTTGTTCAGTTTCAAATCTTTAAATTGAAACAATGTGAATTGTGCAAAACATTGTATTAATTGTGTAATGCAAAATTAGTTGTGCTGGCTGATCTTTATATATAAATTATATATAATATCTGTCATGAAAAAGTTATTCTCTTCATACGTAAGATTACTTCTTTGTTTCTTTTTTGCATTTGCAAGTGTCTATTCGGTGCATGGACAAACTCAAATAATAAATTCAACAGCAAGCTGGAAATATTTAGATAACGGGTCGAATCAGGATTCTAGTTGGAGGAGCAATGAATTTGATGATGGCTTATGGAAATCAGGAGCTGCCGATCTGGGTTATGGCAATTCCCCGCTTACTGAATTAAAGCCGGATCTAATCGGATATTATTTTAGAAAAGCAATTACTATTACTGATATTTCCTTATTCTCTGATTTTATTCTTAAGGTTAGACGCGATGATGGAATTGTAGTATATGTGAACAATGTGGAAGTATATCGAAATAATATGCCGACAGGATTAATTAATTATAACACAAAAGCGAAATCAACATGTTCAGATGATGGAAGAACTGTTTTTAGTTTAACTGTCTTAAATACTTTTTTCCAGACCGGCACTAATGTTATTTCAGCAGAAGTACATAATTATTCAACTTCATCAAGTGATTTAACTTTTGAATTGCAATTAATAGGAAATTTGCTCCCAATAGCTTCGTGCGGTAAGCCAAATTCTAATTTATTTGGTAATCGAAATGTTTTGTCGACTTCTGCAGAAGTATATTGGGTACCGGTATCAGGAGTTTCTTCATACAATGTGGAATATAGAATTAGAAATGTTGGGGCTAATTATTCATTGCCTTTAACAATAAATGCTATTTCTTTGGTATTGAATAATTTGTTACCATCAACCAATTATGAATTTATTGTTCAATCCATTTGTCAAGGCGCAGAAACGAGTGCTTTTTCATCAAGCGGCTGGTTCACGACAATTCCTTCAACCGGCCCTCCGCCGCCATGTGGAATACCTGATGCAAATACATTTAATGGAAAAGATTTTACGCAAAACTCTGCAGTAATATTTTGGGAACCTGTTGATGGAGTTGTGTCTTATAATTTTTTTTATAAAGAATATGAAGCTCCGGTCAACGATTGGATTTTGGTCAATACAATGTCTGATTCTGTTTTTTTAAATAATTTAAGAAGCTCTACATTTTATGAATTTATAGTTCAATCTGTTTGCTCCGATAATATTTTGAGTCAATTTTCTCTGAATATGTATTTTGAAACTCTTGATAATATTCCACCAATTATTTGTGAAATACCTGATACTGCTTTGTCTTTTGCAGATAATATCACCTCAACATCAGCTAAACTTAACTGGACAACAGTTGCAGGTTCGCAATCTTATAATGTGGAGTACAGAATTTTTAATTCCGGTGATAATTATTCTCCGGCAACAAATACAACTTCAACTTCATTGGTTTTAAATAATTTGCTGTCGGCAACAAAGTATGAATATATAATTCAAACAGTTTGTAACGATTCAACATTCAGCATTTTTTCAGTTGGCAAAATATTTACAACACAATCTATCATCGGGTCAAATGCGATAATCTTAAGGGGCCCTTACATGACAGTATCAACAAGTTCCGGAATTACTATTCAATGGAGAACAAATCTAGCAACTAATTCTCAGGTCAGATTTGGCCCTGATACAAACTTGCTTACCAATGTAATTAACAGTTCAATTGTTTCTACCGAGCATTCTATAACACTTGAGCAACTTTCTTCTAATACAAGATATTACTACTCTATTGGTCCAATCGGTTACATATTACAAGGAAACATTAATAATTATTTTTATACCGCACCGGATGCAGGTAATCTTCAGCCTGTAAAATTCTGGGTAACCGGTGATTTTGGGAATGGAAGTTCCGCTCAAGCCGCAGTTCGTAATTCTTTCACAAATTATACTTCAGGTGAAAAGATAAATGGTTGGTTGTGGCTGGGAGATAATGCATATAATTCTGGTTCAGATCAGGATTATCAATTAAAAGTGTTCGATGTTTATAATCCTATTTTTAAAAATATTCCTGTTTTTCCAGCACCGGGAAATCATGATTATGCTCAAAGCGGTTATCAGAGTGCTTCTTCACTCGGTGTAGATTTTCCGTATTTTAATATTTTTACATTACCATCAGCCGCAGGTACTGAGAAGTACTATTCTACCGATTATGCAAATATTCATTTTATTTCTCTGGATAGTTATGGATCCTATAATACTTCTTCAAGTGCTATGTTTAATTGGTTGAACAACGATTTGGCGAATAATACTCAACAATGGACGGTTGTATATTTTCATCATCCTCCATATTCGAAAGGGAGTCACAATTCCGATAATGAAGTGGAATTAATTGATATGAGAAATAATATAATTCCATTATTAGAATCGTACGGTGTTGATTTAGTATTAAGCGGCCACAGTCACATTTATGAGAGAAGTTATTTCATGAAAGGTCATAAAGGCTTGGAAAATACTTTTAAATCATCATTATATCCGATAGGAAATATCGTCCAGGCAGGTAGTGGCCCGTACTTAAAGACTACAAGAACAGGTAATGGAACAGTGTATGTTGTTTGTGGTGTTTCCGGACAGAGTGTAGGAGCAACAACACCGGGATATCCGCATAATGCAATGTTTAAATCAAACAACACCAGTAATGGAAGTTTAATGTTAGAGATAAGTGCAGGAAGTTTAACATGTAAGTATTTAACTTCTTTGGGAAATGTTGATGACCAATTTACAATACAAAAACCAAATAATACATTTCAATTTGAACGTAAAGTTTCTAAACCGGATGAAGTGGAAATAATACCGGTTATTTACCCAAATCCAACCTTGGGAGATATAAATATTGATATTAATCCTGCAGTTGAAATTGTAGTTTCTATTTATAATGCAACCGGAAATATTTTTTATAAAAGAACATTTACGAAGGAAAGAAGCGGAAATATTCGAATTGATAAATTTGAATCAAATTTGAGTTCCGGTGTTTATATAATTAATGTTTCCGGAGATGGTTTTAATATTTCAAACAAGTTGGTAATTTATTAAAGACAAAACTGATCGTAAATAGGAAACATTAGAAATGCTATGTGTGAATTTTGCAAGTTTTATTAAATGTTATGTAATATTATCTAATTAGTCATTGCGAACTTTGGATGTAATTAATAATTAAAATTTAACCAATTAAATAATTCTTTAAGATGAAAAAAACAATTAAAATTGCAGTACTTACTATTATTGGAAGTATTGGCTTGTCAAATGCACAAACACCTGCAGTTGTTTACAGCGATAAAACCGGATGGCATAAAATCGGTGAAACTACGGTTGATTTTAAAAGAGATCGTGATGAAATTAAGATTATTGGAGCAGATCGATTTGCTGCAATACAATTAAAAGTTGAAGATGCTCCAATTGATTTAATTTCATTGGAAGTGTTTTATGAGAGTGGCGATAAACAAGACATTGCGGTCCACTCTCCGATTCAAGCTCATGGGGAAAGCCGTATCATTGATTTAAACGGTGGAGAAAGAAGTCTGGACAAGATAGTGTTTGTTTATAAAACACTTCCAAACAGAAAAGATGAAAAAGCGGAGATCGAAATATGGGGATTAAAGACTAATACAAATGAAAAAATGGCATCTGGTAGTGAGAAAGAGGTTAACACAAGTTTGATGGTTAATGATCAAAAAGGATGGCATAAAATCGGTGAAAGGTCTGTTGATTTTGTAAAAGATCACGATGAATTTGTAGTAATAGGAGCCGATCGTTTTTCTGCTATTAAATTTCGCGTAACTGAAGCAGCGATTCAATTAATGAATTTAAAAGTTTACTACGAATCGGGAGATATGCAAAATATTCCTGTTAATTCACCTGTTTTAGCTGGAACTGATAGTAAAGCTTTTGATTTGAATGGTGGAGAAAGAAATTTAAAGAAAATTGTATTTGAATATAAAACTCTTCCAAATCAGAAGGCTGAAAAGGCTTTTGTTGCTCTTTGGGGATTAAAAACAAATATGGTTGTGAGATAATAGAAAATGAAACCGTGCGGGAATAAAAAATCTTGCACGGTTTTTTTATGAATTATTTAATAATGGGAATTCATTAGGTTCAGTTTTCTTCAAAAGTAAACAGCATTTTAAAGCCAAAAAACTATATAACTTTTTGATATTAAAATATAACACTATTTTTATTAAAGGAGGCATATTTGTTCAGCCTAATTATATAAAAATAATTTGTTATGAACAAAAACTCTAAGAAACAAAAAATTACAAAAAAAATTAATCCGGATAAGAATCCGGAAATGAAAATTAGGCTAAACCTGAATGATGAAAATGATGAAGATTTCATTCAGCATCAGGAAAAAGTTTCAAGGCTTTTAAATAGATTGCAGGAAGCTAAAAGTACATTTCAATAGAGGACGATTAAATATTTAAAAATTTGAACTATTTATGAAAAAAGATGAAGTGTCCGTTTTTAATACCGGAATAAAATCAGGTTTAATTATTAGCGTTATATTAATAATATATTTTTTGATTATGCGAAGCTTTCATCTAACAGGAAGTGCCCCTGCATGGGGATTTAACTTTATTATAATTCTTGCAGGAATTACTTTTACATATCGTTATTATAGAACTCAAACCAAACTTAATATCGAATACCTGCCTGGCCTGTTATTAGGAAGTTTAACAACTATTGTTTGCACTGTTTTATTTACCATTTTTGTTTACATATATTTTTCAATGATTGATCCTGTATCATTAAATTTTCTTAACAATAATATTCTTTTTATGAGTGGACAATTGACACCATTGAAAGCATCAGCGGCAACATTAATTGAAGGTATTTGTTCTGGCTTTATAATTTCTTTTATGATGATGCAGTATTACAAATCCGGATTTAAAAATCAATTGGGTGAGAAAAAAGCTCATGGCTGAAAGTTTTTTTTTCTTAATATAAATTTTCTCAGACAATTATATAGAATTATTTTTTTTATTTCTAATTACTGAAGAACAATTAAATTGTTTGTTCATGATTCTAATTTTTAATATTTATTGGATAGGCCGGATATGCGTGAATATTGTAATTTTTAAGTGAGATTGTGTAACACCATCTTCTTTTTAGATTAAGATATTTGTACAATAAATTTATTTCATAGTTTAATACTAAAAGATATGACTGAAAATCAAAAAGACCAAGTGGTTCAAGACAACCAGAATGGTAAGCAAAGTAATGTTAACCCTAGCGCTCCCACAAAAGAGAACAATCCATCCGAAAAAACAGCCGTTAAAGAAGATGAAAAAGTAAAACCAATTCCGGCTCAAGAGGAAAAAGAGCATGAGCCTCGCGAGCATCCTCATGAGGTTTCTATTCCTGTTGCTTCTAATGGAACTACTAAAGGAAGTATTTAATTAAAAAATAGCACGGGTTTTATATATCGTTATTCAAAAATAGAATTGTTGTTATATAATTCCCGTGTTTATTAAAACCTAAAACATGAAAAAGAATATCCCGGTTCAAAAAATTAGTTTGTCTAAAAAGATAAAAGTCAGATTAGATCACAAAACGCTGATCATTATAAATAAATTATCTTCCCTCGAAGTGTGGAAAAAACTTTATCCGGAAGCAAGGATAATACAGTAATGTATTTGAGGTCTATCTTATCTTTGGATAGGAATGATTGATAATTTATGTTGTATCCTCAAATAACCTTGAATCATGAGTGAATTATGTAACTATTTTTAATTTTATTGTAATTCACTTTGCTTTTTTGTTTACACCTTTATATAAAATAAATTTAATAAAGATTAACCAATATTAAAATTAAAAATTATGCAAACCGAGGAAATGAAAGAAACGATAAGAACAAAAAATGAACTTATCATCAATCAAACCAGAAGAATTAGTTTACTTGAAGATAAATTGTCGGAATTAAGAAAATTGTATTTTAATCTTAAACATGCTGATGTATTAATACACTTAAAGTCGGCTATCTAAAGCTATATTTTATTTCAGCTTTAGTCTCAACACTGGTTTGTAATTAATTTTAATTCAGGATATTTCTTTTAAATAACATTCATTACTATCAATATTTATTTTTTTAAATTTCATAATTTTCAAAAATTGAATATGATTTTTATTAATTACTCCTTTGTAAACAATTTTTTTTACACCTTTTGATTTTAAGTATTCATTTTCTTTGTCAAAAATAAATCTTCCAACTTTGTAATCACGGTATTTAGGCACTGTATAGTTTATTTTTACATAAGCAATTCCTTCCGAAGTATATTTTGCTACAAAAATGTTAGCGAAAGCTAAATCTCTTAATACAATAAATCGCAACTCATTTTCTTTATCCTGAAGAGAAAAATCCGGAAAAAATGCATGTATGTCTTTTTGATAAAACGAATAATATTTTTGAATAAGAGGGTCGTTTGGAAGAAATTCAATTAAATCAAAATCTTCGTCCGTATTGTAAATTTTTATTAAATAATATATGTTAATGCATAAAAGAAAACTATTTGTTATAATTATAGGAAGAGCATCAATCATTAATCCGTATAAAATGAATGAAAGTGATCCCAGGCTATTTAACCAGCGAAACCGGATTTCGTTATTAACTAAAAGTGAAACAGCTAAAAGAATAAAAGCAATATATCCAAGGATAACAGGTAAAGTTTCTTTCATCTCTATATTTTTATAATTGAAAATATTAAAACAAAATAATCAAAACGCATCAGCTGAAAAATGCGTGTCGCTAATGTTAGAAAAATTATTCATAAATCATAAAATTATTCAAAATTCAGCTTTTAACAAGTTATTCTTTAATTAATCAAAAATTTATCTTGACAATACTATTATTATAATCTATATTGCATAATAATTAAACAATGAAACATTTAATCGCATATACGCTTTGCACATCTTGTTGTCGTTCCCACGAGAGTATCGTTGTGGTGGACAATGATAATTGTGTTTAAGTTTAAAAACATATCTCTAAGAAGAGCTCCACCAACAGGTGGAGCTTTTTTTTTGACCTAATATTATGATAGACTCAAAATATATAATAGATACGACTTTGTTGCGGAAGGCAGAAGCTTTAAGCAAGCAAATTGGCAATACGCCTGTGCATCAGTTTCGGCATTGGAAAAATAGAAATATCAGGGTATTGGCTAAGATGGAGTGGAAGCAATTATCGGGTAGTGTAAAGGCCAGAGCAGCGTATTCCATAATTTTAAGTGCCATTCGAGAAGGGAGATTAACACAAGGCAAGCATTTGTTAGATGCTACAAGCGGAAATACAGGTATTGCCTACGCTGTAATCTGTAAAAAATTAAACCTTAGAATTACCTTATGCCTACCGGAAAATGCTTCACAAGAAAGGAAAGACATACTTAATGAGCTGGGAGTAGATATCGTTTTCACATCACCCTTTGAAGGAACAGATGGCGCTCAGGAAACTGCACTGGAATTATTCAATCAAAATCAGTCAAAGTATTTTTATGCAGATCAATACAAAAATCAACAAAATTGGAAAGCGCATTATTATACTACTGCACCTGAAATTTTAATGTCTGTGCCCGGTATTACCCATTTTGTTGCCGGACTTGGAACTACAGGAACATTTACAGGAACAGGAAGAAGACTCAAAGATTCAAATCAATCAATAAAACTCATTTCTCTACAACCCGATTATCCATTGCATGGCATGGAGGGTTGGAAACATTTAGAAACAGCTGTCGTTCCTGCTATTTATGATGCCGGATTAGCAGATGAAACGGAATTAATCAGTACCGAAGAAGCCTATTTAACTATTCGTACTATTTTTAAACAAGATGGTATTTTATTAAGTCCCTCTTCAGCAGCAAATCTTGCCGGTGCTTTTCGTATTGCAGAAAAATCCGAAAATAATATAGTGGTAACTATTTTACCTGATAATGCAGATAAATATAAAGAAGTAATTAAATTTCTGAATTTATGATACACATAGAAGATGAAGCTTTAGAAGAAATGTTTGAAGATGCTTTACATGGCTTCCCATTTGAATGTTGCGGATTTTTATTCGGTGTTGCGGAAAATGATAATCGTTCGATCAAATTAATAAAGCGGGTAACCAATATTAGTAAAGAAGATCAGAGGAGGAGATTTTCAATCAGTTCAACCGATTATATTCTGGCTGAAAATTATGCCGAGGAAAACAATCTTTCATTACTAGGCATTTACCATTCACATCCAAATTATCCTGCTATTCCTTCCGAAACAGATCGATTGTCTGCCCAGCCCTATTTCTCATATGTAATTATATCAATTTTAAATAAAAAGATTTCACATGTTCGGTCGTGGAGGTTAAATGATCAAAATCAATTCGACGAAGAAATAATCAGACAAAGCATTTCATCAACAAAAAAATAAATTATAAAAATGGCAACTATTATTATCCCAACACCTCTACGAAAATTTACCAATAACAGTAGTCGTCTTCA
The DNA here is from genome assembly GCA_031417555.1 of Bacteroidota bacterium. Classification (GTDB taxonomy): domain Bacteria; phylum Bacteroidota; class Bacteroidia; order AKYH767-A; family 2013-40CM-41-45; genus JADKIH01. The sequence continues at coordinate 95,298 of JANOVV010000028.1, forward strand.
ATTGAAGGCTAATTCCATTCAAGAAGCGGTAAGCGAACTTACTCTCAATTTTCCCGACCTGAAAAAGCATTTGCTTGATGAAAATGGAAAACTGAGAAGTTATATAAACGTTTTTGTTGGTAATGAAGATATCCGTAATCTTCAACAAGAGGAAACGGTGGTTCAACACGATTCTGTTATAAGTATAATCCCTGCGATTGCAGGAGGTTTATTTATCTAAAATATTTTTAAAATTAAAAACTATGAGTAATCAGAATATTCAATTTTCAAAAGATGAATTAGCCCGTTACAATCGACATATTATTATTCCTGATTTTGGAATTGAAGCACAGAGAAAATTGAAAGAGGCAAAGGTTTTAGTTATTGGCTCTGGTGGACTAGGCAGTCCGCTGCTACTATATCTTGCAGCTGCCGGTGTGGGTACACTTGGTATTGTTGATTTTGATGTTGTAGATGATAGCAATCTTCAACGTCAGGTATTGTTTGGTGTAGAAGATGTTGGGAAACCTAAAACAGAAGCGGCAAAGAAGCGCTTGCAATCTTTGAATCCATTTATAAAAATTAATACATATAACACTCGTATTACCTCCGCTAATATTTTAGAAATTCTAAATGAGTATGATTTAGTAGCCGACGGTACGGATAATTTTCCGACGCGTTATTTAGTAAATGATGCAGCTGTGCTATTGGGAAAGCCAAACGTGTATGCTTCAATCTTTCAGTTTGAAGGGCAGGTTTCTGTTTTTAACTACAAAGATGCAAATGGAAAATTAGGACCGAACTATCGCGACTTGTATCCATTGCCGCCACCTCCGGGATTAGTTCCCAATTGTGCTGAAGCAGGAGTTTTAGGCGTTTTGCCGGGTATCATTGGAAGTTTGCAAGGGCTTGAAGTTATTAAAGTAATCACAGGAATAGGGGAAACATTGAGCGGACGGTTTTTCACCTTTGATGCGCTCACTTTTGAAACAAGGACTTTTAATATAAACAGGAACCCTTCTAATCCTTTAAACGGAGAAAATCCGACAATTAAAACACTGATAGATTATGAAGCATTTTGCGGATTAAAAGGAGAAATAGAAAAACCCCTGAAAGAAATTTCAGTGAATGAACTCTACGAATGGCAGGTGAGGGGCGATGATTATCAGTTGATCGATGTTCGTGAGCCTCATGAATTTGAAATTGCCAATATCGGAGGCGAACTATTTCCTTTGGCATCAATAGCAGCTGTTGCAGATAAAATTTCTCGTGAAAAGAAAGTTGTCATTCATTGCAAAATGGGTGGAAGAAGTGCCAAAGCTATTAGGCAATTACAGGATGAATTTGGTTTTGATAATTTGTACAATCTAAAAGGTGGAATAATTAAATGGATAGATGATATACAACCTGAATTAAAAAAGTATTAAAATATATTATTTCAATCGCATATATATAAAACTGATGGAAATTTTTACTGATATAATACAAATACTAAAACAGCCATGGCCCTGGTATGTAGCTGGACCTATTATTGGTATTTGTGTGCCGCTTCTTTTATTAGCGGGTAACAAATCGTTAGGAATATCATCATCTTTAAGAGAAATTTGTGCTGCAATTATTCCTGGTAAAGTCGCTTTCTTAAAATTTAACTGGAAAGCTCAAAAGTGGAATCTTGTATTTATTTTAGGATTGGTTGTCAGCGGATTTGTTGGAGGCGTATTATTGAAAAATGATGAGCCTGTAAATATTGCAGCATCAACGAAAGCGATGCTTATTGAATATGGCATAACCGATCAAAGTGGCATTATGCCTACATCGGTTTTCAATTTTGAATCATTGTTTAATGTTAGTGGGTTTATTCTTATCGTGATCGGAGGTTTCCTAGTTGGATTCGGAACCAGATGGGCTGGAGGGTGTACTTCCGGTCACGGTATTTTTGGATTGGCTACATTTCAAATACCATCACTCATTGCTACAATTACTTTTTTTGCTTTTGGCATTCTTACCAGCTGGTTTTTATTACCTGTCATTCTTAAGTTGTAATACATCTAAAAAATATTTTCAATGATCAGATATTTCTTTATTGGCTTATTATTTGGTCTGGCATTAATTAAGGGAGAAGCAATTTCCTGGTATCGTATGCAAGAGATGTTTCATTTTCAGGGATTTCAGATTTTCGGTTTTTTCTTTACTGCTGTACCGACAGCTGCATTGTTACTTTTCCTGATCAAAAAATTTAATGTTAAGACAACAGGTAAAGAGGAATTGAAACCGAAGAAAAAATATTTTAACAAAGGAACGGTGTATGGATCCGCACTTTTTGGGATCGGCTGGGGATTGACAGGTGCTTGTCCGGGACCCATATATGTTCAAATAGGAAGCGGATATTTTATTTCAATAGTCTTATTGCTAAGTGCTCTGGCCGGAACCTGGGTATATGCTTTTTTCCGAGAGAAGCTGCCGCATTAAATATTTAAGTTTGATTTTTTTAATCATTTAGATTGGATTGATATTCCATTCTTGATTCTAGTATTTTATTCTTTTAATATAGTGAAAAAGTTTCATGTCATTTTTTGTTACTTTTTGCTAAATAGTTTTTGAATTCTATCTGATAATCTTGTAATCAAGTCCGATCCCATCAATTATTTCTCAGAAGTTTAATGAAATATGATATTTGAATTAATGTTCAATTCTTTGAAACAATTTTTTCATCTTTTGTTGTTAAAATGAATTTTAAATTTCATTTACCAATCTAAACCATACGTTTACAAAATTTGCTATATTATTTTTTCCTCAATCGATCTGTAATAATTTGATAAAAACGATCTTCGTTGCTTAAAATTCAAATATTGCAAATCCTTAAACCCCACTATTTAAAGGCCTTTTGACGATTTTATTTCCAAAAACTCGATTAATTTAGTTAAAATATTTTTTTTTAAAAAATTATCCTTGATAATATACTTGCATACATATTAAACCAATTTTAGAAAAGTTGTGATAATTCCTCACAACCATATTTAATAATTAAAATAAACAAATATAAAATATACCCATGCAAAAAATCACTACTCAACTTTTGTTTTATTGTTGTGAAAAAAGATTAACTCGAACAATTCCTGTAATCTTACTCCTCATTAATTTTGCAATTAATGTACCGGAATCATTTGGTCAAAGCCAATCGATTAGTACACCTGGTGTATCAATCGGAGGTAGTTCTACTACCGGCTCAGTATCGGCCGGAATTCCAAATTGTGTTCCACCAATATGTACAATTTCAGGAAGTACTTCAATTTGTCCTGGAACGGCAACCACATTATGTGCGCCAGTAGGCCTTGCAGCTTATTCGTGGAGCACCGGTTCTACAGCTCAGTGTATTTCCGTTACAACACCCGGCACTTACATTGTAACTATTACAGCTGTAGGTGGGTGTACGAGTACATGTAACATTACTGTAACTACAGCAACAGCACCAATATCAGGTAGCGGTTCTATTTGCAGTGGTGGTTCTACGCAATTATGTTCTGTGGCAGGTGCAAGTTCATATTCCTGGAGCACAGGAGCTACGACACAATGTATTACGGTAACAACAGCCGGTACTTATTCAGTCACTACATGTATTAACGGTTGTTATATCACAAGCAGTAAAACAGTAACAGTTGGTTCTGTTTCTTGCTCAATCACTGGTAATAGTACAATTTGCTCGGGTGGATCCACTTCTCTATGTGCACCCTCCGGACTCTCTTCATATTCCTGGAGTACAGGAGCAACAACAAAATGTATTACTGTAAGTTCAGCTGGTACATATACAGTAACTGTGTCTAACGGTGGATGTACAAGTAGTTGTAGTAAGACAGTAACAGTTCGACCAGCTTTAAATTGTACAATTACCGGAGCATCTTCTTTTTGTCAGGGGGGCTCTACTCAGCTTTGTTTGCCTACGGGTTATCAATCTTATTCATGGAATACAGGTGCAACTACACGTTGCATTACAGTAACATCCGCAGGAACATATTATGGAAACGTTAATGATGGTACATGTAATAAAACTTGCAGCAAGGCTGTAACCGTTACATCTGTCAATTGTTCGATTACGGGAAGCAGTTCTATTTGTCCGGGTACAACAACACAATTATGCGGACCGGCTGGACAATCATCTTATTCATGGAGCACAGGTTCAACATCACAATGTATAACAGTTGGTTCAAGTGGTACATATACATTAACAGTCACCAATGGAGGTTGTACTAGTAGTTGTTCTAAAACAGTTACTGTAGGTGCAATAAGTTGCAGTATTACTGGAAGCAGTACAATTTGTGCCGGAGGCTCAAATCAATTATGTGCACCTGATGGAATGGCAACTTATTCGTGGAGTACCGGAGCAACAACACAATGTATTATTGTAAACAATTCAGGTAATTATTCTGTTACCATCACCAATGGCAGTGGTTGCAGCAGTTCGTGTAGTAAATCAGTTTCTCTTAATAATACTTTAAGTTGTAATATAACAGGTACAACAGCAATTTGTCCGGATGGTACGACACAACTTTGTGCACCAGCAGGAATGGCAACTTATTCATGGAGTACAGGAGCAACTACACAATGTATATTTGTAAGCTCTGCATCAACATATACTGTAACAGTTACTGATGGAAGTGGATGCAACAGCACTTGTTCAAAATCGGTAACAATAATTAATACAGATGATGGCAATGCATGTACTATAGATGCTTGTAATCAGCAAACGGGCGGCGTAACACATACTGCAGTAAATACAGATGATGGTAATGCCTGCACAGTTGATGCCTGCAATATTCAAACCGGAGTAATAACTCATACTTATGCAAGCATTGATGATGGTAATCCGTGTACCATTGATGCTTGTAATTCATTAACGGGTGGTGTTACGCATACAGCTGTTAATACAGATGATGGCAATGCTTGTACAATCGATGCTTGTAATATTCAGACGGGAGTAATAACTCATACAGCAGTAAATACAGATGATGGCAATCCATGTACCGTAGATGCTTGTAATGTACAAACAGGAGGAATTACTCATACAGCGGTAAATACTGATGATGGCAATCAATGTACTATTGATGCATGTAATTCGTTAACGGGAGGTATTACACATACAGCAGTAAATGTTGATGATGCAAATGCATGTACAATTGATGTATGTAATTCTATAACAGGCATTACTCATACAGCTGTTTCAACTAACGATAATAATGCTTGTACATACGATGGTTGTGATCCTGTAACAGGTGTATTTCACAATACAATCAACTCAGATGATAACAATCCGTGTACAATAGACAATTGTAATTCATTAACAGGAATTACTCATACAGCAGTCAACCCTGACGATGGCAATGTTTGTACGACGGATGGTTGTAATACGGCGACAGGAGTATTTCATATTTCGGTTTCTGTAAATGATAACAACCTGTGTACAATTGACGGTTGTGATCCAATTACCGGCATATTCCACATATTAAAAAATACGGATGATGGAAATGCTTGTACAATAGATGCCTGTAATAGTGTTTCAGGAGCGATTACGCATGTGCCTGTAAATATAAACGACAACAATGCTTGTACCACTGATGCTTGCGACCCGATAACCGGAATCATTACATATGTATTGGTTTCTACTGAAGACGGCAATGCTTGTACAATAGATGGTTGTAATTCGATAACGGGTGTAACTCATGTTCCGGTTTCTACCAATGATAATAATGCCTGTACGTTTGACGGTTGTGATCCTGTGCTTGGAGTATTTCATAATACAATAAGTTCTGACGATAACAATCCATGTACTTTAGATAATTGTAATCCGGTAACAGGTATTTTCCATACGGCAGTTGATCCAAACGATGGTAATGTTTGTACAACAGATGGTTGTAATACTGCAACAGGAGTATACCATATTTCGGTTTCAGTTAATGATAATAATCTATGTACAATAGATGGTTGTGATCCTGTTAACGGAATATTCCATATCTTAAAAAATACTGATGATGGAAATGCATGTACAATTGATGCTTGTAATTCTCTTACAGGTGCAATTACACATGTTCCGGTAGTAATAAATGATAACAATGCTTGTACGACAGATGCTTGTGATCCTGCTACCGGAGTAGTCACACATATTCAGCTTTTAACAGATGATGGCAATGCCTGTACAATTGATGATTGTAATATTTTTACAGGGGTTACACATGTACCGGTATCCACTAACGACAACAATGCTTGCACGTTTGATGGTTGTGATCCGGTTTTAGGTGTATTCCACAATACGATTAGTTCAGATGATAATAATCCTTGTACAATAGATAATTGCAATGTTTCAACAGGTGTATTCCACACTCCAGTTAATCCGGATGATGCTAATGTTTGTACTACGGATGGTTGTAATTCAATTACAGGAGTATTCCATATTTCACTTTTGACCAATGATAATAACTACTGTACGATTGATGGCTGTGATCCGATAACAGGAATTTTTCATACTCCGGTAAATGCGGATGACGGCAACTCTTGTACGGAAGATAATTGTATTCCGGCAAATGGTTCGATTACTCATGTTCCATTCAATGTAAACGATAACAATCCGTGTACAATTGATGCATGTAATCCTGCTTTTGGAAACATTACACATGTTCCGGTAATTACTGATGATGGCAATCCTTGTACAATTGATGCTTGTAATTCTTTCTCAGGAGTAGTTACGCATTTAGCGGTTATTATAAACGATAACAATGCTTGTACAATGGACGCTTGTGATCCATTTAACGGGAATATTACACACATGGCAGTATTTATAGATGACGCTAATGCTTGTACCAACGATTTTTGTAATTCTATTACAGGAGGTATAACTCATCCGGCAATTATAATTAACGATAACAACGCTTGTACTGTTGATGCCTGTGATCCTGCAACCGGAAATATTACACATGCCCAAATAATTACCGACGACGGAAATAAATGTACCATTGATGCATGTAATTCCTCTACCGGTGCAATTACGCATGTTGTTATTAATCCAAATGATAATAATCCTTGTACAGTAGATGCTTGTGATCCTATTACCGGAAATATTACAAATATTCCCGGAATTACGGATGATGGTAATGCTTGTACAATAGATGCATGTAATCCGGCAACAGGTGCAGTTACACATGTTGTAAAAGATGTTGACGACAACAATGCATGTACGGTTGATGCTTGTAATCCTTCTACCGGAAATATTACTCATACACTTGTAATTACCGACGACAGCAATGCGTGTACAGTTGATGCTTGTAATTCTGCAACCGGCGCAATCAGCCATGTTGTTGTTGATCCAAACGATAATAACGCTTGTACGGTTGATGCATGTAATCCTTCAACGGGAAATATTACACATATACAAACAATTACCGATGATGGTAATGCCTGTACAATTGATGCTTGTAATACTGAAACCGGTGCTGTTACACATGTTGTTAAAAATGTAAATGATAATAATGCTTGCACGGTCGATGCTTGTAACCCTTCCGACGGAAATATAACTCATACACTTATAATTACAGATGATGGCAATAAATGCACAGTGGATGCTTGTAATTCTGCAACGGGTGCAGTTACCCATGTAGTTAAAGATGTCGACGATAATAATGCATGTACTTTAGATGCTTGTGATCCTTCCGACGGAAACATTACACATACACTTGGAATTACTGATGATGGCAATGCTTGTACTGTTGATGCCTGTAACTCTGCCACCGGAGCAGTAACCCATGTAGTAATTGATGTTGATGATAGTAACGCATGTACAGAGGATGCCTGTGATCCTTCCAACGGAAATATTACACACACACTTGGAATTACTGATGATGGTAATGCTTGTACTGTTGATGCTTGTAATACGGCCACAGGAGCCGTAACGCACATGGTAATAGGTGTAGATGATAAGAATGAATGTACGGTAGATGCTTGTGATCCTGCAAATGGAAATATTTCGCACAATGCAGTCATTACCGATGATGGTAATGCTTGTACAATCGATGCTTGTAATTCAGCCACAGGAGCAATAACACATGTGGTTATAAATGCAAGTGATGACAATGCTTGTACAATAGATGCTTGTGATCCTGCTTCAGGTAATATCACTCATATTACATTTAATACAAATGATGGTAATGCGTGTACAATCGATGGTTGTAACCCATTAACAGGAGAATTTCATATTCCGGTATCAACGGAAGATAACAACCTTTGTACTTTTGATGGTTGTGATCCTGTCCTTGGTGTTTTCCATAATGCAGTTAACTCAAATGATAATAACTTATGTACAGCAGATGGTTGTAATTCGCTTACAGGAATTTTCCATACTACAATAGATCCTAATGATAACAATGTTTGTACAACTGATGGTTGTAACACTTTAACCGGTGTTTTCCATATTTCAGCCTTAACAAACGACAATAACGCATGTACAATCGATGGTTGTGATCCGATAACTGGTATTTTCCATACTCTTAAAAATGCTGATGATGGTAATGCTTGTACAATTGATGCTTGTAATACAGCAACAGGAGCAATAACACACGTTGTTGTTGTTACAAACGATAACAATGCTTGTACAGTTGATGCTTGCGATCCGGCTACAGGATTTATTACTCATAATGCAATTAGTATTGATGATGGTAATGCTTGTACAGCTGATGCATGTAATACAACTACAGGTGCTATTACACATGTTGTTGCAAATACTAACGATAACAATGCATGTACAATAGATGCTTGTGATCCTGCTACCGGATTCATAACTCATGCATTTATTAATACCGATGATGGCAATGCTTGTACAACTGATGCTTGTAATTCAGTTACCGGTTCAATTACACACGTTCCCGTTAATATCAGTGATAACAATGTATGTACTACCGATGCTTGTGATCCATTAACTGGATTTATCTTACATACAACTTTAAATCCCGATGACGGCAATGTTTGTACTATTGATGCTTGTAATTCAATTACCGGAATAACACATGTTCAGGTTTCTTCAAACGATAATAACGCATGTACCTTTGATGGATGTGATCCGATACTGGGCATATTCCACAATACCATCAGCTCGGATGATAACAACCCTTGTACAATCGATAATTGTAATTCAATAACAGGAATATCTCATACTACTGTTAATCCTGATGATGGCAATGTTTGTACAATAGATGCTTGTAACACAATAACAGGAGTAACTCATACTTCAGTCGCAACTAACGATAACAATGCATGTACTATCGACGGTTGTGATCCTGTTACCGGAATATTCCATATAGCTAAAAATACCGATGATGGTAATGCTTGTACCGTTGATGCATGTAATACTTTAACAGGTGCTATTACACACATTGTTGTAAATACAAATGACAACAATGCTTGTACCGTTGATGCTTGTGACCCTTCTACAGGATTTATTACTCACACAGCTATCAGTATTAATGATGGTAACGCTTGTACTGTTGATGCTTGTAATTCATCTACTGGTGATATTACTCATGTTCTTGTAAATGTAAACGACGGCAATGCATGTACTCTGGATGCTTGTGATCCTGTTACTGGCTTCATAACTCATAATGCTATCAGTATAAATGACGGCAATGCTTGTACTGTTGATGCTTGTAATTCAGCAAACGGCGACATTACGCATGTGCTTGTAAATGTAAATGATGGTAATGCTTGTACAGCCGATATTTGTGATCCGGCCACAGGGTTTATTACTCATCCGTTTATAAATACTGATGATGGTAATGCATGTACAGTTGATGCCTGTAATTCAACTACTGGAGCTATCACACATGTTGTTGTAAATACAAACGACAACAACGCATGTACAATAGATGCTTGTGATCCTGCTACAGGATTCATAACTCATACAGTTATTAATACAGATGATGGTAATGCTTGTACTATTGATGCTTGTAATTCAGCTACAGGTTCAATTACACATGTCCTTGTTAATATTAACGATAACAATGCATGTACAACTGATGCCTGTGATCCAGCGACAGGATTTATCACTCATACATTTTTAAATCCTGATGATGGTAATGTTTGTACCATTGATGCTTGTAATTCAATCACCGGAATAACGCATGTTCAGGTTTCTTCAAACGATAACAATGTTTGTACATTTGATGGTTGTGACCCAATAACAGGTGTGTTCCACAATACAATCAGCTCTGATGATAACAACCCTTGTACAATCGATAATTGTAATTCAATAACAGGAATATCACATACTTCAGTTAACCCTGACGATGGCAATGTTTGTACAATAGATGCTTGTAACTCAATAACAGGAGTAACTCATACTTCAGTTGCAACTAATGATAACAATGCATGTACGATCGACGGTTGTGATCCTGTTACCGGTGTTTTCCATATCGCTAAAAACATAGACGATGGTAATGCATGTACAGCCGATGCTTGTAATTCAGCCACTGGTGCGATCACTCATGTTTTTGTTAATACAAACGACAATAACGCATGTACTGTCGATGCTTGTGATCCTGTTACAGGAATAATTACCCATGTTGTCATAAGTATTGATGATAATAATGCATGTACAGCGGATGCTTGTAATTCAATCACAGGATTGGTTACTCATACCAATGTCATTACTGATGATGGCAACCCTTGTACGAATGATGTTTGTAATCCTTTTACAGGCATAATTACTCATACAGCTACTATTACAGATGATGGTAATCCTTGTACAATTGATGCTTGTAACTCAGTTACAGGAGGAGTTACCCATACAGCTGTAAATACGGATGATGGTAATGCTTGTACTACAGATGCTTGTAATCCTGCAACTGGCGCAATTACTCATACAGCAGTTAATATCGACGACAGCAACCCTTGTACAATTGATGCATGTAATTCTGTAACAGGAGGCATAACTCATACAGCTGTAAATACGGATGATGGAAATGCTTGTACAACGGATGCTTGTAATCCTTCTACAGGTGCTATCACTCACATAGCAGTAGTTACTGATGATGGTAATGCTTGTACGGTTGATGCTTGTAATTCAAGTACTGGTGTAATCACTCATACAGCTTTGAATACGGATGATGGAAATGCTTGTACAACGGATGCTTGTAATCCTTTAACAGGTGCTATCACTCATACAGCAGTTGTTATAGATGATAATAATGCTTGTACAGTTGATGCCTGTAATTCAGTAACAGGTGTAATAACTCATATTGCAAATCAACCAACCACTTGTACAATAACTGGTAATAGTGATATATGTTTTTCAGGAAATACAACTTTATCTGTCTCGAATGTGGGATCATATTTATGGAGTACAGGTCAAACTACTTCATCAATAACTGTTACTTCTGCAGGTTTATACTCTGTAATTGTTACTAGCAACAACGGTTGCAGCAGTACTTGTTCACTTACAGTAACTTCTCATAATTGTGGAATTACTCTTAGAAAAACGCCGGATAAGTGTGAATTTCCTGATGGCGTTCCAACTTTAGTAAATTTCGAATATGTTGTAAAGAATAATTTGACAAGTGGTTTCAGTGCGTCAGGTATCTTAACAGATGATAATGGTACTCCGTTAAATAAATTGGATGATGTATTAGTTTGTAATTGGGGACCAATTATTCCCGGAGACAGTACAATTTGTTATAAAGCATTTACAATATCAAGTACCTATACAAATATTGCAATAGCTTCCGGAACTTCCGGAGGAGCATCGGTTTCAGCAATTGCTACTGCTACTGTAAAGGGCGTGAATTGCAATTGTAATCTTAACTACCCCGACAACTCAAATTTACCTCGCTCTGCTGTAATTTTTAACGAAAGTGAAATTTTGAGAACCTCAGAACCAGGTCCAACATCTTGTGCTACTTTAGGATCAAAGATTAAACTTTGGTATAATGATGAACATGCTATGTTACTTGGTATTAAATCGGTTAGCGTAAAAACTTCTGGAGGTACAATTACAACAAACTACAATGTTTCTCCATACTCCGGTTCCCCTGGTTGTATTAGTAATCCTTTAATGGGAGATACAATAACATCAGGAGATCAGGCGGCAAACGATTTAGCAGACGGTGGCGGTCGTCCGATAAGACCATTAATTTTCTTAACCGATCTTACTGTTAATGGTGCAAATAGCAGAATTGGCGACTGGCAACAAGGCGGAATTGGTATTTCTCCGACCGGTATATGTGGTTCCTGGAAAAGTGCAACTAAGCTAATTGATAAAACTAAAAACCCGCCTCTTGTAACTATTACAACTGATCCGAATCCTGCTAAAAATAATTGGAATCTTGGAAGTGGATCTGATACACCTGCTGAAGGATTTGCAAGCTTGAAAAATGAAGGTTATGGAACCGAAGTTTCATGGGATATCAATAGCCTGGGATTAATTCCGGGTCATGATTATCGTGTAGTGTTTATGGTTCACGATGGTGATCAAAATAAAACCGGGGGAGATGTAGGTGAGACTTGTACTACAATTCATATTCCTGATGGATTGTGTAATACATTTAACACACCTCCGCCACCACCTCCGCCATCTGAAAAAGTTTGTTACAAAGGAACTGCAAATACCTATGTAAGAGCAAGCCAATCATGGACAATTAATACAACTACGAATCAAGCAACCATTCGAACTACATTTTCAAAGAATTTTGTAGATAACACGTATGGTACTAATGCTATAAGCTGGCCTTCAGGACATACTTTTAGTAATCTGGTTGGTTCTGATCATGTTCAAATGGCATTGTATGATGGTAACAACGTTAAGAAAATGGAATTCAAAGTAGATTATATTACTTCAAATAGTTCTGTTGCTTCAGGTTACAAATGTCTTGGAGTGGTAGGCGGTGAGGGTAGCATGTTATTAGGAAATGCATCTGATGTTGTTAGTGCAACAACTTCAATTGACCAAAACTTAAATACTTTTGGTTATGTATTAACTACTAATTCTCCTGCGACAAACAGCAGCTATACTCCAAATGCAACGTATCCTAACTGGATTTATGATGTATGGTACGAAGTAACTGTTAATCTATCTGCATTTGGACCGGCCGGTTTCGGAAGACCACTTATAACGGCCATTCATGCAAGCCCAAGTAAGACAGGTAACAATACAGAGGTTATGGTAGATACAATTTGTGTAAATCCTCGACTTGCTTCCACTTCAGAAATGATTAACGAAAATAATTTAATGGTAAATGCTTACCCGAATCCATTTAGCACAAGTGCTATTATAGAATTCCATACAAATGATAAAGCATCTCAGATTGTTCTGGAAGTTTATACACTCACAGGTGAAATAGTTACAACTCTGTTCAATGGTATTGCTGAGCCAGGTATTAAATACAAATCGGAATTTAAAGGTGAGAATCTTCCAAATGGAATTTACATCTACCGATTGGAAAACGAAGATGGCATTGTCAATGGTAAATTGATATTAATGAAATAACAACCATGAAACCCTGAAAAAATGCCTCCAATTTCGGAGGCATTTTTTTTGTGGTATCTAGAATATGGCTGCGAGATTAAAACCGAAAAGTTCTCTAACAAGATGACAATTTCAAATGCTTATAGAGGGATGAGAATGTAATGCTAAAAGATGCTATGCATTTTTCAGAATGAAACTTTTAGCTTTACTTTTTTCCCTTCTTTTTTTAAACAACGGTCATCTCTTTAGAGAGCTTTTCGGTCAATTGTTAATGTCTTTTTAGCTTAATAATTTTTCAACTATTTTTGTTCAAATAGTCTTTTTGTATTGTGTAGAATATTACTGCGAGATTAAAACCGAAAAGTTCTCTGGCGAGATGACAATTTCGTATGCTTATAGGGGGATGAGAATGTAATGCTAAAAGATGCTATGCATTTTTCAGAATGAAACTTTTAGCTTTACCTTTATCCCCTTCTTTTTTTAAACAACGGTCATCTCTTTAGAGAACTTTTCGGTTAATTCGAAATGTCTCTTTAGCTTAATAATTTTGCAACTATTTTTGTTCACAATACCTTTTTTGTATTGTGTAGAATATTACTGCGAAATTAAAAACCGAAAGGTTTTCTGGCGAGATGACAATTTTGTAGACTTATTGGGGGATGAGAATGTAATGCTAAAAGATGCTATGCATTATTCAGAATGAAACTTTTAGCTTTACTTTTTTCCCTTCTTTTTTTAAACAACGGTCATCTCTTTAGAGAGCTTTTCGGTCAATTGGTAATGTCTTTTTAGCTTAATAATTTTTCAACTGTTTTTGTTCAAATAGTCTTTTTGTATTGTGTAGAATATTACTGCGAGATTAAAAACTTAAAGGTTCTCTGGCGAGCAATGTCATTAAGTTAAGCTACGGGTCATGTTTTTTTTGCCACAAAAACACAAAAACACTAAAAAAAACAAAAATTAAATACCAACAATTTTGTGTCTTAGTGTTTTTGTGGCATTAGATCCTTAACTTAATGACATTGCTCTGGCGAGATGACAATTTCGTATGCTTATAGGGGGATGTGAGTGTAATGCTAAAAGATGCTAAGCATGTTTCAGAATGAAACTTTTAGCTTTACCTATTGCCCTCTTCTTTTTCTAAACATGGGTCATCTCTTTAGAGAGCTTTTCGGTTAATTAGAAATGTCTCTTAAGCTTAATAATTTTTCAACTATTTTTGTCCACATTGCCTTTTTTGTATTGTATAGAATATTACTGCGAGATTAAAACCGAAAAGTTCTCTGGCGAGATGACAATTTTGTAGACTTATTGGGGGATGAGAATGTAATGCTAAAAGATGCTATGCATTATACCCGATACTCGACTCTCACTTAAACCTCCCTTTAAACTCTCTTTTAAATTCCAGAAAATCCGGTATTGAAACATTTTTAACATAGGAATTGTCGGGATGATTTAAAATGTATTCCTGGTGGTAATCTTCTGCCGGATAAAATTTTGAAAAAGATTTTACCTCTGTAACAATTTTATCTGAATATTTTTTAGATTCTGATAAGCGTTTAATTTCAGATTCGATAATTTCTTTTTCTTTTTCATTGCGATAGAAAGCAACAGAACGGTATTGTGTACCACGGTCGTTGCCTTGTCTGTTAAGTGTGGTAGGATCCATACTCGTAAAAAATGCAGAGACTAAGGTCGCATAAGTGATTTTTGAAGGATCGTAATATACCTGTACAACTTCAGCATGTCCCGTATTTCCATTGCATACATTTTCATAATTCGGATTAGGATCTGTTCCTCCTGAATAACCCGATACGGCATCTCTTACACCTTCTAGGCTTTGAAAAACAATTTCCGAATGCCAGAAACACCCTTCACCAAAAGTTGCTATTGCTTCCTTAGAACCGGGATTGCCCTTGATGCCTGCTGGAATAGTTTCATTCTTAGTATGAGTTTGTGCACACGAATAAAAAGTGGCAAATGAAATTAATACTATCAATATACTTTTCATAATCTTAATTTTTTAAAATTGGTTTTTATTTAGAACTAACCGGAGGTTTTCCTCCTTCGGGAACAAAAATAAGTGCATCCGAATTCATGCAATATCTTTTACCGGTAGGAGCCGGGCCATCATCGAAAACATGACCGAGGTGTGAGCCGCTTTTACTGTCTACAACTTCTATACGTTCCATGCCTATACTCCCGTCTTTTATCAAACGAACTGCATCAGGGTTTATAGGTGAATAAAAACTTGGCCAACCTGTACCCGAATTAAATTTAGCTTCTGAACTGAATAATGGCTGCAAAGTAGCCGCTGAATAGTAGGTTCCTTTTTCGTAAAAGTGGTCGTATTTTCCTGTGCCCGGTCTTTCCGTTCCTTTATTCCTTAGTATATAATATTGTTTGTCTGTAAGTCTTGCTTTCCATTCAGCATCACTCATTTGCATCGGATAAATGGTTGTTTTTTCAGCAAGAGGAGGATCCGGATATTTTGCATTTTTAGATTGTGAAAATGAACAACTGTTATTTAGAAAAATAAATGCTGTTAAGAGAATGGATGTCAGTGTTTTCATTTGTTTTAGTTAGATGTACGAAGTAACGGAAAATCCGGTTTTTAATTTGTCGGCCAGCTTACTTATTTTCTGTATGATGGAATTGAATACGGATTTTACGGATTTTACAGGTTTGCACGGATTTATCGGTGTAAACCCGTCTAATCTGTTAAATCCGTGTTCCATTAAACCAATACATAGCAAAAACAACCCTTTTTTAAAAAAATCCAGGATTCAGTTTTCCCTAAATTTTCATTATCGTTTGAATTAATTTTAATTTTCAGTCATTCAAAAAGAATTTTTCAAAAACTGTTTGAGTAGATCGTTTTTCGACAATTCATATAAAAGTAAATGTTAGAAAATTATATTATTTGAAAGTATTGTGAAAGGATATGGCTACAAAAACTTTTCTTTTTACTTATTAATTGGAATTTGAAACTGTAATAAATTTAAAAAAATGCAAATCACTTTTTTGCCTTTTTAAATCTCTGAAGATGTATTAAAGTGTAAGAAATGTAAAGCTTAGTGATATTTTCTGTGAGAATGGAAATATTTTATCGAATAAAAACTGCTTTTAGTTTTCACGACAGCCTTGTTTAGTGTTAAATGGCTTAAATAGACTTCCAATTCTATTTTTCTACATGGTTCTATATTAGAAATTACGTTTGTAATAAATGGCTTTTAATCGAGTTTTTAGGTTGCATCATTTGTCAGATACTGGCGTACATATCGATGAATTAGTGTTTTTTGAATGGACATACATCCAAAATAAGGGACCATCTAAATAGCATTAATCGAAAGATAATAATAGAAAGTACTCTTCGCCGAAAACGAGAGAGTTATAAAGATTAAGGACATTATGCCCGAATCATTACATACATCAGTCAGACATTTATGTCAGGACATTAAAAGAAAGGCCTTCGTCGTCAAGATGAAAAAGTTTTTCCTTTATTTTTCTGCCATACTTATGTTACTTTCTTTTGATGCAAAAGCAGCCAATGAAACATTTACTTCAGGTGCTTTTATTATCAACATGGGAGTAACACCTCAAACCGTTGCAAATGGTTTGAAGCCTTATGGATTAATTTACGACCTGATTAAAAACAATGATGTACCTATTAAGTGGGTCATCGGACAATCAAAAGTTAAAGATGGAGTCGATTTTACATACAATGGTAATAGTTACCGCGGTGGTACATTTATTATTAACTCTGAATATAGAAGTGCTGCCGTAAATGCAAAGATCGCAGCATGGCAGGCAAAGGGCGTTGTTGGAGTTACAACTATAAGCCCAATGACATTAAATGTTACAGTTACATTACAGGCTGTTCCAAATTGGGCCATGGATGCTCAGAACGGAAAAATAGCTATTGATTTTTTAATTGCAGCGGAAATTCCGGCATCTGCTTATTACTTTCGAACTCCTGCAACTCTTAATGCTTGTGATAATCTTTATGTAATGCCTCATGCAGATCCGAAGTGGTCAACTCACAGTAACCTTTATTTCTGGAATAAAAATAACAGAGGTGCTATCTGGGGCGGATGCCATGCAGTAAGTGTTATGGAAGGTCCGAGTTGTGTCAACCCGGCGAATCCAACTCAGAATCTGAAATTTCTTACGACCGGTGGAATGGTTCCATTTGGTTCCCATGCAAATGGTACACCGCCCTACAGCTATTCGAATTTAAGTGATCCGGTTTTTCAGTTTATGGGTTCTGAAGATGCGGCACACCAGGGCGGTTCTGAGCAAATTTACCTTCCATTAAAAGCAGGAAGTACATGGAATCCAAGTGTGAAAATTGGTTGTTATGATCCGACACAATTTGATGTGCCTGCGAAATCTAATGGACCTGCAGTTCTAACCGCATATGGATATGCATTTAATGATACTACACGTGGTGTGGTAATGTATGAAAGCGGACACAACATTGGTGGGACAGCACCGGAAAATGTGGCAGCACAACGAATATTCTTTAACTGGTCATTTATCGGAGCTTCTAATAAAGAACCACGGGTAACATATTCGAATATTCCAACAAAGATGAATAGTAATGTACTGTATCCCAATTTTACGGCATCGGCAACTTCGCCGGTTGGATTAAGTGTATTCACCTATAAGTGGAGTTCTACCATTGGTGGTGTTTTTACTGCACCAACAAGTGCAGTTACAAATTATACAGCACCTGCAGTCGGTACGCCAACTATTGCAAAAATCATTTGTAAGGTTACCGATAATTGTGGGCGATATGCATTAACAGAGTTTAGTGTATTATTCATGCCGCCGCCTGCAGCTCCTGTTGCAGTTAATGATACAATTAGATTTCCAAATCTTTGCAGTGCATCCACACAAACTATTAATGTTCTTACGAATGATAATGACATTAATCTGGATATGACCACAACAATTTCTTTTTTGGGCGGTGGTAATCATGGAACTTTTACTAACAATGGAGGAGGAAGTGTTACATATACTCCGGGATGGCTCTTCCAGGGATCTGATACAATGAGGTACCAGGTATGTGATAGTACAGCACTTTGTCACCAGGCGACTATTGTTGTAACTACAGGTTATACAGGGCCGTGTGCGATGACAACGTATCAAAGAACGGATACAGCACGGGCTGATACTGTACAATTTCAGCAAGGTATTGCAGGTCCAAATAGTTCACTTGGATATCCTGATGCAATCAACGGTAGTAATTCAAATACTGCAAGATGGGGAAGTGACAATGATTCATTAATATTAAGACTCGATAATCAGATCAGTACCGGTGATACGGTTCAGTTCCGAATGGCCGCTGATAATAACAACTGTATTGATTTTACTCTAATGGGTTCACTTACCTCTGGTGGTTTTGTACCCGGTGTAAATTCATTAAATGGCACGATAGCTTCCAGTACCCAAAAAATATACAATTGGTATAATTTCATTGTTACCGGAAATACACGCTATGTAAAAATACTTGTCAGGAATACAGCCTGTGACAATAAAATTGACCTTGATGCCATTCGTGCAAATTACCGTTACTGCACAAGTAATGTTCCTGTTGCAAATAAAGACAATGCAACAACAGCAGCAAATGTTGCTATTACAACAAATGTAAAAACCAATGATACAGACCCTGCCGGTGGTGCACTTTCAGTAACAATTGTTGATGGTCCAAATAATGGAACTGCCGGTGTTAATGGAGCAGGAAATATTGTTTATACTCCGGACTCTGCTTTTTTCGGAGCGGATACCTTAATTTATAAGGTATGTAATTCAAGTTGCCTTTGTGATACTGCCTATGTAATTTATGATGTACAAACCCATCCACCTTGTGGAGCAGGAGTTCCTTCCTATTATAGAAATGGGAATGCAACAAGTGTTCCTTCAAGTTTAGGCGTGACCAATCCAAACGGAGCAATTGGAATTCCTGACCAGGTTGACGGAGGTAATGGACAATCTGCAAAGATTAATAATGTTGTCAATGATTATATCGTAATGGATCTCACAGATACTGTTTACTCCGGCGATACTGTTGTTGTTCGTATTGCTCCTGATAACAACAGTGCAAATACAATAAGAGTACAGGCAAATCTAACTAATGCCTGGGGTTCACCTTCGACAAGTACAGATTTTAATTTACCTGCAGCTAATGGAAAAATTTATTCAAATTATAATTTAATACTGACCGGCAATGCAAGATATATAAGAGTTATACAAATAACCACGACTAATAACGTAGATGTAGATGCGGTGAGTTACGATTACTGGTACTGTGGTATTATGCCAAATAATCCGCCCGTAGCCATAGATGATTCTGTAACTACAAATGTCAATAGAGCGGTGTTTAATAATGTAAAAGCAAATGATTCGGATCCCGACGGGAATTCAATAACTCAAAGTATTATAAGTCCTGCTGCATCAAACGGTACAGCGGTAGTTTCCGGAACAGGTATTGTATATACTCCAAATTTTGGATTCATCGGTAAAGACACAGTAACTTATAAAATTTGTGACGGTGGTACACCTACATTATGTGATACAGCAATTTTAATTATTACGATCAATGCCGGTCCACCTGTGGCAATAGTTAATAACAGCACCGTTAATTCAAATTCGTTTATAAATGTAAACGTACAGGCAAACGATACCTTAGCGGTAACGAGCTATTCTTATACTACATCGCTAATGCCGTTAATACTTCCGCCATCAAATGGAACGGCAATATTAGTCGGTAACAACATTCAATATACTCCAAATGCAAATTTCACAGGTGTTGATTCGCTTGTTTACCAATTATGTGACAATGGAAGTCCGGTCGCCTGCGATACTGCTATAATGTACATTACAGTTACAAACCAACCACCGGTTGCAAACAGGGATACAGTAACAACGAGTGCTTGTAACGCTATAATAGTTAGTGCAGTGAACAACGATACAGATCCTGAAAGTGGCACATTGACAATCACGGCTGTTTCAGTTCCTATTCATGGTACTGCAGTAATATCAAATAACAAAGTAGTATACACACCAACTTCATCACCTGTTTATACCGGTCTCGATTCACTTACTTATACAATTTGCGATAATGGAAATCCGTCTCAATGTGTGGCTACAGGTAAAATTGTAATCACAATAAATTCTGTTAATCCGCCAAGTAATCCGCCGAATGCAGTAGACGATATTGATAGTACGTATATAAACCAGGATATATACCTCACTGTTTTAGCCAACGATTCCGATCCTGATCTTGATTCTATCCAGGTAGATTCAACTGCAACCGGACTTGTTTTACCATTACATGGAACAATTCACTATCAGCCAGGCAACCAGATTCGTTATGTGCCAAATACAGGCATAGCATTGCCTGATAGTTTTGAATATAAGGTTTGCGATATGCACAACAATGGAGCAGGGTGTATTAATATTATCGACGCATGTTCTGTAGCCATGGTCTATGTTAACACTTTAAATCGTCGACCTGCATCAAATGATAATTATGCTTATACAATTAATACTGTCGCTATCAGCAACCAGGTTGGACAAAACGATTATGAACCAGATGGCCAGCCAATGACATATACAGCTCTCAATGGACCTTCATTCGGAGGAATAGTTTTTAATTCCGATGGAACATATACTTATACGCCGGATGGATTTTCTACGGGATTAATTACGATTGATTATACCGTGTGTGATGATGCTGCAATAACTTTATGTGATACATCCACATTATATATAACAGTGGACATAACAAATGTACCGCCGAACTTAGAGCAGGATACAGTGTATTGTGCCGGTATTACTCCGACCAATGGAGATGTATCAACCAATGACATGGATCCGAACGGTAATCTGGATCCGAACGGATTTACATTGCTGAGTGGTCCGAATAATGGTAGTATGACATTTAATACTGACGGAACTTTTACCTTCACTGCTGACACTGGATTTTTCGGAATTGATTATGTCTTTTATGAAGCATGTGATTTAGGTACTCCTTCTATGTGTTCTTCTTCAATGCTTGTTATTTATGTAATAAAAACAGCTCCGATAACTGTTAATGAAAATGTGACTGTTTTTGAAGATAGCGTATTAACCGTTCCTGCTGTCACCGGTATTTTATCGAATGGAGATTTTGATCCTAATGGATTGAGTCTGTTTGTTGATATTTCACTTACTTTAAATCCAGTAAACGGAAATGCAGTAGTTTGGGATGACGGAAGGTTTACCTATACACCGTTCCCGGGTTTTAACGGTTCTGATTTCTTTATCGTTGATGTATGCGATGATAGTTCATCACTTGCTTCTATTTGTTCTGTTGATACAATTTTTGTTACCGTTACCCCTTTTAACGATCCTCCGATTCTTGATAATGAAAATATTTCAGTCAGTGAAGATACACCGTTCAACGGTGACTTAACCGACGCAGGTGATTCCGATCCTGATACGACAGCACTTACTGCCAATACGGTTCCTGTTGTTGATGTATCAAATGGTACACTTCTCGTTAATGCAAACGGAACATACACGTATACACCAGATCCCGATTACAATGGAAGCGATTTGGCTGTGATAAATATTTGCGATGCAGGTACACCAATGCCGGCTAAGTGTAAAAATGATACTATATTCATTACGGTAACTCCATTTAATGATCCGCCGGTTATTGATAATGAAACGATATCCACCAATGAAGACACATCGGTCAACGGTGATCTTACTGATGCAGGTGACTCTGATCCTGATGGAACTGCTCTTACTGCGAATACAGTTCCCGTAGTTGCACCAACGAATGGTTCTATTATCCTGAATGCAAACGGTACTTATACATATACGCCAAATCTAAATTTTAATGGTACAGATATAGTTGTAGTTAGCATTTGTGATGCAGGTACACCGATGCCGGCCAAATGTGTAAACGATACCATCTTCATCACCGTCGATCCAATAAATGATACACCTGTAATCGATAATGAAACGATCTATGTTGATGAGAATACAGTATTCAATGGTGATCTTACCAATGCAGGTGATTCCGATCCGGATACAACTGCTCTTATTGCAAATACAGTCCCGGTAATTGATGTAACAAATGGTGTCCTGGTTGTAAATGCAAATGGTTCATATACATATACACCAAATCTAAATTATAATGGCCCTGATACTGCCGTAATAAACATCTGTGATGCAGGTACACCAATGCCGGCGATTTGTGTGAATGATACAATATTCATAACAGTAGCTCCATTTAATGATCCGCCAGTAATTGATAACGAAAATATTTCAACGAACGAAGATACACCTGTTAACGGTGATTTGACCGATGCCGGAGATTTTGATCCTGATACTACTGCTCTAACAGCTAATACTGTTCCTGTTCTTGCACCAACCAATGGTTCTATCATTGTAAATTCAGACGGAACATATACCTATACACCAAATCTGAATTTCAACGGTTCTGATATAGTAATTGTAAATATTTGTGATGGCGGTACTCCTGCACCGGATAGTTGTAAGAACGATACAATCTTCATTACCGTAAATCCTGTAAACGATGCACCGGTATTAGATAATGAAACGATTTCTACCAATGAAGATACACCGGTTAATGGTGATTTGACCGATGCAGGTGATGCAGATATCGACACGACTGCCCTTACAGCGAATGTTATTCCTGTTCTTGCACCTGTAAACGGTATCCTGGTCATTAATGCAAACGGAACCTACACGTATACACCGAACTCAGACTTCAACGGACTCGATACTGCAATAGTAAGCATCTGTGATGCAGGTACACCTTTGCCGGCTGCTTGTACTAATGATACCATATTCATTACCGTAAATCCTGTAAATGATGCACCGGTATTAGATAATGAAACGGTTTCTACCAATGAAGATACACCGGTTAATGGTGATTTGACGGATGCCGGAGATATTGATCCCGATTCAACATCTCTTACTGCCAATACAGTTCCTGTCGTTGCACCAACCAATGGTTCCATCATCGTGAATGCGAACGGAACTTACACCTATACACCGAATTTAAATTTCAATGGTGCAGACATCGTTGTAATAAGTATCTGTGACGCAGGCACACCTTTACCGGCTGCTTGTACAAACGATACCATCTTCATTACAGTAGATCCCGTGAATGATGCACCTGTACCGGACAATGAAACGATTTCTACCAATGAAGATATTCCTGTCAGTGGCGACCTTACTGATGCAGGCGATATCGATCCGGATACAACGGCGCTTACTGCCAATACAGTTCCTGTCGTTGCACCTACCAACGGTTCTATCATCGTAAATGCAAACGGAACATATACTTATACACCGAATCTTGATTTCAACGGTACGGATATCGTTGTAGTAAGTATCTGTGATGCAGGTACACCTCTGCCTGCTGCTTGTACTAACGATACCATATTCATTACCGTAAATCCTGTGAACGATGCACCGGTATTAGATAATGAAACGATTTCTACCAATGAAGATACACCGTTTAATGGTGATTTGACTGATGCTGGTGACATCGATCCCGATTCAACAGCACTTACTGCCAATACAGTTCCTGTCGTTGCACCAACCAATGGTTCAATCATCGTGAATGCGAACGGAACTTACACCTATACACCGAATTTAAATTTCAATGGTGCAGACATCGTTGTAATAAGTATCTGTGACGCAGGTACCCCTTTACCGGCGGCATGTACAAATGATACCATTAACATAACAGTTACTCCTGTAAATGATACTTCTGTAATTGTGAACGATACACTAGCAATGGTTCAAAACACTACATTTAATGGAAGTGTAATTAATGCTGATGATTTCGACCCTGATACTACTGCCTTAACAGCCAATACCGTCGCTGTTTTAAATCCGAATCACGGTGCTATTACAATTAATATCAATGGAACATATTCATATACTCCTGTATTAAATTATTTTGGACCAGATACTGCAATAATCTCTGTATGTGATTCAGGAAATCCTTTGCCGTCAATATGTGTAAATGATACACTATTTATGCAAATCTATCCATTTAATACTCCTCCTGTAATTGTGAACGATACAATTACCGTTATTGAAGACATTGCATATAGCGGAACAATATTAACAGCCGGAGATTACGATCCTGACAGTTTGGCTTTAATGGTTAATACAACTCCTGTTGTAGCGGCTACAAACGGTACGATTGTAATGAATGTGAATGGTACTTATACCTATACTCCAAATACAAATTTTAATGGAAGCGATATTGCAGTGTATAATGTTTGCGATGCAGGTGCTCCTTTCCCTGAATGTGTGAATGATACTTTATTCATTACAGTTACTGCTGTAAATGATACTACTGTAATTGCTAATGATTTTATTAGTGTTAATGAAGATGATTCCGTAAGCTCTACTATATTAACTGCAGCTGATTTTGATCCTGATACTACTGTGATTACTGTAAATATCGTTCCTCTTTCCGGTCCTTCAAACGGTTTGATTGTAATGAACGGAAACGGTAGTTATACTTATACACCTAATGCCGGATTTAATGGCCAGGAAATTATTGTCTTTAATGTCTGTGATGCCGGTAATCCGTTACCTTCTATCTGTGTAAATGATACATTATTCATCACAGTTAATCCGGTTAATGATCCTCCTGTAATTTCGAACGATACAATCTCCACCGATGAAGATAACATCATTAGCGGAACAATTCTCACGGCAGGCGATTTCGACCCTGACTCAACAGCACTCACTGTAAGTACAATTCCACTTTCAGGACCGGATAATGGAACCATCGTAATATTTGGAAATGGAACGTTTACTTACACTCCGGATCCTGAGTTCAATGGTATCGATACAATCGTCATTCAGGTTTGTGATGCTGGAAATCCATTGCCTTCCCTTTGTGTAAATGACACATTGATTGTTACTGTAAATGCAATTAACGATGCACCGGTAGCAGTAAATGATAATGCAGCTGTTTGTTCGGGATCTACTATTCAAATCAATGCTCTTGTTAATGACAGCGATGTAGATTTGGATTCAATATTTATTTCTTCAATAGTTCAGCCTGCAAACGGTACTGCAACTACAGATGGTTTAACAATATCCTACAATCCAAATCCGGGTTATCACGGAGCAGATTCTCTGGTATATACTGTTTGCGATAATTCACTTCCTCAAGGATGTTCTTCTGCAACCATTTATATTTCTGTCAATGGACCCGTTAGTTCCGGCATAATTGCCAATGAAGTATTATGCTTTGGAGACAGTACAGGTTCTGTTACAACGTCAGCCTTCTTATTAGCGACATTTACATATCTATGGAATACCGGTGATGTGACTCCAAGCATCTTTAATGTTCCTGCAGGATTTTATTCTGTAACTATTACTGATTCACTTGGATGTTCTATCGTTGATACTGCTACAGTTTATCAACCACAATTATTAGTTGTTACTGGCAGTACAACGAATGCGCTTTGTTATAGTGATAGTTCCGGTTCTGTTAATATCAATGTTAACGGAGGAAGCCCGGCATTTACTTACCTATGGAGCAATGGTGATACAACACAAAATCTGAATTCGGTTAATGCAAATACATATAATGTTACTGTTACCGATAATAACGGATGTACTTCCACCTACTCAGGAGTTGTTGCTCAGCCTTCCTCCGGTTTAAGTGCAAATGCAATAATCGGTACAGCTAATTGCCTCAACAATGTTCTTGGAAATATTGATCTGACTGTCAGCGGAGGAACCACAGGATATACATATTCATGGAATAATGGTCCGACAACTGAAGATATATCTGCTGCAACCGGTTCTTACACCGTCGTAGTTACGGATGCTAATTCTTGTACGAATTCTTCAACATTTATTATTAATGATAATTCAACATTAATCATTACACCGCTCGATTCTGTCAATTTCTGTCAGGGTGATAGTAGCCGGTTAAGTTCAGCAATTACTACAGGAACTTTCCAATGGCTTGCTAACGGAATAAATATTCCGGGGGCAAACGATAGTATTTATGTTGCATATCAAAGTGCTTCTTATACTATGACTCTTAACAATGCTTGTGGAATTTATACATCTAATGCCATTGACGTTGCAGCAAATGCCAAGCCGATTATGAGCATTAATGGTGGAATGGTAATTTGTGAAGGCTCTACTACACAACTTAATGCTTCAGGAGCTAATACATATTCCTGGTTGCCGTCATCAGGTTTAGATGATGCGTCTATTGGTAATCCTTTGGCTTCTCCGGTTCTTACAACAGATTATACTGTTACAGGAAATATTGCGGGTTGTGCATCTGATACGATTGTAACTGTCACCGTTAATCCATTACCGGTAATTACTATTACATCAACTCCATTCGATTGCGAGAACGGTACGAATTTGCAGGCAACCGGTGGTGTCAGCTATAGTTGGTTGCCAAATGTTAAATTAGATAATAATACTATTTCATCACCTGTTGCAGCTCCTATAAGAACAACTACCTATACAGTTACTGTAATCGATAGTTTATCATGCTCTAATACAGCTTCCATTACTATTGATTCTGATTGTGATGGTTTGACAATTCCAAATGGGATTACGCCTGATGGTGATGGTGTAAACGACTTTTTCCAAATCCTCGGATTGAGAAACTATGAAAATAATTCACTTCAAGTCTTTAACCGTTGGGGAAATCTGGTATACAAATCTAAACCATACCATAATGATTGGGATGGAAAATGTCTCGAAAAAGGAGTTGTATCAGGAGATAAACTGCCGGATGGAACCTACTATTATATACTAGAACTTGGCGATGGATTTGAAGGACGATCAGGATTTGTTGAAATCAGAAGATAATTAAATTAATTTTTGAATAATACAGTTGAAATAAACAATAAGAAAATGAATAAGGTTCAAATAAAAAAAGTAAGAGGGAAAATGGCCGTAAGCCTTTTTGCTTTCATGCTCGTGCTAAGCCTCAAGGCTAATGCGCAGTTCGACCCTATGTTCACGCAGTACATGAATAATGAAATGTTTATTAATCCCGCATATGCAGGAACCAGAAAAGTACTCGCTACTACATTATTATACCGCAATCAGTGGGTAGGAATTACAGGATCTCCAAAAACACAAACATTTTCTTTGCATTCTCCTTTCGGTAAAAAAAATGGTATCGGAGTTTCTGTAATGAATGAAAGCATTGGAATAACAAATATCTTAAGATTTAATGGCGATTACTCTTATAGGATCAGAACAAGTTCAAGAGGACAATTATCATTCGGCTTATCGGGTGGTTTAATTCAATACCATCAGAATTACAATGAATTAGTATTAATTAATCCAAATGATCATCTCTTTAATTCGAACATTCCGAATGCCATTGCTCCAAATGCCGGCTTTGGTATGTTTTATTATACAAATAAATTCTATGTCGGTTTTTCTATACCACGTATGATAAAGAATTCATTCAAGTCGGATGGTATAAAAAATTCTGCATCGCCAAATGATTGGCATTATTTTCTGACATCAGCAGTTGTATTGGATGTTTCAAGAGATGTAAAATTGAAACCTTCTATACAAATTAAGCAGGTGGCAGGCGCGCCATTACAAGGGGAGCTTGCTATTCATTCATTGTTCAGTAATGTTTGGTGGTTAGGTGTTTCCTATCGTAGCGGAGATGCAATATCTGTGATAACGGGATTTCAGTTTTCAAATCAATTACGGATTTTCTATTCTTACGATTATGCACTTACGACACTCCAAAATTATTCAACAGGTTCTCACGAAATAGTATTAAGCTATGATTTTGTATATAGAAAAAACAGAATTTCATCACCTCGATTATTTTAAATTAATCCAACAATAATATGAAGAAGTTTATATTCATATCCATTCGGTCAATAACGTTGATAATCCTTATTCCGGTGTTTTGTCAGGCGCAAATGCACCTGAAAAAAGCAAATCGGTTTTACGATAATCTTGCTTTTGCTGAGGCTGCTCCTGAGTATGAAAAAGCGTTAAAATCAGATTCAACGAATTCTGATGCTATATTCCGTATCGCTCATTGTTACAGACTTATCAATAATATGCAGGAGGCAGAAAAGTGGTATGGAAAGGCTGTTCAATTAAAAGAGGCAAGACCTTCACATTTTATTTATTATACAGAAGCATTAATGAGCAATGGAAAATATTCAGATGCTGAATACTGGATAATGAAATACAGAGAAGTTGCCGGCGCAGATAGCCGCACGGATAAAATCGTAGAATCACTTCATAATATAGGTTGGCTAATCCAGGATAGTTTAAATTTTGTTATTAATAAACTATCCATCAACAGCGAAAATGCTGATTGTGCTCCTGTAATCTATAATAATGGAATTGTATTTTCTTCTTCAAGAAAAAGAGGTGAAATAATACAAAGGGTACATGAATGGACTGATCTTCCTTTTTTTACATTGTATTATTCTAAAGGGAAAGGTGATAAATTAGCCGAACCGGAACTTTTTGCTCCATCGATTACAACAAAATTTAATAATGCAACTATATGCTTTAATAAAAAAGGCGATGAATTATATATTACTAGAAATAATATTACAGAAGGTGATATAAAAAGAAGTGATAGTGGTGTTGTAAAATTAAGCATCTATCGTTTTAAAAAATCAGGTTCAAAATGGATTGATGAATCTTCTTTCCAATATAACAGTGATCAGTATAACTGCGCTCATCCTTGCTTAAGTGCTGATGGCAGTAAATTATTTTTTACTTCTGACATGCCGGGAGGATTCGGAGGATTGGATCTTTATGTAAGTTCTAAAAAAGGAAAAGACTGGGGAAAACCGGAAAACCTGGGTCCTAATATTAATACTACTGGTAACGACTGCTTTCCATTTGTAGATGATAAAGACGGACTTTTTTATGCAACCAATGGACGGGGAGGACTCGGTGGTCATGATATCTTTTATTGTGCAAAATCTTTTGATGGTTATTCAGATCCCGAAAATTTAGGATACCCGATTAATTCACCCGGCGATGATTTCGGATGGACACAAAACGAAACAGGTAATTCCGGGTACTTCTCTTCCAACAGAGAAGGCCGTGGCCAAAACGATGATATATATTCTTTCAATCGGGCATCTTATCCTCTTAATCTTTTAGTAATAGACTCAAAAACTAAAATGCCATTGACTGCTTCCAGAGTGAAAGTAATGGAATCAGGAAGGCAAAAACGAGTATTGACGACATCCGATGATGGTTCGCTTTATATGTTTATTACTCCGGGTAAAAATTATAGCTTTATTACGGAAAAAGAAAAATATGCTACTGATTCAACCGGCCTTGAATGGAAGTCTTTATCTATGGCTTCATTAAACAATTTATCAATCGCTCTGCGTAAAGAAGTGTCGAATGTTTTTGTCGAAGGAAAGCTTTTCAATAACAGCTCGGATAAAAAAGCAATTGCTAATGCAAAAGTCATTCTCACCGATAAGGAAACAGGCAAAGAAATTTCTACTGTTTCTGGAGAAGACGGATCTTATAAATTTGAAAATCTCACATTAGATAGCCGGTATAGCCTGGAAGCCAAAATGAAAAATGGCGTTTCTTATCCGATAGAGATCTCAATAGATGATATTGCAGATAACAGAACTGTCAACAGAGATATTGTCATTAATAATATTATGGATGTTGTTAAAATTGAAAACATATTTTACGACCTAAACAAATACAATGTTAGACCTGATGCTGCCAATATACTGGACGGATTAGTTGACATGATGAAATCTAATGCAGAAATGAAAATTGAAATTCGTTCTCATACAGATTGTCGTCAAGACGATAATTACAATATGAAATTATCAGAAAGACGCGCAAAAGCTGTTGTAGCTTACTTAGCCAAACATGGCATTTCCTCTAAAAGGCTTGTTGCTAAAGGATACGGAGAAACCATGCTGATTAATCACTGTGAATGTGAAGGAGGCAGTATAAAGCCTTGCTCTGAAGAAGAACAACAGTTAAACAGGCGGACAGAATTTAAGATACTTTCATTGGAGTAAAAAGAAAAGCTATTAACGAGATTTAACAATGGAGCACTTTTCATGAAACACAATTTGTGAAAATTAAGGCGGAGACATTCTAAATGTCTCCGCTTTTTTTGTTGCAGGATTAATACTAATAGCTTATTTATTATTTGAATTAATTTATCAAATTTTATTTAGCAGAACATTCTTTATCCTGATGATTACAACATTGGGAGCTTTCAATAGAGCCTCTTTGAATTAGCAATACAGCAAGAGCAATTGCAATAATCGGAGAAGCTTTTTTGATAAATTTTTGAAATCGAAAACCGATAAGATGCCCCGCCAGTGAAATAGTAAGCATGGCCGGCAAAGTTCCTAACCCAAACATTGCCATGTACAGCATGCCGTCGATATAATTACCTGTTGCCAATGCTCCAGCCAGAGCCAGATATACAAAGCCGCAAGGAAGCAAGCCGTTTAGTAAGCCTATTGAAAATAAAAACCATGGCGATCCCTTAGTAAATAGCTTTTTAAATTGTTTTTTTAAATTAAAAGTCAGACTACTTATTATTTTTGAAAACCTGATCAAAAACTTATTTACATACGATAAAATTACAATAAGCACAATTAAAATACCCGAAAATATACTCAACTCACTCTGAAAACCTTTTATTGAAAAAGAATACCCGGCAAGCCCCGCAATAAGACCCATGATTGAATAAGTTACTATACGACCTATATTGTAAAGAATTCTACCACTTGCAATTTCTTTTTTTGAACCATCTCCTTTAGGCAAAGAAACTGCAATTGGTCCGCACATACCAATGCAATGGAAGCTGCCAAGAAAGCCTACTGCTAATGCTGATAATATAAATGTATTCATATTAATTGATAAAAATATTTTCTTCCTGATAATACGATTTGTTATTGACCGTCCAATTGGTTTTTAATTTCCAATTGCCATGGGATAATTTATTTGCCTGAATTTTCTGAATATTATTTTCGTTTAATTCAATATTAACTGAGAAATCAAGATTTGCATTATCGGGCTTAAAAAAAAATAATGTTCCTTTTATTTGTGCATTAGTAAAATTACCCGGAAATTTTATTTCAACTACATTCTCATTTTTATAAAAACGGGAGACAGGTTTATCTGCTAAAGCCTCCGTATTTTGTATATTATTTATTTGATTTTGATACTTTACTGCTTTATCATAATAGTCTTCGCTCACAAGGTCGAATTTTTGATTCGTACTTTTATAAACAAGCATACCTATCATTATCATGAATAACAGATAAAGTAAAAATATTTTATGCCCCCAGTTAAATTTCATTTTTTAATTATTTTTAATTATTGGGTCCCAGGAATGAACTTTTCGCATAATCTGCAATTTTATCATCACAAATAACCTGAATGGTAACAGGCGTCTTTGTTTTTTTTATCTCCTTTTGGTCGACTACAATAAAAAATTCACCTTCAGCAATTCCGTCTTCACTTAAATTATCTATTCCATTTCCAATCCATTTTATTTCGCCGGTTGGTTCAATCATTTTTAATCTGACTTTCATTTTTTGAAATGTCTTATTTACTATTTTAATGTTGTATAAATTACTGATTTTATTGTTTTCTAATTTCTGAAAAAGTAATCCCGGCGTCCGCAATACAGTTGTCTCTACATCTTCTCTTAATATTAATAATGATGTAAGTGTAGTTAGCAGAATCAACAGGATAACGGAATACCCAATAATTCGAGCTGTAATTTTATATTTTTCTTTTTTAATTATACTGTTTTCGCTGGTATAACGAATTAAGCCTCTTGGCTTATTTATTCTGTCCATAATTGTGTTGCATTCGTCAATACAAGCATTGCAGTTCACGCATTCTAATTGTGTTCCATTTCTTATATCAATTCCTGTTGGACATACATGAACACATTGATGACAGTCAATGCAGTCTCCTATTTTTCTTTCTTCATCTTTGTGAAGTTTCCCTCTGGGTTCTCCACGCTTATAATCATAAGCAATTACTACAGAATTAGGATCCAATAAAACACCTTGCAACCGACCATACGGACAAACTACCAAACAAACCTGTTCTCTGAATCTTGCGAATACACCATAAAATACTCCGGTGAATGCAAAAATGGCGACTAAACCAATAGTATGATTAGATGGATCATCCAGAATTATTTTTTCTAATTCATCAACACCGATAATATATGCGAGAAAAGTGTTGGCTATTATAAAGGAAATCAGAAAAAAGATTCCATGCTTTAATAGTTTTTTTTTTATTTTTTCAGCTGTCAGCGGTGATTTATGCAACGTTTTCTGTTGCATGTAATCTCCTTCTATTAAGTATTCTATTTTTCGGAATACCATTTCCAGAAATATTGTTTGCGGACAAGCCCATCCGCACCATAAACGTCCGAATAAAGCAGTGAATAAAATAATAAAAACTGCAAATGTCAGCATGGCCAACACAAATAGGAAAAAATCCTGTGGCCAAAATGCTATTCCAAAAATAATAAACTTCCGTTCCAGCACATTGAGCAGCATAAACGGATGACCATTTATTTTAATGAATGGCTGAACAAACATTATAACCAATAAAACAATGGTAACTAATGTTCTTGCATTGTAAAGTTTTCCTTTTGGTTTTTTAGGATAAATCCATTGTCTCTTACCTTCTTTGCTGATGGTAGAAATACTATCCCTGAAACTTTCCTGGGTAAGAGGTTTATCTTTAGCTTCAATCATTCTATTTTTTCAGTGAGCTGCCTGCAACGACCGTTGCTGAAGTATCTGTTGTTTGGTTCAAGGTTTCAACCCATTTATCACCTTGCGGTTCTTTTGCAACTAAAGGTTTTGTTCCGTGAAGAGTGAGAATAAAACTGGCTACTTGTTGCATTTGTTTCGGTGTAAGTTGTGTTTTCCAGGAAATCATTCCTTTGGCAGGTACGCCATTCGTAATAGTAGCATATACATTCTTAATTCCTCCGCCATGTATCCAGAAATCATCTGTTAAATTAGGACCAACTTGTCCGCCACCATCTGCCAGGTGACAAGCAACGCAATTTTTATCGAAAATATTTTTTCCTTCAGTAAGTCCGTTCACATCTGTTAGCGCAATTACATTTTCTTCATTTACATTTTCTCCTGAAATTTTTATTCTTTCTTCTTTTGCAATTTGTGCTTGTGTTAATTCATCTTTATATTCCTGCAGTTGTAATTTACCGGTTCCCGAAACATGATAAGAAATCATATATACAACTGCAAAAAAAATTGTAAAGATAAATCCCCATTTCCACCATGGAGGAAGACTATTATCCAATTCACGAATACCATCGTAATTATGATCAAGCATTATATCTGCTTCTTTTTCAATCGGAATTGCACGTGTCAAAAATTTTCGATCAAATTTTGCCCAAACACCTTCTTTATCTTCAATTTTTTTTCTGTGAATTGGTAAATTCTTTTCAGGTGAACTTTCGGCCGGGCCATAGTGCCGCATGATAGCTTTTAAAGACGAATACAATGCAAATATTGTAATAGTCATTATAAAGAATAGTAATATTAACAACCATGTCGAGGCATCGTAATCGAATATTTTTGTAAATCCGGCTCTGGCACCGCGATTTATGGGAGCAGTAGTTTGTGCATTTGTCTGTAGCGAAAGTAAAAATGCAGATACTACGGTTAAGTAAGATTTATTTTTGAAATTAATTTTATTATTCATACGTGATGAGTTATTGTTTATTGAATTCATCATTATTAGTTAATGGTGCATGACTCATTTCTTCAAGATGTTTTTTGTCAGCTTTTATTACCCATATAAACATTCCGATAAAGAAAATAAAGAATACTAGCAATGAAAACATAGGATAAATTCCAATTCCATCAATTTTTTCTAAAGTGTTCTTAAACATTTTTTATTTTTTATTATTATTTATTAAAATCGCTTGTTGTTTTATTTCCTTTTATATCGGTACCTAATCGTTGCAGGTAAGCGGTAATTGCAACAATTTCTTTAAGTGCGTCTACTTTTATTCCATCTTTTTTTAGATTTTCGGAAATTTTATTTGCCTGTTTCATTAAATCTTTATTGGCTGATAAATCATAGTTACTTTCATACGGAACACCTAGCGTAATCATTGCCCTGATTTTCGCCGCTGTTGTAGATGTATCTAAATTCTGCTCAATCATAAATTCATAAGCCGGCATGATTGAACCCGGCGACATTGTTGTAGGATCCATCATATGATTGTAATGCCAAGAATCAGGATATTTACCACCTTCACGATGTAAATCAGGCCCGGTTCTTTTTGAACCCCATTGGAATGGATGATCATAAACAAATTCACCTGCTTTTGAGTATTCTCCATAGCGCTCAGTTTCTGAACGAAACGGACGTATCATTTGAGAATGGCATGTGTAACATCCTTCTCTGACATAAATATCACGACCTTGTAATTCAAGAGGCGTATAGGGTTTTACACTCGCTATCGTCGGTATATTTGATTTAATCATGAACGTCGGTATCATTTCAACAACACCGCCGATAAGAATTACAATTAAACTCCATAACAACATTGTAATTGGTCTGCGTTCTATCCATCGATGCCAGTGTCCTCCTTTATTTGCAACATAAACTTTCTCAAGCGCCGGAGCTTCTGCCGGTTCATCTGCAACCAGTTTTCCGGCCCGCATTGTCAAAACCAGATTGT
Organism: Bacteroidota bacterium; assembly: GCA_031417555.1. Classification (GTDB taxonomy): domain Bacteria; phylum Bacteroidota; class Bacteroidia; order AKYH767-A; family 2013-40CM-41-45; genus JADKIH01. Next base: position 130,553 of record JANOVV010000028.1, read on the forward strand.
AAACCATCGCCAGTGCACCAATTAGGTAAAGACTACCACCAACAGATCTCAGAGCATACATTGGTTTTATTTGCACAACCGTTTCTAAAAAATTCGGATAACGTAGAATTCCGTCAGCCGTAAACTCTTTCCACATCAGGCTTTGCGTAAATCCTGCCCAATACATTGGAATAGTATAGAATAAAATTCCTAAAGTGCCAATCCAGAAATGAAATCCCGCAAGTTTTTTCGAGTAAAGTGGTGTATTGAATATTCTCGGTATTATCCAGTATAATATTCCAAAAGTCAGAAAACCATTCCATCCTAAAGCCCCGACATGCACATGTGCTATTGTCCAATCTGTAAAATGAGAAATTGCATTTACACTTTTTAATGAAAGCATCGGGCCTTCAAAAGTTGCCATACCATAAGCGGTTACAGCTACTACCATAAATTTTAAAACAACATCATCGCGTACTCTATCCCAGGCACCTCTTAATGTTAATAAACCATTTATCATTCCTCCCCACGATGGTGCAATAAGCATTATTGAAAATACAACACCAAGTGATTGTGCCCAATCTGGTAAAGCTGTGTATAAAAGATGATGGGGCCCTGCCCATATGTATAAAAATATTAATGCCCAGAAATGGATGATTGACAAACGGTAAGAGTAAACCGGGCGATTGGCAGCCTTCGGTAAAAAATAATACATCAATCCGAGATAAGGCGTAGTCAAAAAGAAAGCTACTGCATTGTGTCCATACCACCATTGAACCAATGCATCCTGAACACCGGCATAAACAGGATAACTCTTTGTTAAACTAATAGGTATTTCCATTGAGTTAACAATGTGTAGAACAGCAACGGTTATAACTGTGGCTATATAAAACCAAATGGCTACGTAAAGATGCCTTTCTCTCCTCTTAATGATGGTCCCAAACATATTGATTGCAAAAATCACCCAGACAAGTGCAATTAAAATATCAATAGGCCATTCAAGTTCTGCATATTCTTTACTCGTTGTAATTCCTAGAGGTAATGTAACAGCTGCTAATACAATTATTGATTGCCAACCCCAGAAATGTACTTTACTTAATACATCACTGAACATCCTTGCCTTACATAATCGCTGAAGAGAATAATACAACCCCATAAAAATTCCATTTCCAACAAAAGCAAAAATTACAGCATTCGTATGCAACGGCCGAATTCGGCCGAATGAAGCATGTGGATCAAAATTTAAACCGGGGTAGGTGAGTTGTAAGGCCGCAAAAAGACCTACCAACATACCTACTATTCCCCAAACCATTGTTGCAATTGCAAAGTTTTTTACGATACGATTATCGTAACTGAATTTTTCAATAGTCATAACCTAGTCTGATGTTTTTTGAAGTGTAGTTTTTGTTTCTTTATTTTCAATATCTTTTTTTAATTCGTCATCAAAAAGCATTCTTACCGATGGTGTATAATCGTCTTCGTACTGACCATTTTTAATAGACCAAATAAATGCTATTAAAAATCCGGTCGCAACAAGTAAACTAATCGCGATAAGAATGAAAATGACGCTCAATTTTAATTTAAATTATTTTTTTTGGATCAGACAAACATATTTAGGTCTAAACATTATTAGCATGAGGTTTATTATTTTTAAACATGATATTAATCAGTTTTATTAAAAGATAATTTTCTCCCTGCTAAAGAACTTGCAATTAATGTGAAAAAAACAAGTGATAAAGTACTTACCGGCATCAATATCGCTGCTATAACCGGCGAAAGTGTTCCCTGAACTGCAAATGATAATCCAATAAAGTTATATACTAAAGAAATAAAAAAACTCCATTTAATAATTTTAATTGCGGATTTAGAATATTGTAGCAAAGAAAAAATATTCAGAAATTGAGAAGAGTCAATTATTCCATCACTGGCGGGTGAAAAATTATTGATATCATCCGAAACCGATAATCCGACATCGCTTTGAATTAATGCACCTGCATCGTTTAATCCATCGCCAATCATCATTACTTTATTTCCTTTCGACTGAAGATATTTGATGTAATTTGATTTATCCTCCGGAAATTGATTGAAAAGTAATTCAGTTTTTATGCCAAATAAATTCTTTAAAACATTTTCTTCCGAATTATTATCACCCGACAATACCGATAATTTGTAATTTTTATTCTTAAGAAAGTGAATTAATTTGGAAATGGAAGGTCGATATTCATTTCCAAAACCAAAATAACCATAAAAGATTCCATCAATTGAAAGGTATACTTTTGTAATTTTAGTATCGAGGTCATTAATTTCACAATTGTTTTCTACGAATTTACGTTGCCCTAATTTTACTTCCCTTCCGGCAACACTGCCACTAATGCCTTTTCCGGGATATTCTTTAAAATTTAGTATTGTTACCGGCTTTAGGGTTAATAATGATTTACTTATACGCTGACTCAAAGGATGAGACGATTGCCTCGCCAACGAAAAAATTAATTTCTTCTCTTCTAAAGTTAAAAATTTTCCTTCATAAGTGATTTTTGAATTGTTGTTAACTGTCAGAGTTCCTGTTTTGTCAAAAACTATCGTGTCAATATCTGCCAGTTTACTTATAATGGAATTGTTTTTTAAGTAAATTTTATTTTTTCCAAGAATTCTTAAAATATTTCCAAATGTAAATGGGCCGGCTAATGCAAAGGCGCATGGACAAGCAATTATCAGGACTGCGGTAAATGCATTTAAAGCCCTGTGAACATCACTTCTTATCCAATATAGTCCGGCAGCGGTAGCAATAAATAACGTAAGCAGAATAAACCATCTGCTAAATGCATTCACATATTTTTGAAATCTATTTTCACCGGTTATTGTTTTATGTCTATTCCATAATTGAGTAAGGTGTGATTGCGAGACTTCTTTAATTACCTTTAATTCTATAATACCTCCGATTTGTTTACCTCCGGCAAAAATTACTTCTCCATGATTAATTTTGCAAGGCTTCGATTCGCCTGTAGCAAAACTGTAATCAATATTGGCAATTCCGTTTATTAAAATTGAATCAACAGGAATAATCTCATTGCTTCTAACTAAAAATTTGTCGTCAACTTTTAAATTATAAACAGATACTGTTTTTTCAATTCCATTTTTTATAATACTTACAGCAATTGGAAAATAAGATTTATAATCTCGCTCGAAAGAAAGAGAGTCAAATGTATAATCTTGAAATTTCCTGCCAACCAACATGAAAAATACAAGTCCCGACATACTGTCAAAGTATCCGGCTCCTGTATGACTGATTATCTCATAGCTGCTGCGTAAAAACATGGCTAATATGCCTAATGAAATAGGAATATCTATACTTATCGTTTTTTGCTTTATCCCTCTCCAGGCATTAATGAAAAATTCAGAAGAACAAAAGAAAAATACCGGCAAAGCAAGAAATAAGATCAGGTTGCTGAAAAATATTTTAAGACCCGGTTCTATTATATTCCCTCCTGAAAAATATTCCGGAAAACTTAACATCATTATATTTCCCAAACAAAAGCCTGCAACACCAATCCGGTAAATCCGGCTTTTATCATTAACCTTAATTTTCTTTTTATCGAGCGAATCAAGGTTTATTAATGGTTCATATCCTATTTTCGAAAGTTGTTCTACAATTTCTTTCAAATTGGTTTTATCATCATCGAAAATAACACTCAGTTCTTTTTTTAAAAAATCAACACGCGATGAAATTACACCTGTGTTAATGCGTTGCATATTTTCCAATAACCAAATACAACTGCTACAATGCATTCGGGGAATATGAAATGTAATATAGTTGTTGTTTTTATCTTTAAAGCTGATAAGTTTTTGCTTAATAATCGGATCTTCCAGAAATGTGAACCGTGTTGAACCTATAGAATCAGGTTGTTTAATTCCCGGTGTATTATTTAAAGAATAAAAAGTGCATAAATTATTATCTACTAAAATTTCATACACCAGCTTACAACCTTCACAACAGAAAAGATTTTCTTCTGAACGGATTAATTCATTCGGACATGGATCTCCGCAATGGTAACAAATAAGCTTCGTACTGACTTCTGCCATTAAAATATTTTAATCAGTGCAATTATAATAATTTTAATAATTTAAGTCATGTTTCATGGAAAGTATCATAATTCAATATGATCGATGTCAGTTTTTTAAAAAAGAATATTATGAATTATTGAAAAATGATTAAAATCATATTTGTATTCTTCAAAGAAAATAATATTTGTATAAAATTTATTCATGAGTAAAGCAATTTATATCGTAGTCGATGAATCTCAAACTATTGAAAGTGTTCAAAAAAAATTCAATAGTGCTTTCCCGTTTTTAAAAATCGAATTTTTTAAAGATTCTCATATTATAGGCTCCGGAAGTAAGAAAAAGAGGATGTATGAATCAGCTTCTATTAAATTAATCAATCTAAATAAAAATTTTAAACGGGGAAGGATTTCAATAGAAGCCAATCAGACTGTCGCAAATTTAGAATCGGATTTTCAAAAGCAATTTGGTTTAAGTATTCAGGTGTTTCGTAAATCCGGAAAAGTTTGGTTAGAAACTTCAGTCACTGATTCATGGACATTGGATGAGCAAAATAAAGAAGGACTCAGATTCAGTAAAGAAATTAAAGCAGAAAAAGAAGATTTTAACGATCATGATATTTGGTAAAAAATAAAAATTATGGAAGAATTTGAAAAATTAACACTTGCAAAAATAGTGTCACTGAAACCCGAAGCGGCATCACTGTTTGAAAAACATCATCTGGATTTTTGTTGTAAAGGTAATCAAACCTTGGCTGAAGCATTAATTAATGATGAACAAAAAAAGAATGAAGTTACAAAAGTTTTAAAGGACATCTTCAATGAAAAGGATGCTAAGCTGGGAATAAAATTCGATGACCTTGCATTATGTAAATTAATTGATTATATCATTGAAATTCATCATCGTTATGTTAAAGAAACAGGCGCCGTAATATTAAATCATTTAGACAAAGTGGTTTCAAAACACAGCGAACGGCACCTTGAACTTATTAAAATTAAAGATTTATTTTCTGAAGTTAAACGGGAATTGGAACAACATATGATGAAAGAAGAGGTAATCCTGTTTCCTAGAATAAAAGAAATGGAATTAATGGATAATAATAATGTTAAAGAAAGTCAATTAGTCTTTATTGATGCCCCTATTCATGTTATGGAAATTGAACATGAAAAAGCAGCAAACCTTCTTAATGAGATCAATGGGTTAACAAATGATTTTACCGTTCCTGCTGATGCTTGCACAACTTTTCGCTTAACCTATGATGAATTAAAAATGTTTGAACATGATTTACACAAACATGTTCATCTTGAAAATAATTTACTTTTTCCTAAAGCATTGTTATTGCAAAATAAATTGGAAAAAATAGTTTCGGCTAATTAATTAAAAAGTGAAAAAGGTTTTCATATTTCTTTTTCTATTTTTTGCTTTTATCGTTTATTCATTTCTTGTTTATACTACGGGGACTAAATCAAGTTTGGTTTCAATGAATAAAGAAGCAATTACCGGTAAAGTGTTATATCAGAAACACAATTGTACCGCTTGTCATCAGATTTATGGACTCGGTGGTTTTCTTGGCCCTGATCTTACAACTGTTTTTTCACAGCAGGGAAAAGGAGAAGCATATATAAAAGCTTTCCTGCAAACTGGCACACAAAGAATGCCCGATTTTCATTTAAGTAAAGAAGATATTAATAGTTTATCTGAGTATTTGAAATATATTGATTCAACTGCGGTTTCCTATAAAAATTAGATTGATAAATATGAAAAATAAAGTTATAAATAGATCATGGGCTGAACCGTATAAAATTAAAATGGTTGAACTTCTCACTATGTCTAGCCGGGAAGAACGGTTGCAATCTATAAAAACAGCTGGCTTTAATACTTTTTTATTACGATCTAAAAGTGTCTATATCGATTTACTTACCGACAGCGGCACTTCTGCTATGAGCGATAAACAATGGGCAGGAATGATGGTAGGAGATGAGTCATATGCGGGAAGTGAAAATTTTTATCATTTGGAAAAAGTAATTAGAAAATATTATGGTTATAAATATATAGTTCCAACTCATCAGGGCAGAGGTGCAGAAAATATTATTTCAAAAATTATGATCAAACCCGGAGATATTATTCCGGGAAATATGTATTTCACAACTACTCGTTTGCATCAGGAATTAGCAGGTGGTACTTTTAAAGATATTATAATTGATGAAGCTCATGATTCTCTTAGCGAACATCCTTTTAAAGGAAATGTAAATTTAGAAAAGCTTGAAAAATTAATTAAGATTCATGGCGCTTCAAAAATTCCTTACATTTCTATTGCCACTTCCGTAAATATGGCAGGAGGGCAACCAATTTCGATCCAAAATCTTAAAGTACTTAGAAAACTTACCGATAAATATAATATTAAGATAATGCATGATATGACGCGTGTCGCCGAGAATGCATATTTTATAAAATTACGTGAGAAGGGTTATCAAAATAAAAGTATTGGCGAAATTGTTAAAGAAATTTGTTCACTCACGGATGGTGCAACCATGAGTGCAAAAAAAGATGCACTTGTTAATATCGGTGGTTTTCTTGCCCTTAACGATAAAGCACTTTATGAGGAAGCAAGTAATATCGTTGTAATTTATGAAGGGCTTCATACCTATGGCGGACTCGCAGGTCGGGATATGGAAGCAATGGCAATCGGAATTACTGAATCTGTCAATGATGATCATATTCGTGCACGCGTTGGGCAAGTAGAATATTTAGGAAATAAATTGATTGATGCAAAAATTCCTATCGTTTTACCTATCGGCGGGCACGGTATTTTTCTCGATGCAAAACGATTTTTACCACATGTAAAGCAATCTCAGTTTCCTGCACAAGCCTTAGCAGCCGAAATTTACATTGACAGCGGCGTTCGATCCATGGAGAGGGGAATTGTCTCTGCCGGAAGAAATAAAGAAACCGGTGAACATTATTATCCTGAACTGGAACTGGTCCGTTTAACTATTCCACGTAGAGTGTATACACAAGCACATATGGATGTTGTTGCAGAATCAATTCAGGAAGTTTATAAAAACCAAAAAAAATTTAAAGGACTCAAAATAATTTATGAACCTAAATATCTCCGGTTTTTTCAGGCAAAATTTAAAAAGTTGTAGTTAGTGTATATAATAATCACGACAATTTTGAATGGAAAAATAAAATCTGAATAATTTATAAAATAAGTACCGGTAAAAAATAACAAAATAAATCCGTGAAAATCCGTTTAATCTGTTTCATCCGTGTTCTATTTTTAAAAAAAACTATTGAGTTAATATAAATATAGATTAACATTTAAATCATTCGAAAATGAATTTTAAAACTATCATTGAACCATTTCGCATTAAGACTGTTGAATCTATTGTTATGAGTACCATGGAACAAAGAATAAAGTTTCTGGAAGATGCTTATTACAATCCTTTTTTTCTAAAATCCGATCAGGTAATTATTGATTTTTTGACGGATAGCGGTACATCTGCAATGAGCAATAATCAATGGGCCGCCATGATGCAAGGCGATGAATCATATGCAGGTGCCAAAAGCTGGGAACGTTTTGAAAAGGCCGTACATGATCTGACCGGAATGCCTTATATACTTCCAACGCACCAGGGACGAGCCGCCGAAAGAATTTTATACAGCCATTTGGGAGGTAATGGAAAGTATTTTTTAAGTAACACTCATTTTGACACTACTCGCGCAAATATAGAGTACAGCGGAGCAACAGCTCTTGACATTCCAATTCCCGAATCAAAAGATTATTTTTCATCTTACCCTTTCAAAGGGAATCTCGATATTAAAAAACTTGTCCAAATAATAACTGATTTTGGAGCTGAAAATATTGCTGCTGTAATTCTAACGGTGACAAATAACAGCGGCGGCGGACAACCGGTCAGTATGGAGAATGCCAAAGATGTTGGAAAAATTTGTAAGCAATACAATATATTATTTATTCTTGACTGTTGCCGTATAGCTGAGAACAGCTATTTTATTCATGATCGTGAGAAAGGATATGACGAGAAAACATACAGAGAAATTGCCCAGGAAATGTTTTCATTAGCCGATGCTTGTATTATGAGTGCAAAAAAAGATGCCCTTGTAAATATGGGAGGATTTCTTGCTCTCAGAAACACTGAACTCGCTGACGCTTGTACTCAAATGTTGATTATAACGGAAGGCTTTACTACCTATGGAGGTTTATCCGGAAGAGACATGGAAGCTATCGCCGTTGGCCTGGTCGAGGTATTCGAAGCCGACTATTTGAAATACAGGATTAAAAGCACTCAATATCTTGGAGAAAATATTTTGAAAAAAGGAATACCTATAATTTATCCTGTCGGAGGACATGCAGTTTACATCGATGCAAAAAAATTGTATCCGTTAATTTCTGTAAACCAATATCCCGGTCAGGCCCTGGTTTGTGAATTGTACCGAATAGGAGGAATACGAAGTGTTGAAATAGGTTCTGTCATGTTCGGAAAATATGATAATCATGGAATTTTAATTGCCGCTCCTATGGAATTGGTCCGACTCGCCATTCCTAGACGTGTTTATACCCAATCACATATTGATTATGTTATCGAAGTATTTGATGAAATCATAAAAACAAGAAACAATGTTAAAGGAATGCGTATAACAAAAGAACCAAAATATTTAAGACATTTTACTGCGCATTTTGAAAAAATTAATTAGAATTTATTTTGATTTCGCAAAAATCAAAGTCACTTATCTCAATAATATTTCAATTCCTAAATTTTCTCTTTTTCCCAAAACGGATCATTCCATAAAACACATTCTTTCAATTCGCTTTCATTTGGCCGCATTGTTTTCAGAACTTCTTCAGAAAAATCATTTTGTATTCTCGGAAAAAACACTCTTTCTTCAAGCCTGATATGTTTTTCCAACTTGTCGGCTATTTCTGAAAGTAATTCCTTTTTATTGGTGGTTGAATCATTTAATTTTTTGAAAAGTTCTCTTATCGTTTGGTGCTGAATTAATATTTCTTTTTTGTCGACATCGTCATTAGCCAGCTTTGAAAGAATATATTTTTCTTCTCTTTCCATATGTTTTGAGAGCATCTCATTAAAATGAAAAATACAGTAATCAATAATCCGATTATTTGAAATGTTTTTCTTTAACCCTTCATTTATTTTCCACACTAATAAAAGTTCGTCGTGATGCTCTCTTGAATAATCTTGTAACGCTTCATGTCTTTTTAATGCCATACCATATTTTATTAAACAAAGATAAGTTTTTGGAATTTGAAATGGATAAATATCATCCAATTTAACACAAAAAAAATATTCCTGCCCTATATTTAAAGAGCAGGAATAATTAATTTACTAAATAAAAAAACAAATTATTATATAACTCAATTTGCAGGCGGAAGAATAACTTTATCAATAACATGCACGATTCCGTTTGAAGCCGGAACAGATCCTACAATCGTTGCATCATTGATCATGTATTTCCCGTCTTTAATGTGAATTGTAGCATTGCTGCCATTTACCATTCCAATCACCTGACCATCTTGTAAATTTTCTGTATTCAAAACACCAACAAACACATGGTATTGCAAAATATCAGCAAGTGCTTCTTTCTTTTCCGGTTTCAATAAACCTTCAACTGTTCCCGCAGGCAATGCATCAAAAGCTGCATTTGTCGGTGCAAAAACCGTAAATGGTCCATTGTTCGATAAAGCATTTACTAAATCCGCTGCTTGAACCGCAGCAACCAGTGTTGTATGGTCTTTCGAACCGATAGCAACTTTTACAACATTCGGTTTTGAAATATCGTCATTGATATCTGCCTGTTTTGCAGTGGAACCGGCCGATGCACTTGGGGATGTATTATTTTGTTCGCTTGAATTTTGATTTCCGGTATTGCTATTCGAACACGATAATAAAAACCCCAAACTGAATCCAAGAATGGAATTGATAAAGAATTTTGTTTTCATAAATTTTATTTTGTGGTTTTAGAATGACAATGTTACTGACTCTTAACTAAAGTAAAAATGATAAATATCATTTTTATGGCAAATTTTTATTACTCTTTTTGTATGCAATATTGATTTTTTTTCGAAAAAAGGTTTTAACTCCGAACATAAGGAGTTTTATTGATACGATTTAATTATGTAATATGAAAAATGGAAATATTCCTTTTTATTTCATTGCTGCTGCTTTGATATCACTTTTAATTGGATTGTTATTTGGCGTAGTAGGCGGTATTCAATATATCTTACCCGATTTTTTAAATCTTTTTTTCCGTTTTATAAAATAAGACCTCTTCATGTTACATTGGTAATTACATGGATATTTACCGGAGCAATCGGTAGCATCTATTACTTCCTTCAAAAATTAAATAAGGGAAAGCTTTACTCTCCCAAACTAGCTATTCTTCATCTTATTATTTTTATTCTTACAGGCCTTGCAATAATTATATGTTATTTCCTTGGCTATTTCGGTGGAAGAGAATATTTGGAATTCCCACCTGTTCTTGCTTTACCGATGCTCACTACCTGGATATTATTTTCAATTAATTATTTTATGACAATAAAAGTAAATATCCGCCAATGGCCGGTTTATTATTGGATGTGGACTTCAGGAGTTATTTTTTTTCTGATAACTTTTGGTGAAGCTTATTTATGGTCATTCCCTTATTTCCAAAATAACATCGTCCGCGATATGACTGTCCAGTGGAAAGCAATGGGATCAATGGTTGGTTCATGGAATATGTTAATTTATGGAACCGGGTTTTATGTAATGGAAAAAATCAGTGGGAATCGTAAATTTTCAAATTCTAAAATGACTTTCTTTTTTTATTTTCTCGGATTAACAAATCTAATGTTCAATTGGGGACACCATACGTATATTGTTCCTGCCGAAAGCTGGATTAAAAATGTTTCATACATAATCAGCATGACCGAGCTATTAATACTCGGTAATATAATTTGGAGTTGGAGAAGAACAATTTCTTCAGCAAGAAAAAATGCTCACATCATCGCTTATCATTTTATCGTTGCTGCCGACGTCTGGATATTTTTAAATCTGATTCTCGCTTTAATTATTTCTATTCCATCTATTAATTTTTATACTCATGGTACACATATTACAGTCGCTCATTCTATGGGTGCTACCATTGGTATTAATACAATGATTTTATTGTCTGCGCTTTTATATATCCGTGAAACTAAAGACAACTCAAAGATGAAAAAAATAATAAAAACCGGATTTTGGATTACCAATATTTCTTTATTGATATTTTGGATTTCGCTCATCGGATCTGGAGTTATCAAAGCTCTTGAACTTAACAAAGGTGCTGCTTTTCAACAAATCATGTTTAAATTATCTCCTTGGTTTCATGGCTTTTCTTTTGCCGGTTTAATCGTTTTTTTCGGAATCTCCTTAATTTTATATCCCTTATTTTCTTTTATTAATACTAAAATATTTTCAAATGAAAAGTTGTTAATAAATAATACTTGGAATGATGTAGATCATGAATTTCAAAAAGAATGATAGCCAACATTGCATTATTAAATCTTAGACAATGAAAAAAGAAACTTCCAAAACTAAAAACATTAATAACAAAGCTGTAAAATCCGGACTTAAAATTACACGCTATTTTACGGAGCAGAATATCAGTCCTTTCGATCAATTTATCTACGAAAACCGTTCAAGCATCATTCGTAATACTGATGGAGAAGTTGTATTTGAAATGCATAATGTGGAAGTCCCTGTTGGATGGTCGCAAGTCGCTACTGATATACTCGCACAAAAATATTTTCGCAAAACAGGTGTACCGCAAAATGATGGAAGCTCCGGCGGAGAAAATTCTATTAAACAAGTTGCTCACCGTATGGCAAAATGTTGGGCAGAGTGGGGGAAAGCAAATAATTATTTCTCAGATGATAAGAATGCTCAGATTTTTTATGATGAAATTGTTTTTATGATTATTGCTCAATATGCCGCACCCAACTCTCCGCAATGGTTTAATACTGGATTATTCTCAACATATGGCATCAAAGGTGAAAGCCAAGGTCATTGGTTCGTCGATAATACAACAGAAAAAATGCATGAATCACAATCAGCCTATGAAAGGCCTCAACCACATGCATGCTTTATTCTATCAGTAAAAGATGATCTGGTCAACCCCGGCGGAATCATGGATTTGTGGACACGTGAAGCAAGAATTTTTAAATACGGTTCCGGTGTTGGAACAAATTTTTCTTCTATCCGTGGTGAAAATGAAAAGCTTTCCGGTGGAGGTTATTCTTCCGGCATCATGTCGTTTTTAAAAATTGGTGATCGCGCCGCTGGCGCCATTAAATCCGGCGGTACTACCCGCAGAGCCGCTAAAATGGTTTGCCTCGATCTTGATCATCCGGAAATTGAATCATTCATAAACTGGAAAGTTGAAGAGGAAAGAAAAGTCGCAGCATTAATTGCTGCAGGTTTTTCTTCCGATTATGAAGGAGAAGCTTACAAAACTGTTTCCGGACAAAATTCTAATAACTCTGTCCGAATTCCTGATTCGTTTTTTAAAATATTGGCCGATAATGGAAATTGGAATTTGAAAGCAAGAACCGATGGTAGTATTACTGAATCCATACCGGCAAAAAAATTATGGAAGGAAATTAATCACGCTGCCTGGCTTTGCGCCGATCCTGGATTGCAATTTGATTCAACAATCAATGCATGGCATACTTGTCCCGAAGGTGGTCGTATAAATGCATCTAATCCTTGCAGTGAATACATGTTCTTAGATAACACGGCATGCAACCTGGCCTCCTTAAATTTAAGAAAGTTTTTTGATGACGATACTTGCGAATTTAATGTGCAATCTTTCGAACACGCTTGCAGGCTTTGGACAATAGTTTTGGAAATCTCTGTGCTGATGGCACAGTTTCCTTCGCGCGAAGTTGCTCAGCTTTCTTTTAACTATCGGACGCTTGGTTTAGGATATGCCAACCTGGGTTCTTTATTAATGGTTTCAGGAATTCCTTATGACAGCGACAAAGCCAGAGCAATAGCCGCTGCTATTACTTCTGTAATGACCGGTGTTGCTTATAAAACTTCTTCTGAAATGGCACATGAACTTGGTTGTTTTAAAGAATATGAGAAAAACCGTCAACACATGCTTCGGGTAATTCGTAATCATCGCTATGCCGCTTATCATGCCGATGATGCCTATGAAGGAATTGAAATTAAACCTGTCGCAATTGAAGCAAAATATTGTCCCGATTATTTATTAAAAGCTGCATGCAATGCCTGGGATGATGCTTTGAAGATGGGCGAAAAATATGGCTATCGTAATGCTCAGGTTAGTGTTATCGCTCCTACAGGGACAATTGGATTGGTAATGGATTGCGATACTACCGGCGTTGAACCCGATTTTGCATTAGTGAAATTTAAAAAACTTTCCGGTGGAGGTTATTTTAAAATTGTAAATGAATGTATTCCTGTCGCCTTACATAATTTGGGTTATTCAAAACATTCAATTCGAGAGATAATTGAATTTGCTATCGGTAAAGGAAATTTCCACGGTGCTCCTTTTATCAATAATGAAACATTAAAATCAAAAGGATTTATCAAAACGGAAATTGATAAATTAAATAATGCATGCACTTCTGCTTTTGATATTAATTTTATTTTTAATGTTTATTCTCTCGGTGAAGACTGCCTTCAACGACTTGGCTTCACCAAAAACCAATATTTGAATTTTGAATTTAATTTATTGAAAGAATTAGGCTTCACCGAAAATCAGGTTGAAGAAGCCAATCAATATGTTTGCGGTACAATGACTCTCGAAGGAGCCCCGCATCTGAAAGCGGAACATCTTCCTGTATTTGATTGTGCTAACAAATGCGGCAAAACGGGAAAACGATTTATTCACCCGCTTGGACATATTCGAATGATGTCTGCCGTGCAGCCTTTTATTTCCGGTGCAATTTCAAAAACAATTAACCTTCCTCATGAAGCTTCTGAAAAAGATATTGAAGATTGTTTCATGCTCGGTTGGAAAACGGGATTGAAAGCCGTTGCCATTTACCGCGACGGAAGCAAACTTTCGCAACCACTTTCTGCCAGAGGCAAAACAAAAGATTTGGCTGAAGATACACTCGAAGAAAATTCTTCCATCGACAGAGATAAATTAACAGCCGATGATGTTATCGAAGCGGCGCGCAGAATAATTCAGGTTTCTTCTGACACAAAATTCAAACGGCAGCTCTCAAGTGTTGTTCATCGTAAACGATTGCCGGGTAAAAGAGATGGCTTCACCCAAAAAGCAAAAATAGACGGACACACAATTTTTGTACGTACCGGAGAATATACGGACGGAACTTTAGGAGAAATATTTATCGATATGCAAAAGGAAGGCGCTTCTTTCCGCTCTTTACTGAATTGTTTTGCTATCGCCGTTTCTATTGGTTTGCAATACGGCGTTCCTCTTGAAGAATTTGTAGAGAAATTTATCTTTACCCGTTTCGAACCTTCCGGTTTAGTCGACCATCCTAATATCAGAAATTCAACTTCTGTTATTGATTACATTTTCCGTTTACTCGCTCTTGAATATCTTGGAAGAGAAGATTTAGTCCAAATAAAACCTTCGGAAATCAAAGATCCTTCAAACGAAAAAAAAATTAAACCCAATCCCGTAAATAAATCATCAGAAATAATACCCGAGCGGCAAAGCGATTCTACACAGCAATACTTAAGTTCTATGATGGGCGATGGACCCATTTGTTCGTCTTGTGGACATATCACTATTAGAAGCGGATCATGTTATAAATGCCTTAACTGCGGAACAAGTGTTGGTTGCAGCTGAGATTTTAATTTGATAAAAATCAATTTTAAGTTTGATGTTGATGTTTATAATATTTCAAATTTCTGAAAATATGTAACGACTCCGTTTTTATTTCTAATCCGTATTATAGAAAATCCTAATAAAAGATTATATTTCTTAATTCTATTACTATCGGTTTTTCAGATTTTGTAGAGTGTCTCTTTATTTTATCGATCTTTGCTTCTTATATGAAAAAATCAATACTAATAATTATTTTCCTGTTTTCTTCACTGATTTCTGCGGTAGCAGGGGATTTGGAAAAAGACAATAGTTCTACTTCAGGATATATTCGTGCCTATTTTAATAATCCGGTTGATACTTCTGTTGCTACAGGTGAAAAAGCCTGTTATCTGCATTATGCTATTGATGATACATTAATCGCTTATATTAATCGTGCAAAATATACCATTGATGTCGCTGTATACAATTTTATTCAATCCTCTCAAATTGCTGATATTGCCGCTGCCATAAATGCTGCTTATGCGAATGGTATACGCATTCGATGGATTTATAACAGCAGCTCTTCTAACAGCGGCATAAATCAATTGAATTCAAATATACCAACTCTTGAGAGCCCGACTTCCTCTGAATATGGAATTATGCATCATAAATTTATGGTAATTGATGCTAATTCTTCGGTTGAAAGTGATCCAATAGTATGGACAGGCTCTACTAATTGGAATTCCGGACAAATGAATTTCGATATCAATAATGTCGTTGTTCTTCAGGATAAAAACCTAGCGCTTGCTTACACCTCCGAGTTCAATGAAATGTGGGGCGACACAGGCGCTACTCCAAATCTGACAAATTCTAAATTCGGTCCCTATAAAACCAATAATACCCAACACATTTTTAACATCGGCGGAAAAACTGTTGAATGTTATTTTAGTCCTTCCGATAATACAAACGATTATATTTTAAATTCAATTAATAGCGCTAACTCAGAAATTTTTCTTGGTGTTTACACATTTACTTTGTCTGAAGATGCTTATGCCATAAAAGATAAAATTCAAAATCAAGGTGTTTATGTGGCCGGTATTATCGATCAGTTCAGCGAAGGTTTTTCTCCTTATAATATCCTCCAACCCGTTATGGGAAGTCAATTAAAAGTATTCAATAATTCATCTTCCATTTACCATAATAAATTAGTAATCGTCGACGCATGTGATTATAACTCCGATCCATTAGTCGAAACCGGATCGCATAACTGGACATTCTCAGCAAACACTATTAACGATGAAAACACTCTTATAATTCATGATTCTACAATTACAAACATGTATTATCAATCGTTTAAAAAAGATTTTGCAAGCCTGGGCGGAGTACTTGACCCTTGTATTTTTACAGGCATTTTTAATGTCAATGAAACAACTCAGGTAAATGTTTTTCCAAATCCGTCAACGGGTATTCTTTATGCCGAACAATTAAATAATAATTTTGATAATATTTTCATTACCGATTTAGCCGGGAAATTGATACTGCAAAAAAGTATTTCAAATACCGGTAATATTAAATTAAGTACAGAAAACATTTCAAATGGAATATATTTTATTTCTTTTTCCGGTAAAGATAAATTTGTGAAGAAAAAATTAATAATCCGGCATTAATCTATGGGAAAAAGAATTTTAATTATTTTCTTTTTATTCTGTAAAACGCAAGGTTATTCCCAGGGAGTTAAAATTCTCTTTGATGCATCTAAAGCGGAAATGGCAGGTAATGCGGACTGGATTATTGATTCAGATATATTCAATTTGGGAACAAATTTTAATGGCGCAATGGTTCCGGGAAGAGGCGATGATTCAAATCCTCAAAATATTCCAACTCCCTCTCAGGATAATATTATTCTCTCTACTCTTGAAACGTATTGGAATGGCGCTATAAGTAATTGGGCAATCGATTTGGTTAAACAAGGTTACCATGTAGAAACGTTACCTTATAACGACAGTATTACCTATGGGAATTCAACTCATGCACTTGACCTCAGCAATTATAAAGTTTTTATTATCACAGAACCAAATATCCTTTTTACACATTCACAAAAAAATGCAATAATTAATTTCGTTCAAAATGGTGGTGGCTTATTCATAATAAGTGATCATGATGTGAGCGACCGTAATGGTGATGGATATGATTCACCCTACATATGGAATGATCTGTTTGAAAATAATTCAATTCAAACCAATCCGTTTGGAATGACTTTCGATTTACAAAGTTTTTCTCAAACCAGTTCCAATCTGGCAGCATTCCCTAACGATTCCTGTTTACACGGACCTTTAGGCGATGTTGCAAAATTGCAATTCAACAGTGGAACTTCGATGTCATTAGATCCTTTAGCAAATTCATCAGTACGGGGACTTATATTTAAAAATGGCGCCTCCAATTCAGGAAATACTCAGGTATTATTTGCAACCGCACGTTATGGCAGGGGTAAAGTTTGTGCCATAGGTGACAGTTCCCCTTCCGATGATGGTACCGGTGATCAAAATGATTTTCTTTATTTCAGCTACACCGGTGCAGCGAATGGCTCGCATCAAAAACTTCTCGTAAATGCCACCCTGTGGCTCGCTTCCGGTGGTTTCTTGTCTGACATTAAAACTGCCGAAAATAAATTTATTTCATTTGATTTTTTTCCAAACCCTTCTCAGGGAAAATTTTCTATCAATTATAACTTAAAGAAACCTTCACGTTTATCAATTGAAATTATTGATTTAACCGGAAGAGTAGTTTTTCGAAATGAAAATAAATATTTTGAAAGTGAAGTTTCTAATCAAGAATATTTATTTCAGGGAAAAGGATATTATATTCTAAGAATAAAATCTTCAGATGGAATTTTTTCCAAATCAATTATTTTTAATTAATGATCATTAAAATATATAATAATTTTCGTAGCGAAACGTAGCGAACCGTTGCATCGTTGCGTTTAATTTTTTACACTTCGATATCAACGCAACATCCACAAAGTGACGCTACGAAAAAATATTTTACAGGTGAAAAATGTTAATGAATGACTTTTTTAAAAAAGGACATATTGTTGAAAACCCTAAAAATTCTGTGCAATTTTCGCGCCCAATACAGCATTGTTTTTTACCAAAGCAATATTTGCTGCAAGACTTTCTCCCGCTGTTTTTTCAGATATCGTCTTTAATAAAAATGGAGTTAAATTTTTTCCACTTATATTATTTTTCTTTGCTTCTTCAAGCGATTCATTAATATAGCTTTCCATTTTGGTAAAAGGAATTTCAAAAGCAGATGGAATCGGATTGGCAATAAGTACAGATCCTTTCAAACCAATTTCCCATTTGATGCGAAGCATTTCAGCAATTGCTGTTGCATTATCTAATCTTAATGGAGATTTAAAACCACTATCACGCGAATAAAAGCCGGGAAGTTCATCTTGTCCGAATGTAACAACAGGAATACCATGAGTCTCTAAATATTCAAGTGTAAGTCCGATATCCAATATTGATTTTACGCCTGCAGAAATAACAGCCACACTTGTTTGAGCCATTTCAATCAGATCAGCAGAAATATCCATTGTATTCTCCGCTTCACGATGAACGCCGCCAATGCCACCGGTAACAAATATTTTAATTCCAGCTATTGAAGCAATACGCATAGTTGAAGCTACCGTTGTTGCCCCTGTTAATTTTTTACTTAAAACAAAAGGCATGTCGCGTAAACTTACTTTCCAGACATTTTCAGAATTACCCACAATTTCAAATTGCTCGGCATTCATCCCTATACAAAGTTTTCCATCAAGAATTGCAATCGTTGCCGGTACACATCCATTCTCTCTGATAATTTTTTCAACCTCCAAAGCAGTCTGAATATTTTTCGGATAGGGCATGCCATGCGCAATTATAGTTGACTCAAGCGCCACAACAGGTTTTCCCTCTGATAGTGCATTCTTTATTTCCGGATCAATATTTAAAAAATTCCTTGCAATCATTTTCTATTTATAGTTTTTAACTGTATTCTCTAAAATCTCACTCGTTAATTCGTTTTTAATAGCACCCTTCACACCTAATATAAGCGAAGCCATAGAATGTCCGTACAATAAACAATCAATTTGGCTTTTATTGTTTATCCATGCATAAATCCAACCCGCTAAGGCGGCATCTCCGGCGCCTGTTGAATCAATTACATTTACTTTAGGTGCGGTTAATTCAAACTTTTTTTCAGTGTTATAAATCGTGGATCCTTTTGTACCATTTCTCACCCATAAATTCTTAACACCGCGGGAAAGTATTTCATCAATTAATTTATCAGGATTATTTTTTTCATTTACGCCACATATAACAGCCATTTCTTCATAATTGGGCGTAAGCAGAAAAATATTTTTTATCGGCAAAAGTTGAAGTTTTTTTGCTTTGGGAATTGAAACAGGCTCTACGAGGCAAGGTATATTTTCTCTTTCACCGAATTCCAGCAGCCATTTTAAACAATCAATACTTAAGTTACAATCAATTAATATAATGGATGCAGTCTTAAGCAAAGAAATTTTGTTTTCAAGAAAAGAAATGTTTATAACAGTATCAAAATGTCCTGACATTGCTCCTGTATATAACTCACCCGATGGAGCTAGCAAGGCTACATATCGGCCTGTATTCTGTTTACTAATTATTGAATGCGAAATGCCAACAAGATTCTCTTTGCATTTTTCAATTAACCATTTACCATCAGTATCTTCTCCAAAATATGTTATGAGTTCAACGTGTTGTCCTAATAATGCCAGATGATTAGCAATATTTCCCGCAACTCCTCCTAATGAACGAAAATATGTCGAAGGATTTGATGTACCCGGTATAGGAATTTCTATACTGGTAAAACATTCATCAACCAGCATTGCACCTATACAAACCACTAATTTATTTCCCACAGCGCTAAACTAAAAAAAAATAGGATTCTAAGCACTTTACTATCTTAATTTACATCCCCCAATCTCAAATCTCAATTTTCGATTCTTGTCTCTCGATTCTTGTCTCTTGATTCTTGATTCTCGTTTATTATAAGTATGAAATTTCAAATTCATCTCCAAAGCATCTTAAAAAACTTTACTTTTCGCAAATGAAATCATTAACACTTTTAAAAAAATATTTTGGCTTTGAAAGTTTCAGACCTTTGCAGGAAGAGATAATAAATGCAGTAATTGATAAAAAGGATTGCCTTGTATTAATGCCGACCGGCGGCGGAAAATCGTTGTGTTATCAAATACCTGCTTTATTGTCTGATGGAATTACTGTTGTAATTTCTCCACTCATTGCTCTTATGAAAGATCAGGTAGATGCTCTTCGTTTAAATGGTGTAAGTGCTGCTTTTTTAAACTCTTCATTGGATAAAAGTTCGCAAGATTTATTGCTGGATGAGATGAAGGAAAATAAAATCAAACTCATTTATATTGCTCCTGAAAGACTTTCTAGCGGGTTAACAACTTTTATTTCTTTTCTAAAAACTTTGAATGTTTCATTGTTTGCCATCGATGAAGCTCATTGCATTTCTCATTGGGGCCACGATTTTCGTCCCGATTATTTATTACTTTCAAAGCTGAAAGAAAATTTTCCGGATGTTCCGATTATTGCACTAACTGCAACTGCCGACAAACTTACTCGAGGTGATATTATTGATAAATTAAATTTAAAGAATCCACAACTATTTATTTCTAGTTTTAACAGAAGCAACATAAGGTATATTATTGAGGAAAAAGTTGATCATTTCAATAAAATAATTGAATTTGTAAATAGTCATAAAGATGAATCCGGTATTATTTATTGCCTTTCAAGAAATAATACCGAAGAACTATCAGAAAAACTTCTCGAAAATGGTTTCAATGCGGCTGCTTATCATGCCGGACTAAATCCTGATATCAGGAACAAGAGACAAGAGCAATTTAAAAGAGATGAAATTAAAATAATAGTAGCTACCATCGCTTTCGGTATGGGAATAGATAAGTCAAACGTCAGGTTCGTCATCCATTCCAGTGTTCCCAAAAACATAGAAGGGTATTATCAGGAAACGGGTAGGGCAGGGAGAGACGGATTACCAGCACAAGCATTGCTTTTTTACAGTTCCTCTGATTTTCTTAAATTGAAAAGTTTTGTATCTGTCGAGGGAAATCCGGAACAAACCAAAATCATGCTTAAGAAACTTAACCAGATGGCTGACTTTTGTTCATCATACTCTTGCCGGAGAGAATTTCTTTTAAATTATTTCGATGAAAAATTCTCTGCCCTATGTGGTAATTGTGATATATGTCTTGGAAGTATTTCAATTCCATCTTTCGATGGAACAATCATTGCACAAAAAGCATTGTCTGCCATTGTCCGTTTGAAAGAGCGTTTTGGAATCACATATACTATAAACTTTTTGAAAGGGTCTGATTCTAAAAAAATGTATGAGGAACACCGTTTTCTCCCAACGTTTGGAAAAGGAAGTGAATTTTCCGTTGATGAATGGAGGAATTATTTTCGCCAGTTAATCGACCAGAGAATTGTCGAACAACATGGAGAATTCTCAATTCTTCGTATTACTGAAAAGGGTCGGGATGTTTTATACAAGGATTTAAAAGTGATGTTGAAGGAATTCAAAGACAAAAAAATTGTAAAAAAAGAAAGAAAAGATCGTTATGCTGTGAATACGGATTCTGATAATTATAATTATGAATTATTCGAAGAACTAAGACAACTCCGTTTGCGTATTGCACAAGCAGATAATTTACCTTCTTACATTATATTCCCTGATAGTACGTTGGTAGAATTAGCAACATTTTTTCCAATGAATAAAACCGATCTTCAGCATATTTCGGGTTTTGGCCAGATTAAAATTGGGAAATATGGAGACGAATTTCTTTCTGTAATTATCAGCTTTTGTCGGGAGAAAAATCTGCAATCTAAAATCAATGAAAAAATAAAACTTCATTCTCCAAGGGTTGTTCGAATTCAAAATTCAAAAAACAGCTCCGATACTAAAACAGAATCCTTCGAGTTATTTAAGAAGGGAATGACAGTTTCTGAAATAGCCACGCAAAGAAAGTTAAATGAGAATACGGTTACAGATCACTTAATTCATTATATATTAACAGGAGATATTAATGTATTGAAATTTATTTCTAAAGAAAAACTTGAAACCGTTAATAAAGCTGTCGATGAACACGGCGATTTAAAATTGAGTCTTTTAAAAGAAAAGTTGGGAGATAAATTCACTTATCCTGAAATAAAAGCCGTACTAAATTACAGAAATAGGAAGAAGTAGTAGTGTATATTTGAATAACAAACTCAAGTGTATTTATGTTTTGGAGTTTGTTTATATTCTAATTCCAATAACCAGTACATCGTCTACTTGCTCATTTACTCCTTTCCAATTTTGAAAAAAATCATTGAGAAAATCTTTTTGATCAATCATTTCTAAGTGTTGAATTGATAAAAGAATTTCTTTGAATTTTTTTGTCATCAGTTTTTTACCATCTATTCCGCCAAACTGGTCGGCGTAGCCATCCGTAAAAATATAAAAGGTGTCTCCTTTTTGAACAGGTATTTCGTGCGTTTTAAAGTTTTCATTGTGTGAAATTTGTAATCCGCCAATTGGAAATTTATTGGGTTGGTAGGTTATCAATTCATTATTTCGGATTAACCATAATGGACGGTTGGCTCCGGCATAATGTAAAAGTTGTTTTTCAATTTCTACAGAACATATAGATACATCCATTCCATCAGTTGATTCATTACTTCTTTGATTGAGCGTAGTAATCATTTCTTCGTGCAAATGATCTAAAATAGTACCCGGATTAGGAATTTCGTTTTCATGTATGATCTGGTTTAATAAAGAATTGCCGATAACACTTAAAAAAGCCCCCGTCACGCCATGCCCGGTGCAATCAGCAGCTACAACAATAGCATAATTGTTTTTTAAAAAGTAAGAAAAAAAATCTCCGCTTACAATATCTTTCGGAAGATATAATACAAATGACTTGGGGAAAGTTTTATAGATAGTTTTTAAATCAGGAAGAATGGCTGCCTGAATTCTTTTGGCATAATTAACATTGTCAGTAATCTCGCGGTTCTTAATAATTATTTCTTCATTTTTTATTTTAAGCTCGTGTGTTCTTTCATCAACCAGACGTGTTAATTCTGATTCCCGGTTTTTTAGCTGAGTAATTATAGATTCATTTTGTCCTCGCAATCGTGTGGTAAGTGTGCTAATTATTTTCTTTGCAACCTCAGGTTGGTTTTTAAGCAGATTGTAAAATATTTCGCGGGTAATAGATATTGTCTCTACATTATCTAAAGCGGTAACTGACATGGATCTGGGTGCGGCATCCAATAAAGAGAACTCTCCGAAAAAATTACCTGCTTCCATTACAGCTACGGTATGTTCACCATCATGAATTTTAACTTTACCCTTTGAGATAATATACATCGAATCACCTTGTTCGCCTTTATGTATAATTGGAGTTCCCGTTTTGAAAGATTGATTTTGTAAAATATTTCCTATTTCATTTAGTAATTCTATGTCAATCCCTTTAAAAATTTCAACATCCTTTAATAAATCAACAATGGGAATCTTATTCATTTTAAATAATTGGTTAATTAGTTTAATTTATTTTTTTAAAAAGCTCTTTACTTTTTCCTGAGCATTTTCCCTGATATTTACATAAAATAGATTATAGTCGGCAATGTGGTAATTTTTAAAATGAAGAAAAATATTTCCCCAAAAGTGTGGTTTGTTTATTAATAAGACACCATTCGAAACCCGGGCGTCTGTAAGTTTAGGATATATATGATTGAAGTTTTTAAGTAACCCTCCTTTATTCATTGAGTAAGGAGCATACATTGTATCAATTTTCCATGTAAGTGGATTAGTACAATTCGCAATCGGTAATGGATCTATAATGTCATCCTTGCTGATGTTAGAAGCATAGGTTCGCCAGGAAACATAACATCCGGTTTCCGCAGAAGACTGACATGGTTTTAATGTTATAAATAAAGAGTCATAAACAGGCATACCGATTAAGTATGCTGCAACAAGTTGTTTCATCAATGGCTTTGAATCGAAAAATTGCTGTAGAAGATGTATTGCATGTGTTGTACCCTGGCTGTGAGATGCAATAATTATTGGTCTCCCATTATTGTAATGATCGAGATAATATTGAAAAGAGTTTTTTATATCTTCATAAGCCAGATCCAAAGCAGCCTTGGCAATTCCTTTTTGCTTGGTAAAATAAGATGATATATGAGCCTGCCTGTATCTCGGCGAATATATTTTACCCGAACCGTTAAAAACACTTGCTTGATAGAGTATTGTAGTGTGGTCGGTTTGCCGGTTAAGGGAAAGATCTTCAACCATTGCATTCCACTGATGACATTTTTTACTTGTCTTTAAGTAGGTAGTTGGATGAATAAAAAACACATCTGCCTCCGAAGAACTTTGGACATCAACAAAATTGCTTTTGGAAGGAACCTTATCCGCATTATCTTTTTTAACCGGAAGCGCAGCCCAGTTTTCATTTTTACTATAATCGATAGGTGAAACGGCATCTTTATCGAAAGGGATGTTTAAAATTTGCGGATTAATTTTATCAGTACAACTTATGAATAAGCAGTAAAGAAAAATAAAGAGGTATTTTTTCAAGAACTAATAATTATTGTTTAAGTTAATTTTATAAAGTTAATATGAATTATTAAGTGGATAAATTTCTACTTTAAAAGCTTAAACATTTATTGTGTTCTCAATTTTCTTTCAAGATAAAGGATTGTTGTCATTAAAATCAATTTTTAATTTACGAGGATAAGGATTGTTCTTGGGTTGTTTATATGAATTATTGACTGATTTGGGTTTTTCAATAATACGTTCACCAAGAAATTTGATCTATTGGCAAACAATCTATAATTTATGCATTATTAATAAGACTATATTAATTGATAAGGTAAATTACTAAATAAATAACTTAATTTAATAAATTATTGCGTAATTAATGAAAAAATAGGGGTTTTGAAATTTATAAATGGAATTAAAATGAAATTAAGAATTGGATTCATAGTTTAAGGTTTTTAAAATGTTGATAAAAAAAAATATTTTTTTTGTAAAAAAAGTTTGTATAATCCATATAGAATTGTAGCTTTGGGTTAAATATAGGTTTAAATCCGATAATTCTAGAGTGTAATGTTTAATGTTTTTGTATCAACCGGAAACATTAATTATAATAATTAACTAAAACATTTGCGTGAAAATCTACCTAAGTAAATTTTATTTATCTATGTTATTGGCTGAGCGATTTATTCAAATGATCGTATCGGCTTTTTTTATTTCCACCCGTAAATTAAAACCAATCTATACTAAATACTAACTAATATGAAAAACAAACTCTACACTAAAAGCTTAACCAATCGGTTTAATCGATGGACGCTTTTCACAATTTGCTTTGCATTTTCTCTCTTTTCGATAGAAAGCACAATGGCAGTAACCGGAGCAAAAAACATTCCGGCTGATTATCTTACTTTACAAGCATTGATTAGTGACCTTAACACAACTG
Organism: Bacteroidota bacterium; assembly: GCA_031417555.1. Classification (GTDB taxonomy): domain Bacteria; phylum Bacteroidota; class Bacteroidia; order AKYH767-A; family 2013-40CM-41-45; genus JADKIH01. Next base: position 155,982 of record JANOVV010000028.1, read on the forward strand.
GTTCTACCGGAGCCGGTGTAACGGTTACAATTTCTGCAGGCAATCCGCAAACGGCACCTGTTGGAGGTTATGTAATTGGTGGTGCAGGTTCTTTACTGCTTTTAGGTGGTACGAATTCTCCGGTTTCAATTAATGGAGGATTAAATACCATTACAGCAGGAACTCCTCAGGTAGCAGGATCATTAAATGATGCTGTTATTAAAATTGTAGGAGCAGATAACATTACTATTTTCAATTGTACTATTCAGGAAAATCCGGCGAACTCAGTTACTGTTGCCGCTTCTAATGGTCAAACTGAATTTGGTATTGGACTTTTTTATGCAAGTCCGACGGATGGAGCTCAAAACATAACTATCCGTAATAATGATATCTCTTTAAAGAGGTTATATCAAAATTCATTTGGTATTTATAGCAGTGTTAGACATACAGACGCTGTACCAACTGTAGCTGCTGATATTACTGCTGCTTCAGGTTCGAATTCAAACTTACATGTTTATACCAATGCAATACATAATGTAAGTTATGGTGTTGCAAGTATTGGATCAGCTTCTCTTACTGCCGGACTTATGAACGACGGTACAGATATCGGTGGAAGTTCAGCTGCAACTGGAAATACATTTACAGACTGGGGAAATCCCGGAACTGCAGCGTCAGCTTTTGTAAGTATGACAGGATCTTATCCTTGTGTTTATTCAATAAATGAATTCAATAATAATGTATCATTTAATTCAATGGTAAGTGCTAACCTTACACTTCCAGGTGCAGGTACATTGTTTGGAGTATTTCAAACATATTCAGGTGCAAACGTGGCTCCTCAGCCAACAGGAACTTTTTTCATAAAGGTTAACAACAATACATTTACCCTTGTAAACTCTCCGATTGCATCTGCAACAGGTGCTATTGAGTGTGTACGTACTCAAAACCTTGGAGCAGCTCCGGGTGCAACAATTTCTATCAGTAATAATACAGTTTCAGCGTGTAAAATTATTGGAGCTAACGCTACATCAAGTTTATTCCGTCCAATTATAAATATTTCTTCGCCGAATGTTTTAACAATTGATGGAAATATTATTAAGGACAATGAACTTAATACAACAACTGGACAATGTCAGTTGATTAGAAATTCAAGTGATGCGATTGCCAATGTAAACATCAGAAACAATAAATTAGGAATTGCAGCATCAGGTCCGGGAGTATGTGTTACATGGACAAGAGCCAGCAGCGCCAATTTTTTCATGTTGATTAATGGTCCGGGTGCAATTAATGCACAATCTACCGTTTATACTATTACAGGAAACGAACATACAGGATTTATTCAATTTGCACATTCAGGATTCCTTGTTGGTGCAAGTATTACTGTCGGTGGATCTGTAGACTATAATTTCAATACGTTTAATCTAAATCTTAAGAATTCATTTATTATTCGATTAATTAGTGAATCAGGTCAAAAGCCGGGCTCAACAGCCAATTATCTGAATAATACAATTTCAATTGCCAACACTGCTGGTGGTGCTGCAATGGCTGAATTTTCTCTTTACCTAGATGCTTTTGATGTAACATCAGATCAAACTTCAGCATGGAATTTTTCGAACAACAATTGTTCGAATATTTCATTTGACGGAGTTGGTTCCGACTGGATCGGTGTTTATAGTGTTGCTGGAAATGGTAAGAAAAAAACTGCTTCAAACAATACGTTCAATAACATTTCTTGTACAGCAAATGGTATTATTGAAAATATCCTTCGTGTTGAAAGTGGATCTTCTTTATTTGCAAATACTGTAAGTAATAATACTATTTCAAATATATCAAATGCAGGTGGTAACATTACCGGTATATTATCTACTGATTCAAATCTTACAGTTGTTGGAAATAAAATCAGTGGATTTTCTACTTCAGGAGCCGTAGTAGTAGGTATAGATTTAGAAAATGGAACAGATGTTTTAGTACAGAAAAATAAAATCTGTGGATTAACATCAACCATTAATGGATCTCCTGCACTTGTTGCAGGTGTCGTAGTAGGTACATTAAACAGTGCTGAAATCTCAAATAATACTATTGGCGATTTACATGCTGCTACTGCAACAGGTACTTCCGTTTATGGAATACTTGCCGATACAATTACTACTTCTTTAAAAGTGTACTTTAATACAGTTCATTTAAGTGGTACAAGTACAGGCGCCAATTGGGGATCAAGTGACTTTGATGTTGCCCGTTCTCCTTATGAATTAAACAATAACATTTTTGTTAATGCTTGTGCTCCAACAGGAACAGGTGTAGCAGCTGCTATCAGTACAACAGACGCTACTCTTGCTAATTTTGCAGTAACATCAGACAGAAACAATTATTTTGCTTCAACAATCTTTACCAATGGTACAGGGCCGCTTACATTTGCTTCTTTGGGCGCTTATCAGACCGGTGTTTCACCTCGGGATTTTAATTCCTTTGCTCAAAACCCTCCATTTATCAGCACAACATGTTCTAATGCAAACTTCCTTCATTTAACAAATGGTGCAATCACATCTATGGAAAGTAGTGGTGCACCAATTGGTGGCATAACAACAGACATTGATGGTCAGGTAAGAAATGCATCAACACCGGATCTTGGTGCTGATGAATTTAATGGAATTCCTCAACCTCAGTGTGCAGGTACACCTGCAGCAGGTTCTATTAATAGTAATGTAGGAGTTTCTGTTTGTTCAGGAACTGGTACTAACTTAAATTTAATTGGTGCATCTACTGATTTAAGTATTTCTTATCAGTGGAGATCAGGAACAGTTTCCGGTTCATTAACAAATGTACTTGGAACAGGTTCTGTACAAGCTACAGGTAACTTAACGGTACCGACAATTTTCCAGGTTACAGTAACTTGCGGTAATGGCGGCGCATCTTCTACAACTCTTGAGTATACAGTAGGTATAAATGCACTTCCATCGGTAGTTGCATCTCCTGCATCAGGCTTTATCTGTTTACCGGGCGGTAGTCCTGTATCCTTATCAGCGACAGGTGCATCAACGTATGCATGGTCGCCATTGACAGGATTAACTCCTTCAACAGGCTTAGGTGCTTCTGTATCTGCCAACCCAATTGCAACAACTACATATGTTGTAATCGGAACAGATGGTAATGGATGTACAAATACTTCACAGTCTGTTGTGACTGTAAGTAATTACCCATCCGGATTAACTGCTACAGCAACACCTTCATTGGTTTGTTCAGGATTTGATGCACAGCTTAACGCTGCTGCGGTTCTTCAGGTTCCTTCATATGCTTCTACTTATTCATTTTCAGCTTCTGCAGGTGCATTTAGTGAATTAACAGGAGCAACATTGGTTCCTTCTCTTCAGACTGATGATGCAAATACAATTTTGCCAATTGGTTTCCCATTCAAATATGAGAACGTAACATATAATAATATCCGTGCAAGTTCAAATGGATTCCTTTCACTTGTAGTTGCCGGAAATGGTGTTACAAACAATTTAGCTAACGGCGCAATTCGTCCGGTAATCGCTCCACTTTGGGATGATTTAGGTGGAATTGGAATTGATGGAAATGATACAGCTTTAGCTACACCTTCTTATAAAACTACAGGTTCAGCAGGAAGCAGAGTATTTACATTTGAGTGGAAAAACTGGTATTGGGATTTCTCAGCAGTTGATTCTTCAATCTCCTTCCAGGCTAAATTATACGAAGCTGATAACCATATTGAATTTGTTTACAGACAAGAATCAGCAACTCCTTCAAGCGCTGCTGCTTCAATAGGTCTTTCTAGTTCAGTGGCTGGAAACTTCTTATCATTAAACAATACTTCTGCATCACCTACAGCTAGTAATTTAAGTGAGGTAAGAACTATTTCAACAAGACCGGCTACAGGGCAGGTTTAT
>JANOVV010000029.1:0-76170 GCA_031417555.1 Bacteroidota bacterium
CCTTGGTTCATTTTGAAGGATTTATTCCCTCAAAAGTCCAAATCAAATTCAAATCGAAAAATCAAAGAACGACACTCAATACCAATATAATCAATACATTTAATATCTTTATCAATTCAACAACCGGACACTATTGATAAAGTATATATCTTTATATTGTAATTTCAAGAATTAAAAAATGTCATATGAATGACAATAAAAATAAATACTAGCAATATTCTTGCGTTTAATTTACACTATGAAAAAATCGATCTCTTTAATATTTTTGTTACTGATAATTTCAATTTTAAAAGTCAATTCACAAGGATGCAGTGATGCCGGATTTTGTACAATGGGTTCATTAAAACACAATGAGAAAAACGATTCCTTAAAGTTGAACTCGGCAAAAGTTATTTTTAGTTATGGAATTGGTGAACAGGGAACAACAATTATCCAAACAATACCTGAAGTTAATTTCAGTTTAGTTAAGAATAATACAATCCAGTTACGTCTGCCTTATATGTTTATCAGCGGAAATCTCGGAAATAACAATGGAATTGGAGATTTGTCATTAAGCATTACACAAACTTTTACAAAGACCGATAAAATTAAATTGAACGGCACCATTGGAATTAAAATTGCATCGGGTCAGTCAAATGATTTCCTTATTCCTGATTATATTTCATTTGATATTCTTCCCTTACCAATGCCATACCAAACCAGTCTTGGAACTAATGACCTTATTTTAGGTACTTCCCTTGAATATAAACGCTGGTATTTTGGTATAGGTTATCAGCATGTCCTTGCAAACAAAAACAAAAATCTATTTCTAAGAATCCGCTGGTCTGGGAATAGTGATGCTCAAAAATATTTTGAATCTAATCTTCTTAATCGTGGTGATGATGCACTATTGAGAGTAGAAAGAATATTTAACATAAAGAAATTTTCATGTACTGCCGGACTTATAGGAATATACAGAATACAAGAAGATAAAATAAGTAATTTTCAAAATGAAGAAATAGATGTTTACGGTTCGGATGGGTTAACATTAAACTTGACAGGAAGTACACAATATAATTTTTCGCAAAATTTTGGTTTGAATTTTTCATTCGGAATGCCTTTGAAAGTCCGCGAAGTTAGACCTGATGGATTGACACGAAAACTGGTACTAAACACTTCTTTAAACTATATTTTTTGAAATTTTCAAAATTAATTTCGTGCAACTATTTATTTTCAAAAATTGGACATATTAAATCAATTCATCAATAAAGAAAATTGTTTTCAATTTTTAATTTCCATTCTCTAAAATAACCAAACGAATAGTTTCAATAAATTTTTCAGTTTTAAGAGTGCATAAATAAATACCCGGAGATAGATTGAAATTAGAATAATTTATAGAATGATTTCCGGGATTTAACTCAGTATTAATTAGCATAGAAATAATTTTACCATTTACATTTAAAATATTTATAGTTGTTAATGATTTTTGTGCTAAGAAGAAACTAATTGTTGTTTTATCAAGTGTAGGATTGGGTGAACATTTCAATAAAGAAATATTATTTGGTTTTTCATTTACTGTATTTAAGAAAGAAGAAATTCCTCCATACACCCATGTTTCAGCATTCAATGCAGAGGTGCCTTGTCCGCCAAAAATTATCATCTTATCCTGTGAAGGAATATAAATATAGGTATGTCCGTAGCGTGCACTTGGTTTAATGGAATCTTGAGGGATTGTATTCCACGTTTGCGAATCAAGTGAAAATGACAATAAATCATTCATCGCTCCGGAAGTATTTCCCTGATTAAGTGAGTCTCCTCCAAATACTACAACATTGCCGTTACCGCAATAGACAAGGGTTGTAAAATGTCTGGCAACCGGAGATATTAAAGGAATGTGATTGGTCCACGTAAAATTGTCAACATTGAGCGACCAAATATCATTCAGGTTACCTGTACTTTGTCCTCCAAAGACAATCATCTCTCTTCGTTCCGGTGCAAAGCATTGCGAAGTGAGGCAACGCCTCAAAGGAAAGTCTAAATTAGTTCTCTCTGTCCAGCTTTGATTGTCGACATTGAACGACCATGTATCATCAAAACGTCCGGAGGTAGTGAAGCCTGCAAAACTAATTATGTTCCTGTTTAATGGATCGAATACAGATGCGACACCGTAACGTTTAAGAGGGGCACCGGAAACATTTCCATCCGGAAATAATTCCTGCCAGGTACTGTCGTTAAAATTAAAGGCCCAGATATCATTGTACAATGTATTGCCATTCCCCGACCAAACCAACATTCGATTAGATATGGAATCAAACATTGAAACATGAGTGTAACGAGGGTCAGGAAGCAGGGTGGAGGTAGTTGGAATTACAGACCATTCGTTTGTATTCAAATCAAGACTCCAGATGTCATTTACAGGGCCACTTGCGGTAACACCTCCAAAAACAATCATCTTGTTAGTGCCGGCAATATAAATTGCTGATGCATTGCTTCGGGATGTAATATTACCAGTTGTAACTAACTCCTTCCATTCCTGAGAATAAGTATTGCAGAATGGAAAGAAAGAAAGAATAAAAAGAATAAAAGTGTTTGTTTTTGATTGCATATTAATTGAATTTACGAGATTACGAGGAAAGCAGATTGTTTTAAAGAACAATATTATGATTTAACTCTACTGATAAAGCAGTTTATTAAAACGAAATGGAAGGATTATTCAAAAATACCAGAATTATAAATACGCGATTGAATCGGTTCTTAATTTCTGGTTATAAACGTATAAACTATTTTTATTATTTAAAACATAATCAATATTACATTTTCTGAAGAAAAGGTGTGAGGTAACAAATTTGTTTTAAGATGAAGAAACAGTTTCGTTTATAACTTCAAAACGTATAAAGTAAAATTAGAAGTAATTGTCCTTATATTGCTTATAAATATCATTATTAGCTCTGATTTTTTATTAAAATCAATTTATAAGGTTTAGAAAAAGCTTAAAGCATTTGCTAAATAATGCGATAATTTCACATTAAAATTATTTTTACGTATGTCATTCATTGAAAACATTTTGGAAGTCCCTTCATACGGATGGAAAGATCAAAGCGGAAACCTTGTTAAACCAAATGTAGGCCAGTTATTAAAAGAATTTTTCTCACGATTAAATATTTTCAAATCGAAGAAAAATTGGTTAGCATTTACAAGTTGGGGCACTGTCTTGGCATTATTACCTTTTGTTATCATTTTTGCTGTTTACTATTTCAGTTTTACATTAATATTTGTAGGTTTTTTATACGGAATGTTTGTAATGGGAACTCATGGTACAATTTGGTATCACCGATATTCAACACATCAGGCTTATAAGTTTAAGAATAAATTCTGGCGGTTCATTACACAAAATCTTGTTCCTAGAATGATACCGGTAGAAATTTATGTAGTTTCTCACCATGTACATCATGCAAAATCAGATACGCCTGGAGATCCTTACAATGCAAATGGAGGCTGGCTTTATTGTTTTCTTGCAGATGTAAATCATCAACCTATTGCACAAAATTTATCGGAAGAAGATTATAAACGTGTTTCAGGTTTTCTTAAACATACAGGCGTTGTTTGTAATTCTTACTCTCAATACAAGCGGTGGGGTTCTGTCTCTCATCCATTTTATACAATTATAGGTATAGTTTTAAACCTGACTTTTTGGTATTCTGTTTTTTATCTTATCGGAGGAAATGTGATGGCTTGTACATTATTGGGCGGTGCATTTTTTTGGGCTGTAGGTGTACGAACTTTCAACTATAACGGCCATGGCAGGGGAGAAGATAAAAAGAATCCGGAAACGGATTTTAGTGAGAATGACAGATCAGTCAATCAATATTGGCCGGGCATTGTTGCAGGAGAATGGCATAACAATCACCACCTTTTTCCCGGAAGCGCCCGTGCAGGGTTCTTAAAATATCAAATCGATTTTGCCTGGTATTATATTTATTTTTTATACCTCATTGGTGGCGTAAGCTCTTATCATAATTCTAAAAAACAGTTTTTTCAATATTACTATCAGCCATACCGGGAAAAAATTAAACAAGGGAAAGGGTAGGCCGTAGAAAGGATAGTTGGGAGATGATGGGGGGAAGGGGGGGTTATGTTTTTCTTTTTAGGAGGATTACTACTTGAGCATTTTTTAAATTAACTCCATTAATTATTACATTTTTGGTCTTTTAACATCATAATTAATTTTGTGATTATCTTGACACTTTAGTTCGTCTTATGGGGAAATTTATTCTACTTAAAATATTTTTCGCAGGTGTTTTTATCCTAATGTATTCAAAAACTTTTTCTCAGGATATCATCGTTCGTACAAACAATGATTCAATTAGAGCTAAGGTGGTTGGAATAACTATGGATAAAATAAAATTCCGATACAACAATGTTAAAAATGGCCCGGTTTTAGAAATTCATAAAAACAATGTAAAGCAAATTATATATGAAAATGGCTCAAAGCTGACAATTGTTTACAATCGCTTTGAAATACCATCTGACATGGTTGTTCATATACGTTCCCATGCTATAAAAGTAGATTTATTCTCGCCTCTTTTAAATCATTTTACAATCGGCTATGAAAGAAAAATAAAACTTGGTATTAATCTCGAACTTAAAGCTTCTATTATCGGTACTAATATTTCAAAGTTTATAAATCATTCAGAAGGTTATTTTATAAAAGGAGGAGTTAAATTTATTCGTTTATCAGACAGCTATTCCAAAGGATTAAAATATATTCATCCTCTAAAAGGAAGTTATTTTAAGCCTGAATTTATTTTTGGTCAATATAAAAAATACGAGGAAAATAAAGTTGTCCTTTATACACATTATGTGCTTGACATGGTTTTCGGTAAGCAATATTTACTGAGCAAAAAAATAGCGGTGGATTATTATGGCGGTGCGGGTTTTGGAATTCAAAAGTCTTCTATGGATAATGATTTTACATATGCATATTCTCATATTTTTCTTGGAAAAAAAATTCCTTTAATAATAACAGGTGGATTAACAATTGGGTTTGTTTTTTAATTGAGATGTTGAAATACGACGTACTTTTTTGATGGATTAATTAGATAGAGAAGTTTTTTTATTTGGTATGCATAAAATGCTATATATCAAGTATTTGTAAAGACATACTTTGAAGGTTTCCCTTTTGTTTTCGCTTTAAAACAAATAACTTTGCAGCAAATAACATTTAATTCACTTATTTTTTAATAATTTTCAAATAAATAAATGCGCCAGTCGTCTGCTCTTTTATTGTACGCAAGGATTAAAAAAATTAGTTAATAATATTATTAGATAAATATATTGACATGACCACCACCATAAAACCAGCAAAGGGAAAACTAGGTATTTTGACTGTAGGAATGGGAGCAGTTTCCACCACATTTATAGCCGGAGTTTTCGCAAGTAGAAAAGGATTAGAAAAACCAATCGGTTCGTTTACTCAATTAGGAACAATACGATTAGGCAAACGAACAGAACACAGAAATCCATTAGTAAAAGAATTTGTTGATCTGGCAGATCTTAATGATTTAGTATTTGGAGGTTGGGATATTTTTCCGGACAATGCTTTTGAGGCGGCAATGCATGCCGGAGTTTTAGATAAATACCGTCATTTAAATCCATTGCGTGAAGAACTTTCTTCCATTGTTCCAATGAAAGCAGTTTTTGATCCTGTGTATGTAAAAAGACTTCATGGAACACATGTGAAAAAAATCGTATCGAAAAAGGAACAAGCGGAAGCTTTAATAAATGATATTGCTGATTTTAAAAGTAAAAATAACTGCAATAGATTAGTTATGATTTGGTGTGCATCAACAGAAATTTATATTGAACAAAGTACTGTACACAATTCACTGAAAAATTTCGAAAAAGGTTTAGAGGAAAATCATCCTGATATTTCGCCATCTATGATTTATGCTTACGCTTCTCTTCGTTCGGGCGTGCCTTTTGCCAATGGTGCACCTAATCTAACCTGCGATGTCCCGGCTTTGGAAGAATTAGCTCTTATGATGGAAGTTCCAATTGCCGGTAAAGATTTTAAGACGGGCCAGACATTAATGAAAACAATAGTAGCACCCGGTTTAAAAGCTAGAATGTTAGGTATCCGCGGATGGTTTTCTACAAACATTCTCGGCAATCGCGATGGCGAAGTGCTAGATGATCCGGATAATTTTAAAACAAAAGAAGTTTCAAAACTAAGTGTATTAGATAATATTTTAGAACCTGATAAACACCCCGAACTTTATGGTGATCTGTATCATAAAGTCCGTATCAACTATTATCCTCCACATGGAGACAATAAAGAAAGTTGGGACAATATCGATATCACCGGATGGATGGGTTATGAAATGCAGATTAAAATAAATTTTCTTTGCCGTGATTCTATTCTTGCAGCTCCTATAGTTTTGGATTTAGCTTTATTTCTGGATCTTGCTCAACGTTCTGAAATGAGCGGAATTCAGGAATGGCTTTCTTTTTATTTTAAATCCCCACAAACTACACCGGGCCTTCCGCCGCAACATGATATTTTCAAGCAACTCATGAAACTTGAAAATACACTTCGTCATATTAAAGGTGAAGATTTAATTACACATCTCGGACTCGACTATTATCAGGAATTCATAGAGGGCTGATGGGCAAAAAGCTTAACAGTTTTATCGCTACATCAGGCGGTATCGGTTATCTACCTCTTGCCCCGGGAACCTGGGCTGCTGGTGCATTGGCTATCCTTTGGTTCTTTGTTTGTCAGAAATTTCCGGATACTATAATCTGGCAAGTTCTTCTTGCTTGTTTATTATTTATTGGTGGTGTTTATTTTTCAGGAAAACTAATTTCTGATAAAGAAAAAGACCCATCCTTTGTTGTAATTGATGAAGTCGCCGGAATGGCTGTTACGTTATTATTTATTCCTCTTGCTTGGCAGAATTTTGTTGTAGGATTTATTCTATTCAGATTTTTTGATATTCTCAAACCGCTTGGAATAAAAAAAATGGAAAAAATGAGAAAAGGCTGGGGAATTATGCTTGATGATATTCTCGCTGGTATATACAGCAATATTGCTTTACACCTTTTAATCTTTTATAAGATATGGTAATTAAATATCTTAAATCTCTGAATTATTCGGAAAATTTTAAAAAATTTATCCGCTTTCAACTAACTGCCTTAATTGCAACATCTATTGACTTCTTTATAACAATATTGCTTAAAGAATATTTTCATCAGTATTATACCTTAGCAGTGGGTGTTGGCGCTTGTGCCGGTGCTTTGGCCGCCTTTACTGTAAATCGGTACTGGGTTTTCAAATCTCTTGAAAGGAATCCATTGGGTCAGGGATTTCGTTACTTCATTATTGCAATGGGAAGTGTAATTTTAAATACAGCCGGAACCTACATATTAACTGAATCAATAAATATTTCATATATAGTTTCAAAAGCAATTGTAGCCCTCATTATCGGATTTACTTATTCATTTTATTTTTCAAAGCGTTTTGTATTTTATGCATAATTTAAAATTAAAAAATTTACTTCCTTCTTTTTTGCTCTCTTTATTCTTTGTGATTGGGACGACAAATATTTTTGCACAAACTACTACAATTCGAGGCGTTGTGACTGATATAAAAACAGGTGACGCCATTCCTTTTGTCAATGTTTTTTATGAAGGGACAGATATCGGAAAGACTACAGATTTTAATGGACAGTATTTTATTGAAGCAAGTGTTGTTGTTAGTCGCCTTCGCTTTAGTTTGTTAGGTTATAAAACCGAGTTCGTTAATATTTCTTATGGAACATCCCAAATTGTCAGCGTTAAATTATCACCCGATGTAAAACAGTTGAAAGAATTAGTCGTCAAAGGTGAAAAACAGCGATACCGTAATAAAAATAATCCTGCAGTTGAACTTATTCGACTAGTCATCGATCATAAAAAAGAAAATAGGAAAGACAATTTTTTAGCCTATCAATATGAAAAATATGAAAAGGTGCAGTTTGCGCTCAGTAATATCAGCCAGAAATTTAAAAATAAAAAATACCTGAAACAATTTCAGTTTATTTTCGATAATCTTGATTCAAATCTAATGCCCGGAAAGGTAATTCTTCCGATGTATTTAAAAGAAACTTTATCAGATAATTATTATAAAAAAAATCCAAAGGAAGAGAAGATAATAATAAAAGGTAATCGCAAAGTAGACTTTGATGATTTTCTAAATAATGAAGGCATTGAGACTTTTATTTCTTACTTGTATCAGGATGTAAATATTTACGATAATTCTGTTCCCATTCTTACCAATCTGTTTATTAGTCCTATTGCTGATAACGGACCTCTATTTTATCGCTACTATATTAAAGACACCGTCTTAATTGACGATAAGAAATGCTATCAACTCGTTTTTTATCCTCGGAATAAATCAGGCTTTAATTTTCAAGGTGAATTATATATTACGTTTGATAGTTTGTATGCTGTATGTAAAAGTGAACTGACAATCAATCCCGATATTAATTTAAACTTTGTAAAAGAATTAAAATTAATTCAAAACTATGAGCAGGTAAAACCGGGAGAATGGCTCGTTAATCAGGATAATATTTCTATCGACTTCGGTTTAGGTAAAAATGGTTTAGGAGTTTATGGACAAAGAGCGGTGTCGTATAAAAATTTTATTCTCGATCAACCTCAACCCGACAGCTTTTATAGAGGAGAAAATCCGCTTTATTCCGATTCAGTTAAAAAACTTTCAGACAAAGACTGGGAGGAAAGAAGACACAGTAAACTAACCAGATCCGAAGCGGGTATTTATTCCATGGTCGACAGCATTCAACGAGTACCTGCTTTTAAGCGTGCCGCTAACATTATGGTATTAATTTTTGCCGGATACGAAGATCTTGGTGCTTTTGAGATTGGTCCGGTTAGTACTTTTTACAGCTATAATCCCGTTGAAGGTTCGCGATTAAGATTGGGCGGAAGAACAAGTATGAAGTTTAGTCCACGGACCCGTTATGAAGGATATGGCGTTTATGGATTGGGGGATAAGCAATGGAAATATTATATGGGCATTACAAAGGCAATCGGCAAGTCCACTGTATTAGATTTTCCTCAAAGGAATTTGAAAATATCTTATCAGAAGGAAACTAAAATTCCCGGACAGGAATTGCAATTTGTGCAGGAAGATAATGCACTCTTATCTGTAAAAAGAGGGACCAATGATAAATTGCTCTACAATAAAATTTTTAATGTAGGCTACTCTTGTGAGTATCAAAGTCATTTTTCTTTTGACATTGGATTCCAATATTTAAAACAATCGCCTGCAGGGTCTCTTAAATTTAATCCGATTAATTACAATGAAGGAATTAATAATGTTATAGATATTACAACTTCACAATTAATGTTAACGCTTCGTTATGCTCCGCGTGAACAATTTTACCAAGGTAAAAATTACAGGATTCCAATGTTTAATAAATATCCTATTTTCGAAGTTCGTTATTCTGCTTCTCAAAAGGATGTTATGCAATCCGATTATACTTTTCAGCATTTAGCAGTCCGTGTTTTTAAGCAAGTTAATCTTGCACCCTTTGGTTATACATTTGTTACCGCTGAAGCCGGTAAAATATTTGGTCGTGTACCTTTTCCATTACTTCAGATCCACCGGGCTAATCAAACATATTCTTATCAGTTAAACTCCTATAACCTGATGAATTTTTTAGAATTTATAAGCGATCAGTACGTCGCATTAGATGTTCATCATTATTTTAATGGTTTCTTCTTTAATAAAATACCTTTATTTAAAAAATTGAAGTGGAGAGAAGTAGCAACCATTAAGTTATTATATGGAATCATATCAGACAATAATAATCCGGATTTGCATAATGATCTTTTCAAACTACCTTTAGATCAATTTGGAGAGCCGCAATCATTTTCACTAAAAAGAAAACCTTATGTTGAAGTCAGTGTTGGTATTTCAAATATTTTTAAAATTATACGGGTCGACTTAATTAAAAGATTGAGTTATACAGATAATCCTCATGTTGATGAATATGGAATAAGAGCAAGAGCAAAATTTGATTTTTAAAAACACGATTGAGATGCGGGAAAGGATTCAACAAATTTTACATAAAATACTTGACCCGGCAGTCAGGTTTTTTATTGCCCTGGGATTAACACCCAATATAATTACAACAATTGGACTAATATTAAATACTGTTGTTGCAATAATTTTTATAGAAGGTGCGGAAAAAGGGGAGCGGTCGGATTTGTCATACATCGGTTGGGGAGGAGCGATGATTCTTTTTGCAGGAGCCTTCGACATGATGGACGGACAAGTTGCGCGCATAGGTAAAATGAGTTCACGATTTGGAGCTTTGTATGATTCGGTTCTTGATCGTTACAGTGAATTGATAATGTTTTTAGGTATTTGTTATTATCTCGTTTCCCATCATTATTTTTTTAGTTCATTAATTGCTTTTGTCGGACTCATAGGATCTATAATGGTGAGTTATACCCGCGCACGTGCGGAAGGCCTTGGAATTCCATGCAAAGAAGGTTTAATGCAACGCCCTGAAAGAGTAATTATCATAGGAGTTTCTGCTCTAGCCTGTGGAATAATTGGATACTACACAGGCGGAAATAAAAAATGGGATTTTAATTTATTTGGATACAATGGATTTGAATCTATTGCTGTTTTTATTATTCCACTTGCGATAGTGGCTATCCTTGCAAACTTTACAGCCATTCAAAGGATTGTATTTTGTTATAAATATTTAAAAGAATTGGACATAAAGGAAACCACCAATAAATAAAGATGAATTTTATTAATTTAATGATTACTTATATTATAAGTTTGTTTTTGTCACCTGTTTTAACTTCTGAAGGTGGTGCTGCAAAAATTTATCCTGTTCCGCCGGTGAATGAAAATTCACTTTTTTATATTCAACGGAGTAAAAATACAAATGCAATTGTTTATGAGATCAATCATTTACCGGATGGGAAAATAAATTCTGAAGATCCTATAAAAATATTTTGGATTAGATATGCCTCAGATAGTACTTATGAGGACCTTACAGTTATTCAGCGAAAGTATGCTTATGGACTCACCAGTCGTTCGTATAATGGTCAAAAAAATGCTTTCGTTATTCATTTCGTTGCGTATAAAAAAAGAAATATTTTTCTTCTGCCTGCTAGCAATGGAAAACGGTATGGCGCTTATATGAATATAAACGGAAAACTTGCCGAGCTCAAAAAAATATTTATTTCGACTAGTGGAGGTTCGTTTTGGTTTCCTACTATTGATTATGTTGAAATTACCGGAAAAGATCCAACTACTCAGCAGATAACAATAGAGCGATTCAAGCCATGATTAAATATTAAGATTGATGACTTCAATAAAAAAATCCGGCTCCCTTGTTTCTTTTTTAATAATTCCTCTGCTTTCTGTCCTTTATCTTTTGTTTGCTAAAACAACTACCGGATTACGCCCCGACCATTTAGTTTTAGTAGCAATTGTAAATGCATGTTATTATTTATCGGCTTCATCACGCAGGCTTATAATCGGACTTGGAATTATAATAATTTATTGGATTATCTACGATTCGATGAAAGCCTGGCCGAATTGGTCGTTTAATACTGTTGATATACTTCCACTTTACAATCTTGAAAAATCACTTTTTGGTATTCATGATGGAAATAATATTATTACTCCCAATGAGTATTTTCTTTCGCATTCAAATTTGTTTGCAGATATAAGTTGTAGCCTGTTTTATCTATGCTGGATGCCTCTGCCATTATTTTTTATCTTTTATCTGTATTTTAAAAACAAGAATTTATTTCTGCGATTCAGTATGGCATTTTTTATAGTCAATTGTATTGGATTTATTATTTACTATGTGCATCCTGCTGCTCCGCCCTGGTACATTGCAGAACATGGCGCCGTAATTGATATATCAACAAAGAGTTATGCTGCCGGCTTACTTCGGTTTGATAATTATTTTGGAATTCATTTATTTGAAGGACTCTACTCCAAAGGCTCCAATGTTTTTGCGGCTATGCCATCGCTTCATGCATCTTATCCACTCATCGGATTGATTTATGCAATCAAGCAACCGGCCAAATGGTTGAAAATTTTATTTGCAACGGTAATGATCGGAATTTGGTTTTCGGCTATTTACTTATCGCACCATTACATTTTAGATGTACTTGCAGGAATTGGTTGCGGTTTGTTAGGTGTATTTATTTTTGAAAAGGTGATGTTTAAAAATAATTGGTTCCGCAAATTTATGAAGAGGTATGAAGAAATTATTACTGTAAAAAAATTCTGATTTGTGTACAATGGATTTCATTTTTCGTTCAATTCGTGGCGCACTTTTTAATTATTTTGTTTAATAAATGATAGCCTTAAACAGATCACTCTATTTCATGTATCGGCATAGGTAATATTTCAAATTTATCGCCATCAAACAATCCTTTATCACTTAATTTTAAATGCGGAATAACCAGCAGAGCCATAAAAGATAAAGTCATAAATGGTGCAGATAATTTGGATCCGGCTTTTTTCGCCAGTGCATCTATGGATGTATATGCTTCGGCAACTAAGAAACCATCATTGGTACTCATCAATCCTCCTACAGGTAATCCAATAACCATTTCTTCTTTTTCAATTACGCAACTTACTCCGCCACTTTCATGAATAATAAGATTAACTGCACGACAAATGCTTTCATCATCAACACCAACAGCAACAATGTTATGACTATCGTGAGCAACAGACGAAGCAATTGCACCTTTCTTTAAGCCAAAATTCCTGATGAATGCTTTTGCGACAGGAGCATTCGAATATCTGTTAACAACAACTATTTTTAAAATATCTGAAGATGTGTCTGAAACATAAAAACCATTTTCAGATTTTATATTCGCTGATAATTTATTTGTTATTAGTTGACCGTCTAAAGCTTCAATTACCGGCATTTCTTTTTCAAGACTATGAACAGGAACTTTAAAATCATTCGGATTTTTTACGTTGCATGAAAATTTATTTATAATTGTAGAAGGAACACTTTTTATTAATGTTTTGCCATTTTCGGCTACTACGATTCCATCGATGAATGTTTTCTGTACATTAAAATGGATAAGATCATCAACTGTTATAAAATCCGCAGGGTCTCCTTCCCTAAGCATACCTGATCTTAAACGATAATGCAAAACCGGATTTATGCAAGCGGCCTGGACAACTTTGAATAGATCAATTCCTTTTTTAATGGCACGGGCACAAAGAGCATTAATATGATTAGCAACGAGGCTGTCGGGATGTTTGTCATCGCTGCAAAACATTATCATATCGTTGTTATCGTGCAGGAGATTGATGAGAGCTTCGAAGTTTTTAGCAGCACTTCCTTCACGGATGAGAATTTTCATTCCGTATTTTAATTTATCAAGAGCTTCATCGGCTGTAAAGCATTCGTGATCGGTGCTTATTCCTGCTGCGATATATTCTCTTGCTTGTTCACCGCGTAATCCAGGCGCATGTCCATCAACTGGTTTATTTATTTTTTTAGCTGCGGCTATTTTTTTTAATACTTCTGCATCTTTATATAGTACACCGGGAAAATTCATCATTTCACTGAGGTAATAAATATCGTCCATGGCAAGTAATTCGCTCACCTGAGCAGAATTAAGTTCAGCGCCTGCCGTTTCGAAAATAGTAGCAGGAACACAACTGGGAGCGCCAAAATGAAATTTGAAAGGAACTTTTTTCCCATTCTCAATCATGAACCGAACGCCATCTATCCCGCAGACATTGGCAATTTCATGAGGATCACTTACCGAAGCGACAGTGCCATGTATTACAGCAAGTCTTGCAAACTCGGAAGGAATAAGCATTGAACTTTCGATGTGAATATGTGAGTCCACAAAACCGGGCATGATAAAACCTTTTACAGATTTATCTTCTTCAATTTCTTTAATCGAAGCAATTTTTCCATCAATGATTATTATTTCGGCAAAGTGGATTTTTTTCTTCCAGTAATTAACAAGTTTGCCCTTGATAGAAAAAGTAAAATTATTCATTCGTATTTTTAAAGTAAATTGAAAATACGAATGACGATTCTAGTGAGTTATAAATCGTCATTCGTATATAAAGTATTTACTGTTTAACAAGACGGCTAAAAGATAATGTATTTGTTTTAATATTTAATAATTTACAAAAATAAATTCCTGATGACAGATTATGTAAATCGATTATATAATTATTTGTATTAATAATATTATTATATAATTCTCGTCCTTGTATATCTATGATTGATAATTGGTAAGGCGATTTGTTATTATTTAAGTTCGTTAAAGTTATTGATTCATTAAATGGATTTGGATAAAAGAGTACTTCATCAGGTCCAATGAGATTATCGATTCCAACCGGCTTTAAAGACACCATAGTATTAAAAGTTTGGTTCGTTTTTACCGGAGAATTTTGATCAAAGAATATGTATGCCCGATTTTTTATTAAAGTCATTTCAGGTAAAGAATCAAGTGTTCGAATAGTATAAGACACGTAACCGTTACTCGCTGGTTCGTCAACAAAACTATCAGGTAACATAATATTGTTAAAGCTGAAATTTATGACTCTATTAGATCCGATTTCAATATTTAACGGATGACTGCTTGAAATAATTTCTAAAGTAGATAGGTCAAGTTTGGTATCAATGGTATCAATTATATGAACATCATATGCTGTATCATTACCGGTATTTTGGAAACGTATTGTATAAAATAGAGGGTTACCAAAAAGTGTATAATGTTGAGCCTGTTCACCCGGAGGGTTAACATTTTTATCATTCGGGTCAAAAGAACATGATACAGTTTGAATTAATTTATTGGCAGTGGTAGCAACAAAATTTCCTGCTAAATCATATGTATTTACTATTTCATTAAAAGATATTGAACTTCCTTGACCGGGAATACTAAGATTTAAATGAATATGTCGAATACCATAATCAAAGTTTAATGCTGAAAAATAAACGGTATCCCCGACTATTGAATCAGGAGGAACATCTGAGCTTATAAATTGTGTATTCGTTGAATGGATAAATTTAATTACGAGATTTACAGGCCTTATTGATGTACTTTCATATTCCAAATTATATATCTGAATTGTATTACATCTCGGACGACCATTTAAATTGACACTACTATTATAATTGAAAACAGTAGGATAAATTGCAAAGTCAATACTGTCAATATTTGAAGTGCTGACATTTACATTTATAGTATCGCTATTAACTGAATAAAATGTGGTTTCATTTAATACAATTATTGTATGATTTCCTGTATCAGTTAAAAATAAATACCTGCCAGAATCATCGGTCAACGTAATTTTGTTGTCAGGTAGTAATAATACTTTTCGATTTAATAAATGTACATCGCCATTATTGAATATGCTATCTTGATTACTATCATAGAAAACGGAGCCGGAAATAGTTTTACGGCCAATATTAAAGTATTGCGACTGACCACAATTCCAAGGAAAGCCTGAACAACTACCAAAAGGGGTATAATTATAAAGTTTTAAGTTTAAATCATATAATCCTTTCGGAGCATTAGATGGAATATTCCATAAAACACTTGTGCCGCTATTTTGAATGTTCAATGAAGTTGCATGAATTGTTGTTGCTGTGGACGATTGATATAAATATACATCGGATGGGTTGCATGGCGCTGAACCATAACCATTAAAAAATTGAGTACCTGAGATTGTAGTTGTGAGAGTCTGGCCAATCAAAGCATGGTTTGGGGAAAGTTGTCGACTACAATTCTGACCTAAAATTTGGAAAAAATTGAGAGCGCAGAAAGTTAAAAGCAGTAAATATTTTTTCATATTTTATGGATTAAAAATTATATAGGCAGTTAAATTAGTTTATTTTTTAATTGGTTTTTGAATAATTAAGCAAATATTTGGCGAACGGTTGATTTTCTTCTTTGGATAGGTCATAAATATGTCTCAATGATGTTTTATCCGATACAAGTTGTTTCATTTTATTGCTAAGCAAAGAATCTTTTTCTGATTTAATTATTTCAATTGACTTGGCATATAATATAGTCTCTAAAAATTCTTTATAATTAGTAACATCATTCTGAATTGATTTTGAGTAAATTTTGTCGATAAAATAAAATGCAGAATCTGTATTATTACTATTAAAATAGGTTGCACTAATATTCAGATTGGCTTCGGGAAAAAGTGGTGAAATACTAAGAGCTTTCCTGTAATAATAGATTGCTTCTCTTTTTTGATTATTCCTTTCATAAGAAGTAGCAATATCATTTAATAATCTTAAATGATTGGGATTAATTTTTATCGCTTTTTCATATTCAAAAATTGCATCCTTAAGCAGGCCACTATCAAAATAGGCCATCCCTTTGTACCAACTCAATGGAGTAGAAGTTAGATCCATTGGATAAAACCAGGAGTATGCTTTATCGGCTTCTCTGATCATTCTGGAAAAATCCTGGCGAAGCTGAAAGATTTGAACTTTTTTTGTATGCTCTTCTCCTTTTATTCTATAGTAGGAAGTAATCACACCCAAAATCGAGACAATAAACATAACAATAGCTATGGGTTTTAAAGGAAGTGTTTTATTTTTTATGGAATTGTTCTGCGATAATATTAGTGCAAAAAGTATCATTAGTATTATCATCGAATAAAAACGTGATCGGGGATAAGCAAACAATGAAAGCATCATAAAACTTAACACACCTATCAATAATAATATTTTCGGGAGTTTGGAATTAGAATCGGTTTTATTAAGGAATTTAAATCCTTCACGAATTATCAAAAAGAAAAGTAAAAGATAAAGTATGATTCCAACCGGGCCTTGTTCGGTCCAAATGAGAAGATAGTCGTTGTGAGGGTGTTCGTAATTGACATAACCGTTATTTGTTAATTGAGTGCCTCCGATACCATAAATTGGATTATATATTTTCCAATTATTTAAACCAACTCCCATAATAGGATAATCAGAAATCATATTAATACTGTTTCTCCACATAATGAGTCGTTCAAAAACACTGTTATTATTTTCCTCACGTGTGGTAGTAAGCAAAGTTGGATTAGATATGTACTCGGTGACCGTTTTATATTTAATAAATAATTTTTTGGAAGCTGATGTATGAGAAAAAAAATAAAACCCGGTTGTTAATAATAATGTAAAAAAAATTAAAATGATATAACGGTATTTGTTGAATAAGTAAAGATTGAGTAGTTTTAAATTGAATTTTTTCGAAAGAAAAATAAAAAAAACAAGCGAGAAAATAATTGCAAGTCCTGCAGCTAAAGATTGCAATAATAATAATGTGCACAAATTTAAGCTTAATGCTATAATAAACAGGGCTTTCCATAAATAATTATTTTGATAGACACCTATTATTAAAAGAGGTAAAAATAGAACCAGTACTTCGGCGAAAAAGTTTTTATTTGCTAAACTTGAAGTAATACTATATGAAATAGAAGGGGATAATTGAGAATTATAATTTATCATTAATTTATATAGCTGAACAACCCCTATAAAAACAAAAATTAAAACGGCAAATGCAGAAGCACGTGTAATAATTGTTATTGATTGATGTGATCTTTGAAATAAAATAAATGAAATGAGAAAAACACTATATAGTATAAGAATTCGAGATAATTCAAAAAAGGCGTCGCCTTTGTTCTGGGAAAAAGTAATTGTAATTAGCATCCATATTAAAATAGCGGCTATTACGAAAAAATTTTTACGATTGGCATCACTTATTTCTAATAAATTATTTTTTGTAAAGAATAAGTATGTGGAATAAAACAATACAAAAAAACTTGTTATAAAAAGTTTAGGAGCGAGGTCTTGATCGATTGTGAACCCGGTTTTTATAAAAGGGAGTAAAATAAAGATGAAAAAAGAAAATAATAATAGGTTTATGAGGCCTAAATAATTTTGCAATTTTGACATAAGATTAATTTGCAGATGCAGTTTACGTAAATAAATTTTAATTTATACTAAAAATCATTATCATTACAAGATAATATAATTAAATATATGGACCAACCTGCTTCCGCTTTGAGTTTATCACAGTCTTTCATTGAAACAAAAGAATTAATCGGGCATTTGAGAAAAAGAAAATGGAGATATCTATTAATTATCTTACTAACCGGGTTTTTATCATTTTATTATTTAAAATTTCGACTCCTTGAGTATTCAGCAACAACATCATTTTTTGTTAATGACTTAAGTGTTGTTAGTAATTCGCCCCTCGAAAGTTTGCCATACGGAGATAATTTAAACAGAATTTTTCAAATGGTAAACTCAACGAGAATTCAAATGCATCTAATCAATAAGTTTAATCTGTATAATCATTATGGTATAGACACTACAAAGGAATTTTATTTACAGAATGCAATTGGAACAATTAGATCTAAGATAGAAGTTAAAAAAAATCCTTATAATGCTATTACTGTTACTGTTAAAGACAAAGATCGGTTTCTATCAGCAGACATGGCAAACGAATTGGTTGCATTTATAGATACATTAAACCAAGAATTTTTTATTAAAAAGATTCAAAATGCAATTAAGCTTTCTCAAGCATATTTAGTTCATCTGGAACAAGACAACAAAATAAAAAGTGTTGAAATAGAAAGTTTAATTAATGACATAAATACAATTATAAAAAGTGAACGAATTAATAGTGTTAATCAATATTATTTGCTTTCTCATCAACAAAAACTAAGCGAACTTGTTAATGTTTTTAAAACTACTACAAGCGATATTCTTAATACAAATAAATTGTACAACTTATCTTTACAAACAATTAATTTCAATAACTATCCTACAGTTTCAATTATACAAACTGCAATGCCGGCAGCAAATTCAGGAGCATTAAAAACATTGCTTTTTAGCTCTTTATTAATGCTGGTTGTTTTTTTATTTCTTGTACTTCAAGCATATTATTTATTACACTACAAAGAATATCTAAAATTATTATTTATGCGAAATTAATTTATGTATTGCGAACTATGAAGAAGTCGGTTATCATTGTAGCAGCCGGTACAGGATCAAGAATGAATGCAAGTATTCCAAAACAATTCATTGAATTGGATGGTAAACCAATACTAATGCATACTATTCTTCGTTTTTATGAATATGATCCGGGAATTACAATTATTCTCGTGCTTTCTGAAAATGAAATTGAATCCTGGAATAGCCTTGTTAATAAACATTCGTTTTCAATTAAGCACACAATAGTAAAAGGAGGCGAAAAAAGATTTCATTCCGTAAAAAATGGATTGGGGGCAATTACAGAGAAGTGTATAATTGCTATACATGACGGTGTTCGTCCATTTTGTAGTATGGCATTGATAAAAAGATGTTTCGAAGAAGCAGAAAAAAAATCAAATGCCATTCCTTCCATCTCAATCTTTGAAACAATCCGTAAAGTAGAAGGCGAAAAAAATTTCAGCGTCACCCGTGATAATTTTAGAATCATTCAAACACCACAGTGTTTTGATTCTGTTTTATTGATAAAAGCTTATCAAAATAGCGGTGCTGAAAATTTTACTGACGATGCAACTGTCTTCGAAAGCGATGGGAATAGAATAAATCTTGTTGATGGAGAAAAAAATAATATTAAAATTACGGTTCAGGAAGATCTTATTATTGCATCAGCATTTAATAAGAAATTATTTAATTAATCTTTTACCTAGAGCTGTCGAAATCAATCTTTAATTTTCAATTGTACTTTTACCATTTATCTTTATCCTTAACAGGTTTTTCATGCATGGCTGCATTCTTAAGTGAAGTGATCATATCTACAGTATATTTATCAAGTTGCTGTAAATAATCATTGTAAATAGGAAGATATGAAGTGGCTTTGGTTTCTAACCATCTTTCACATGGATAATACGATAGTTGTTTCCAGTTAAAAGAAGTTATCTCAAATTTAAACCGGCCATCCCGAGCGGATACCGTAATTGTATACTGAACAATTCCGCCTTCCGTCTTACTGCCATCCTTAGCAAGATAATTTGTAAGTCTGAATCTTGGTTTGCCGACAATCGTATATTTGATCGAATCATTTTCACGAATAACTTCTGTCGGATTTTTATAAAAAGAATAAAACCAGTCGTTAATTCTTTTATAGATATCGCCGGCAGCAATGCCGCTAACTTCAACAACCTTTTCATACGAGATAAGATTGGTTATTGTGTCAACAGGAACGGCATAAGGTGTAGTAAGAGGTTCTTTTTGTGCTTTGGAATAAAAGCAACTTCCTAAAAGCAATAATCCAAGAATTATTTTTTTCATTATATGCAATATTAGTTTCCTGTAAATTTAAGGTAAAAAGTCTTTCGACTGACAGGATTAACTTTGCACTTTAACCTTAATTTTAGTCCCTGGCTTTAGAAAACGGGAATCGGTAATTTTATTAAGATCTTTTATTTGTTCAACAGTAGCGCCTTTATAACGAGTAGCAATGTTGAATAACGTATCTCCGGGCATTACAGTGTGATAAAGGTATTTTGATTGCGTGTTGGCAACGGCTTTTTCAATTGTTGGCTTTGTAAGTTCTGTTTTTTCAGCAACGTTTTCAAGTTCTGTTTTTTCTTCTTCCGTTATCAAAGGTTTATCATCGTCTGCTTCATTTCCATTGACCGGATTTTTTATATAAATACTCTTTGGTTGCTTAACATAAACCAATAATTTTTGTCCGCTTCTTAATTGATTATTACGAATACTTTTTTTATTCCAGCTTTTTAATTGTGAAGTATTGCATTTGTATTTAACGGCTATAGTGGAAAGATTTTCTCCTCTCTTTACCAAATGAACTTTTTTTACTTGTTGGAAGACGGTAATATAATTTCCTTTTTCACCAGGTTTTACCTGTGCGAAATTATCTACAGGAACAAGAGGGGAAGGACAAGTCGGGCCAAGTCGGTCGAGGCCAATACCTGTATAGTAATCATTAAACATGTCACGTACTATTTCATTTCTGATTTGTGATCCGCGACATCCGAGTACGATACTTACTAGTCTATGTTCACATTTTGCAGTTGTTGCAACCAGGCAAAACCCTGCTCTTCTGGTGTAGCCGGTTTTTAAACCATCTACTTCACCTGAATAATCAATGGTTAAACGATTGTGATTACTTATAACATTACTCGATTTTCCATTTTCAATAGCGGCATAACCCATTGAAGCGATTTCGATCACTTCATTGTATTTTAGCATTTCCAAAGTCAGTAATAATAGATCTGAAGGGCTGGAAGAATTGTCAAACATCGTGTGTGGAGCAGGTAAACCGGTTGGATTACCATAAAATGTATTCATCATACTTAACTCCTTGGCACGGGTATTCATCCTGTCGATTGTGGATTGAAGATTCCCATTACCAATGAATCGTGCCATTTGTTCCGCACATTCATTGTTAGAGGCAATCATTGATGCTTTGAAAACATCTTTCAAGGAATAACAAACCTGGCTATAAACTTTTTTTCGATTCTTGCGTCGACCGACAATTGATTCACGTGTCCAATTTACTTTATCGTTCCAATTAAATTTTTCGTTTCGCACATCTTCAACCGTAAGCAATGCGACCATCATTTTTGTTAAAGAAGCAATTGGATATACACCGCTGATATTTTTTTGCCAAACTATTTTCCTGTTGACGACATCATAAAGCAAACCTGCGCGGATTTCGTTTTCATTTACCGGAATTGTTGGTTGTGGATTATATAAAAACGTAGTATTAAGATTTGAAAAGTATAAGTTTGAAGAGCTATCATTGACCAAAGAAGAACCCTCCGGAGTTTCTGCTCTAAGAACAGAAATACCGGTTGCAATCAATCCAAAAAAGAATGCGACAAAAGAATTAATCTTCATGCGGTGGAGAAAGCAAGTTTTCTAAGTTATAATTTACGATATCTGCAGGCCGTATTTAAAAAAAATAGGGCGAACACTTACAATAGGTTGTTGAACAAGGATTATTTATACTTCAACAATATGTTTAACGTTACTTAAGAATCAATATTATTATGCGGAAAAATAAATAAAATCAATCTATTTTACCTTATTTCATACAATTTGACCGGTTTTTTGTTTTGTATCCATTATCCAATCACCGGACATTTTACAAGTAATGATTATTAAATGGTGTTTTAATGTCAGATTGATAATTTAATTAGGTTAAATGATGTTCAATTTTAGAATAATTTTTGAAGTTTACTCTCATTTTTTAACTTTAATTGTTTTATATCAATTCCTGAAATGTGGTTTATTCCCGGTTTTTTGCCTTTTTCAAAACTTCCGTATTTATTAGAAATACGAAGAAAATCGGCTCCGTTTATGGTAGCCCAAGTTAACATTTCCTCCAGAGCTATTTTGGGATATTTAGTTGCAATCATCCGAAGTTCATCTATAACAGACAATGATAAATTACTTGCATAACTATCCGTTCCTATTGTTACTAAACATTTTTCTTTAGTAAGCATTGTTATATCAGGAGATACATTTTCAATAAACAAATTAGCATTAATGCAAAGGCACCAATAAACACTATTGTTTTTTCGGAGCATCAATTGTATATCAAATAGTCTAGTAAACGTATTATGCACCAGTTGAACAGAAAACATTGGATTAAATCTGTCAATAAATGTTGCCAGAGATGATTTTCCGGAAGGTTTCCAATTTGAAAAGGCAGAAGTTAACTTTTGCATTTTGTCGATTAAGGCGCCAGTTCCTTTTTCAAACATTTCATTTTCACCGGAAGTCTCCTGATTGTGAATAGAAAAAATACTTTTCGATTTTTCTGTGTTAGCACAAATCAATTTCATCAATTGGTCTGAAACAGTATAAAGCGAATGTGGAACGATGGATGCAATTAATCCATTCTCGGAAAATTCTTTTTGTAAATCAATACCATCGTTAAAAACTTTGTCTGCCCGGTCAGAAGAAATATCGAAAAGCTCTACGAAAGTATGATAATAGATATCACTTTTTTTCTTTATGATAGATGAAATAGCAGAATTTGATATGTCTCCAACAGCAACAATTCCCTCAGAAAACATTTCATTATCTGCTTGAGTCATGGCGTGTATAATCTCCTCATCATTCCCATTTCTTTTCTCAACCATTTCGCTGATAAATTCGGGAAGTCCTTTTTTCTGTGACAATTTTCCCTTAAGATGAGAGAGTTCAAGATGGCAATGAGTATTTACAAAACCCGGACACAGTATACCATTGAACCGTTCGATAGGTAAAGAAGAAGGAATTTCATTTTTAACCGGATCAAGTAAATCAATGATTTTTCCTTCAGTATCAACGACTAAAATCCCTTCCGAAACTGGCGGAATATGAACAGGAAAAACCAAATCGGCGGAAAGATAGCGCATGGGGTAAAGGTATTAAAGAGAGTATCAGGTATCAAGTATCAGGTATCATGACTTTTTTAATGTGAAATATTAAGTTATAATCTATTCTTAATTTCAAATTATGAATTTAATAATACTGAAAATGCCAACAATAGATTTAAATTTCAAACAAATGACAAAAGCATTGTTACCCGATACCCGATACTTGATACCTGATACAATTATTTAGTACTTACTTCTAGTTCTTCCTTATCTTAGCCTCCCAATGACGATCCCCTCCAAACCCAATATCCGGGAACTTTCTATTGATGAATTAAAGCGTTGGTTCGTTGAAAACAACGAACCCGGTTTTCGTTCTAAACAGGTGTTTGAGTGGCTTTGGCAAAAAAGCGTGCGTGATTTCGATGCAATGAGTAATCTTTCCAAGCCATTGCGTGAAAAACTTTCGGAGTTTTTTACGATTCACGGTGTAGAGATTGATACTTGTCAGATAAGCCGTGACCGGACTATTAAAAATGCTTTTCGACTATTTGATGGAAATATTGTCGAGGGTGTTTTGATTCCTACAGAAACCCGAATGACTGCCTGTGTTTCGTCACAGGTAGGATGTAGTCTTACTTGTAAATTTTGTGCTACCGGAAAACTTGAACGACTTCGTAATCTTGAAGCGGGTGAAATATACGACCAGGTTGCAATCCTTCGTACACAAGCAGAAGAAAAATATGGTATTCCATTAAGCAACATTGTTTACATGGGCATGGGTGAGCCTTTGCTGAATTATTCAAATGTAATTGAAAGCATAAGCCACATAACCTCTCCTGATGGTTTGAACATGTCGCCGCAACGAATTACAGTGAGTACAGCGGGAATTGCTAAAATGATAAAAAGATTAGGTGATGATGAAGTGAGATTTAATCTTGCTCTTTCGCTTCATGCAGCAAACGATGAAAAACGGAATAAGATCATGCCCATTAACGAGTCAAATTCCCTTGAAGAATTGGCTGATGCACTTAACTATTTTACAGATAAAACCGGCACGAGAGTAACATTCGAATACATCGTATTCAATAATTTTAATGATGAATTACAAGATGCAAAAGAACTTGAAGAGTTTTGCAGAAGAGTGAAAGCTAAAGTCAATCTTATCGAATACAATCCTATAGATGGTGAAGAATTTTTAAATGCTAAACTCGATAAGTTTGAAATTTTCAAACAGTATCTTGAAAACAGAGGAATTATTGTAAATGTTCGCAGAAGCAGAGGAAAGGATATTGATGCTGCCTGCGGCCAACTTGCCAATAAAAATGAACACGCTGTAGTCCGGTATAAAAAATAAACATTTCAATTAATATAAGATTATGAAATATTTAATTTCAACATTGGTGATAGTAATATTATTTTTTACTATAACTTCTATTTCACATCATCCTGAAAAAAAAATTAGCAGTATTCAAAAGGTTAAGGAGTCGCCGGATGAACCGTATGAGGAATTTATGCTTCAGCGTACTTATCCAAATAAAGTATTTGATGTTAAGGCATATCAGTCGGCATTAAACAGTGCAGTTTCATTGAACAGAAATAAAAGACTTAGTCGCCAGGAAAGCTGGACCTTGGAAGGTCCCGGTAATATTGGAGGAAGATTTAATTGCATTGCCGTTAATCCATTAAACACTGACGTAATGTATGCAGGAAGTGCCAACGGTGGCGTTTGGAAAACAAGTGATAATGGAAATTCATGGGCGCCTATGTTTGATTTAATTCCTTATCAGGCAATAGGGGCAATTGCTATTAATCCGAATAATGTAAATGAAATTTGGGTAGGAACCGGAGATTTGAATATTTCAGGAACAATGTATTTAGGAAATGGTGTTTATAAAAGCGTTGATGCAGGAATAACATGGACTTATTTAGGATTGGCAGACAGCTATGTTGTATCGGCTATTATTTTTAATCCGGCTAATACAAATGAAGTGTTAGTTGGAACCATGGGTAATTCATTTTCAAGAGATGATAAGCGAGGAATTTATAAAACAATTAACGGAGGATTAAGTTTTGTTCAGACAAATTTTGTGAATGACAGCACAGGAATTATTGATATGGTTCAGCATCCTGTAAATCCATCTATTGTTTATGCAACTTCTTTTTCACGTTTACGAACACCACGTGCGTCATTAATAAAAGGTACCGAAGTGTATGTTTATAAATCTACAGATTTTGGTCAGACGTGGAATATTCTTAGTGGCGGATTGCCAAATGGTGATGTACACGAACGACTTGGAATAGCAATTAGTGCGAGTTCTCCGGATATATTGTATGCTTTATATTCTACCAGTGATTATACTAATCCGCAACTATATAAAACAACTGATGGAGGGACAATATGGACACAAGTGATTATAGATACTTTTGAGCCGTATTATTATGGAAGTTTCGGTTGGTATTTCGGGAAAATATATATAGACCCAAATGATCCGAATACTCTTTATATTCCGGGAGTAGAATTGCAATATTGTACAGATGGAGGATCTGTATGGAATCTGCGTGCTCAGGATCCCGTGCATGCAGACGGACACTTTATGTATTTTAAATCATCCAATCAATTTATTTATTGTACTGATGGAGGATTATACAGGACTACCGATGGAGGAGGAACGTGGGAGGATATTGAAAATATTCCTAACAATCAATTTTATGCTATCACAGAAAACAAAAACAACACAGGCGTATATGCCGGTGGCGTACAAGACAATGGTACTATGTACGGAAATGCAGCAGGGATAAATAATTTTACAAAATTTTATGGAGGTGATGGATTTACTATTTCATATACTAACAATCCTTCACTTTTGTATACTGAAACGCAGTATGGAAATATCGTTTTTGATGATAATTTTCCTTCGGGCAATTTTAATGGAATAGATGAAGACAATAACCAAAATTACAATTGGCATACTCCTTATTTTCTTTCCCATTTTGGTGAAGATACTTTATACTTCGCCGGACAAAGAGTAATGAGAATAGCCGGCGCGCCTTATGGACCGTATACCAGTATTAGTCCTGTATTAAACGACAGCACAAGTCCTCAACGGGTTAGTAACATTAGTACGATCAATCAATCAAAATTAATAAGCAATATTTTATATGCAGGCACAGCCGATGGAAATGTTTGGAATACTTTAAATGGAGGAAATACATGGAATGAAATCACTCCATTTCAGGGAAACAGTTATTATGTAACGAGGGTAATGCCTTCGCCGAACGAAGCTTCTACAGCGTATGTCACCCGAAGCGGATATAGAGATAATGATAACACACCATTAATTTTTAAAACAGTTGATAATGGTATAAACTGGACAAGCATAACAGGCGATTTACCATTGCTGGCTGTCAATGACATTGAAATTTATCCCGGCAATGAAAATATTATTTTTATTGCAAACGATGCGGGTGTTTATTTTACTTTGAATGGTGGAGTACATTGGGAAAGAGTTGGAGATAATATGCCATTTGTTGCAGTGCTTGATATCCATTTAAATTACAATTCCGGAAAAATTATTGCGGGAACGTTTGGAAGAAGTATGTACTCAATTGATATTACAAATTTAATAACCGGTATTGCTTCTGTAGAAAAGAAAATTGACATTTCAATTTATCCGAATCCGTCATCCGATTTTATTAATATAAAAACTGATTCAAAGATTGATGTGGTAAGAGTTTATAATTCTCTTGGTGTATTAATGATTCAATCACAATTACAGTTGATTGATATTTCCGCTTTTCCTGCCGGAAATTATTTTGTAAAAATTATGCAAGGAGAAAATAAAGTGGTAAAACGTTTTTTGAAATTGTAGCAGAATTAATCAATATTCAATTAATACGAATTCAGGGGAAAATTTAACTTTTACTCTGGAAATTCTCTAATTATTTAAAAAGGGCGGAATAAATTAAAAAAATAAATTCACGTTCTATATTGGTAAAGTAGTGAGCTAAATTGGTAAACGATCAATATCATTAAATTTATTTTTTGAATGTATTGGTTTTTTATGGCCTGTTTCCTAATTTGCAATAACATATTTTCAAAGGAGTAATTTAAATTGCTCAATTAAATTAAACATAGACCACATAAAAACCTAATACAATGAAAAAAACACTACTAATTATTGGGGGATTATTTTCCGCCGGCTTTGTATTTTGTCAAGGCCCAATCGCTTCGCCTATCATTGGTGGAAATGTAGTAAAAGTAAATCTTAGTTCTTCTTTGCTAACGGAGCATTACCTGATACAATATGAGCGGGCATTAAATTTAAACCGTTCTATAGGAATAGGAATAGGAATTTCTTCAGGTGTAGATCTTCCATTCAAAAGTAACCTACTGGATCAGTTCGGCGATAATTTGGATGCAAGGCGTGCCATTGAAACTACTAAGTTTGATAAATTAACAATCACACCGGAGTACAGATTTTATTTGAATAAGAAAGGGGCACCGATTGGTTTCTACCTTGCAACATTTGTTCGTTATACAAAGTTTAGTTTTACGGGAGATTATGTGTTTACACCGAGTAATAAACTATTACATACAGCAAAAGTAAAAGGCGATTTAAATGGAGTCGGCGGCGGAGCAATGTTGGGAGTTCAATGGGCATTAGGTAAAGTAATTACACTCGACTGGTGGATTGTCGGTCCGTTTATCGGTGTGCAGAATGGAGAATTTAATGGAACAAGTGATATGAGTGATATGAGTGCTGCAGATAAAACGAAACTAGAAAGTGATATAGAAGCAATTGATATTCCATTATGGAAAATTGATGCAACGGTGAGCAACGATGCAGTTAATGCAAAGATATCCGGACCGTTTGTAGGTGTAAGGATGTTTGGTGTTTGTTTGGGGGTTAGATTTTAAAATTTGAAATTTTATATCAGTTGATGTTCGATAGCAAAGCGAACCAATTCTGCTGTATTATGAATATCAAATTTATTCATAATATTTTTACGGTGTGATTTAATGGTTTCTTCTCCTATTTTTAATTTTATTGCAATATCTTTATTCGTAAGGCCGGCTGCAATAAGATTTAATACTTCTTTTTCTTTTTTGGTGAGCAATGGAATATTTTTCTGATCACGCATTCCTTTTAAGAACAGCTGCTGAAGTTCTGTATTTAAATAAGTTTTTCCTTCGAGCACCTGTGAGAGGGCGGTGAATAATTCATCACCGGAAATATTTTTCAATAAATAACCATCAGCTCCACTTTCAAGCATTTTATGAATAGTTCCAAAATCACTGAGCATGGATAGGCCTATTATTTTAATTTCAGGTACTATTTTTTTAATTTCTTTTGTGGCTGTAATCCCATCTACCCCCGGCATGTTTATATCCATGATAACAATTTGAACGGGGTTATTTTTTACAAATTCAATTGCTTCTGCGCCGCTTGTTAGCTGGGCGACTACACGGTATTTCTGATCGGAAATAATTATTCTGGCAATACCTTCACTCACTAAGTTGTGATCATCAACAATTAAAATTTTTATAGACATTTTTGGTGATTTGGGAGAGCCATTATTCAAAATGATATATAAACGTAATCAATATTTGCAATATTTTTATTTTTTTAATTCGTAAGGAATCTCTATTGTTACATTGATACCATTTCCTGGGGATGAATCCCAACTTACTTTCCCTTCAAGAATCGATACTCTGGTTTCAATATTTTTTAAGCCATACCCTTCAGATTTAATTTTTTCCAAATCAAACCCCTTTCCGTCATCTTCATAACTAAATATAATGCAATTATCTCGATAAAATAATTGAATACTTATCTCCTTGCAGTCAGCATGCTTAATCGAATTATTAATCAATTCCTGTGTGATTCGGAATATGGGCAATTCATATTTAGCATCAAATCTTTCCAATTGAGGAAAAACATAGCTTTTAATATGAAATAAGTGTGTATTGGTTAATCTGTTTGTAAGATCATTGAGAGCAGATGCAAAGCCATGCATCTCCAGTGTTTTCGGACTCAAATCCATTAATAAACTCCTGAGGTCGTGCATCGAATCATCAACGATTGAATACAATTCTTTTTTTGTCTTAACGGCTTCCTGATTTTGATGGTCGATAAATTTTTCATACGTACTGAGATAAATTTTTAGTGCACTCATTTTTGTTCCGAATTCATCATGTAAATCACGAGCTATTCTGCGTCGTTCTTTTTCTTGTGCGTCAATTTCGGCAAGTAACTTCTCGGTTTGTAGTCTATGAATATTTTTAATACGATTTCGATAAATCAAAAAGCCGGCAGCGGCAAGTATTATAATTAATGCAGGAATAAATAATTTGTATTGCCAAAATGGTGGCCTAATATAGATTGCTACAGATGCGGGATCACTCCATACATTATTATTATTGGATGATTTTATTTTGAAAATATAATTCCCGCCATTTAAATTTGTATAGCTTACATAATTTCGTGTACCGGCAGAAATCCATTGTTCATCCAAGCCTTCCAATTTGTATTGAAATTTATTTTCATTTGCGTCGGTAAAATTGAGTGAAGTAAAATCAAATGAAAAATGATTTTGGCGATAAGAAAGATTAATGCTCTTTTCAAATAGTAAACTATCGGCTATTTTATCAAATATTTTGAAATGAGTAATCGATGCAATAGGTTTAACGCTATTAAATTTTATTTCTTCAGGTTTAAATTTAAGATAATATCCCTTGCCACCGGCGTAAAAATATCCGTCTTTGTCTTTATAAAAATAACCCTGTAACCCTTCATCGGGTATCCCATCCGACTGCCCGAAATGGTAAAAAGTATTTTCTGTTGTATTAAAAAATTCAAGACCTGCGGATGATAATATCCATAAGTTTCCATTCATATCTTTTTCCATTCCATACATATTCGGATATGAGTTCTCAAAATGAATCAGAGTATTATCTTTCAGATTTAACTTAAACAATCCGCCGGATGTAGATGTTATCCAATACAAACCATCACTAATTTCCATCATATCAAAAAC
This sequence comes from Bacteroidota bacterium, assembly GCA_031417555.1. Lineage (GTDB taxonomy): Bacteria > Bacteroidota > Bacteroidia > AKYH767-A > 2013-40CM-41-45 > JADKIH01. Next base: position 30,395 of record JANOVV010000029.1, read on the forward strand.
CTCTGCAGGAAAGTTTGGAATTTTTTCATCCAAAAAAATTTGATCGTATGGGAGAAAAATTAACCTGTATGGTTTTTTGTTTTGTGGGGGAAAGTTTAAAAATGCTATCGACAAAATTTGCATAAACAAAATTTTGTGATATACCATTTCTTCCATTTAGGCAGAATACATTTTGTCTGGAATCAATAAATATTTTATGTATCAGATGTTCATAGCGCAATCCTTTTCCAAAAACCGGAGTCACAAAACCTGCCTTGGTTTTTATATCAAAAGCTGCTAATCCATGACCATACGGCGATATCCATAATACATCATAACCTAACCAATGACTTTCTGCCATACTTACAATTCGTGATGAAGCAATATTGTAGAAATCAAAATCACTATTAGCTACGCGGTTATAAAAAGTATTCAGTGTATTTATTGTAAAGTTTTTTTTATCAAGTATAAAAACGGTCTTATTAGTTCCTAAATAAATTGTTCCGCGTGAATCTTTAAACAGCTTTGTCAGATTCAGTTTTTCATTTTGATAAAGAAAGCTTTTTTTTGCTGAAAGACGGCTGTTGAGAGCATTTACAAATAATCCATCATTTGTTGCCACGTATAAGTTACTTTCATCTTCAAGAATATCATTTACAAGGTCTGTGGAAGTAAAATTGTCGTTTAGGTAATGAACCTCAAACTGATTCAGCAAGGGGTCATAGACATCTACCCCCGAATCGGTACCCAGCCACATCCGGCCATCTTTATCTTTGTATATGCAACGAATAGTATTATTACTTAAACTATTTTTATCAAGACGGTTTTTTGTAAAATGTTTAAGTTGCTTGTTAATAGGATTATATAAATACAATCCTTTTTTGCTTGTACCTATCCACAACCATCCATTGTCATCTTCATTGATACAGGTAATTTCATTGCCGGAGTAATTAATATTTTTCTCCGATTCAAGAAATACAGATTCAAGAATATTTTTATCGTTATCGTAAGTATGCAGCACATTGTCCCACGCACCAATCCAAATACGATTTTTACTATCACAAAAAATTGTATTAATGGTATGTGCCAGATAAGGATATACACTTCGGTTTTGCGCGGAGAAACCGTAACCTGTTTCTTTTTTTATAATCAATGAATAGGCCCGGGTGCCGAAATACAACTTTTCGTTTTTATCTTCGGCGATAGTTTGAACAGCATAAACTTTTCTTAAGGAACCGGTATCCTGATTTTGATTGTTAAAATTTTCCCTCACATATTTTTTATTTGATAAATCAATTTTTCCCCAACCTACTTCGTCTGTTGCAATCCAAAAATTGTTTTTAGAATCAATGAATAAATCATTAATGGATTTTATTTTTACATTTTTTTCAAAAAGCGGGTAGCGGGTAAAATTTTGGTTGGAAGAATTGAAGTTGCATAATCCGCCGTCGGTAACAATCCACTGCAATCCTGCTTTATCTTCTACTATTCGTTTGATAATATTTCCCGGAATGGTTGACGAATTGCTTACATCGTACTTAAATGAAATAATATTTTTTGCATCGTAACGGTTAAGTCCAAAATCAGTTCCTATCCAGATAAATCCTTTTTGATCCTGAATAATTGTCTTAACACTGGTGCCTGATAAACCATTTACATTACTCAAATGCCAAAAACGCAAATCAGGTTGAGCATAAAGTGCCGAAAAAAATAAAAACGCTATACATGTGATGGCGTATCGCATTTTTCAAATATAATAAAAGAGTATCATGTATCATGACTGAAAACGTTTTAGCCGGGAATAGGTTGATTAAAAGCGGTTAACTCTATTTAGACATGCACATATTTAGTCATGATACTTGATACCCCCTCCCAACCTCCCCCAAAATAGGTAGAAGCAGACTCACCCTAAAGCGTGTTTGATGATGTTTATAATAGTGTAAAATTTACTTAAACATTATTGACAAAATACAAGAAATAAATATTGTACTTATAGATATTTAAGAAGCTTCAAAAAAATTATTTATTATTTAATAATACTACTATGAAAACTCCTTTTACAAATACAATGTTATGCAGGCAGATTGCAAAGATTACAACATTAATATTGATATTGACTTTCAGTTTATTATTAAATATTAAAGCCCAGCCGCCCTGCAATGGAATTCCGCAACCGGGAACTATTATTGCATTCCAAAATCCTGTATGTCCGGGTGCTACATTTGGAATACTGTTAAACCCTGCGCAATCAGGAGTTACTTTCCTCTGGCATTCCTCTCCTGATGGCATCAACTTTAACCCAATACCGGGCGCCATACAGCAACAGTTATCTACTTCTATTCTTCAGCCAACGTATTTCAGCTGCAGAGTAAGATGTACTCAGTCAGGCCAGATTGCATTTACGCAACCTATCCTGATAACTTTGATTCAGCCAGTAATTAATTATCCATCAACTACAGTGCAATTGAATAATGGTGAATCGACTCATCCCGATAATACAGGTTATGTAACATTTACTACTGAATGTTGTTTAGGAACAGTGACTTATTCCGACGTCGTAACATCTAATTGTTGCCAAATCGTAATAACACGGACATGGACAATCATTGATTGTTTTGGTGAGGGCACTACTTTCATTCAAACGATAACGGTATTACTAGATGTATCGGCTCCTGTGATTACATGCACTACTCTTCCACCGGGAATGTGTAATGTAACCCCATCACCCTCGCCCACTACCGTAACAGTTTCTGATGAATGTCCGTTTGATTTATCAGTCAGTACTTCAGTTGCAGCCGGTACTTTACCTTGTGAAGTAATTACTACGTTTACATGGACAGCAACTGATCAATGCGGACATTCAGCTTCATGTACACAAACATCTTCAAACATTATGGATACAGAAGCTCCAATAATTGTTTGTCCGCCACCTACTTCACTTCCATGCAATACTACTCCTACACCATCGGTTGGATTAATTAGTGCTACTGACAACTGCGGAACTCCGGAAATCGGATTGCTCAGCAGCAGTTCATCGACCTCCGGTTGTTTGGTTACTTATGTTTTTACATGGAGAGCGATAGATGGCTGTGGTAATTTTGCAGATTGCAATCAGATACTTACTTCGATCCATGATTTAGTTCCTCCGGTGATTCACTGTCCGGATCCGGATACTCTTCCATGCAATACAACTCCTACGCCGTCGCCTGCCCTGATTTCTGCTACCGATAATTGTGGTACACCAATGATATCTCTTCAAGGAACCAGTTCATCGACTTTAGGATGTGCAACGACTACCATTTTTACATGGAGAGCAACGGATGCTTGTGGTAATTTTACGGATTGCGACCAGATCCTTGTTTCGATCTTTGATGAAATTTCACCAACCATTCAATGCCCTAATCCAGTCGCTCTGCCATGCAATACAACACCAATATCTTCTGCATCGGGAATTTCTGCCCAGGATAATTGTGGAACACCAACACTATTAAATACCGGAGTCACTGTTACAACGGACGGTTGTTTAAAGACTTTTGTATTTACTTGGCAAGCAACGGACGCTTGTGGAAATTTTGCAGCTTGCGATCAAATATACACTTCAATATTCGACGTTATTGATCCATTTATTGAATGTCCGGAACCAGTTTTACTTCCTTGCAATACCACTCCGGTTCCGGACCCATCATTAATTACTGTCGCTGATAATTGTGGAACGCCATTCCTAACTCTTATCGGTACAGATATTTCTTCCATTGATTGTTTGAAAATATTTGAATTTACCTGGAGGGCAACGGACGACTGCGGAAATTTTTCAGAATGTACACAGGTTTATTTTTCCGATTTTGATATTATCCCTCCTAAAATTATCTGTCCTGATCCCGATACACTTTGCAATGTAACGCCAACACCAAGTGTATCGTTAATTTCAGCAACGGACAATTGCGGGATTGTAGATATAACATTAGTTGGTACAACAACCTCTACGACAGGTTGTGTTACCACCTATAATTTTACTTGGAAAGCAACCGATGATTGCGAGAATACAGCAACATGTGTTCAGGTTATATATGTTATCAATGATACTGATGATCCAGTAATTAATGATTGTCCGAATCCTCAAAGCGTTCCTAATGATGAAGGACTTTGCGGAGCGTTTGTTTCATGGCCTCCACCAACAGCTACAGATAATTGTGGCTTGCGATCATTTACAAGTAATTATGCACCCAACAGTTTTTTCCCTGTTGGTACAACAACAGTTACTTATACAGCCATTGATCTTTGTGGAAACGTAACTACATGTTCATTTAATATTTTAGTTGAGGATTTGGAACCTCCATGGAATATGCATTGTCCGGGAGTAATTATCAAGGACAATGACTTAGGAATATGTGGCGCAATAGTAACTTGGACAGCTACTGCGACGGACAATTGTGGAGTTGCATCCATTGTAAGTGTTCCGGCATCCGGCAGTGAATTTCCTGTTGGAGTAACTCCCGTTATTGTTACGGCTACTGATATTTATGGAAACACCTGGACGTGTACATTCAATGTACATATAAATGATACAGAGAAACCGGTTTTTGAAAATTGCCCGCTTAGCACTACTAAATTTGCGAGTAACGGGTTTTGTATTGCTTTTGTTGATTGGCCGGAAATTGTTGTAACGGATAATTGTGCCTTGCAAGCAGTGGAACTAGTACCAAACTTCTTACATATTTATCCTGTAGGCATAACTCAGACCGTATACACAGCAACAGATATTTACGGAAATGTTGAAACATGTTCATTTAATGTAGAAGTTATTGATACTACTCGTCCAGTAATAAATAATTGTCCGGCCGACATTCGTGTAGATAATGAACCGGGTTTCTGTAAAGCTAAAGTTACCTGGGTAGAACCAACTGCTACAGATGAATGCGCAGTCCTTTCTTTAACCAGTAATTTTAATTCAGGCGACGATTTTCCAGTAGGTGAATATCTTGTCATATATACAGCGACAGATATTAATGGAAATATATCTACATGTAATTTTACAATTGATGTTGATGATGTTGAAAAACCATTTATTCTTTCTCATGATATTGTAACGTGTGATTCAGTTGTTTTTTATAATTTCTTTATGGATGATAATTGCAGCATTGACCGTTTTTCATACATTCCACCATCCGGTTCTGTTTTCCGTCCCGGAACAACAACGCAGGTTTATGTCGAAGCATGGGACCCACATAATAACAGAGAATTTAAATACTTTGATGTAACAGTTCTTGTTCCACCTTCAGTCATTGATTCTGTTATTCCTTCCGGTAATGAAATTTGTCTTGGTGATAGTATTACATTATCAGCTTACTTTGATACATTGGGAACCGGAGGAATTATAAAGGTGTATAAAGATTTCTGTGTTGAATCGTCGGTTGTTGACAGTGCTACAGCCATTGATAATTCCTGGTCAGTAAAAGTAAAACCAACTGCGACTGGTTTGGTAACTTATTTTTTCCGCATCGAAGGATACTGTGATACTTCAGAATGTTTCCCTGTAAGTTTTATAGTTAATGCTTGTCCGGTAATATTAAATGCCCATATTTTTCTTGAAGGTTATTATCTTGGAGGCGGATTAATGAACAACTGTTTAAATTTAACAGGAGGTTCAACAGATCCATTGGATGCAGATTCCATTTTCATCAGCGCCATGGATGCTAATCCACCGTATGCTGAAGTTGATCGGCAGTTCGGAATATTAAAAATCAATGGAGATGTAATGGTGACTTTCGGCCCTGCTGTTGTTACAAATAATTCATACTATCTAAAACTCAATCACCGGAATTCGATCGAAACCTGGAGTGCAGCTCCTGTGATGTTAACAACGACTACTGGGTATTCATTTTCTTCAGCAACATCACAAGCCTTTAGCAGTAATGAAGCAGTAACATTTGATGCCTTATATGCTGCAATTTATACAGGTGATATAAATCAGGATGGTTCAGTGGATGGTTCCGATTTTTTGGATTTTGATATTGCTTCACAAGCAGGTGGAGGAGGATATCACGTTGCAGACTTCAATGGCGATTGTGCAGTAGATGGATCTGATTTTTTATTGTATGATCCGAATGCGCAGAATGGAGTTGGGGCGGCGATACCTTAAATAAAATAAATTAAGAATATCAAGAAAATAAAATAATCATGATATTCTTAATTTATTTTTAATTGTATTCTCTACTGAACCAATGTCGTTTTCTCTGTTAACATATGACTTGCTTCATCATTCTTTGTCTCTACCTGAAGGTTGTCAAATGATTTCATATAAGAATTCCTGCAGGTAATGATAATTTTATTTCCAAGCCGTATTAATGTTTGCCGGTAATCTATGTTAGGTACCATTGGATTGAAGTCTTTGATATATTGATCAAATGATTTCATATCAGCGATTACAATCGAGTCCTGAACGAAATTCATTTCTCCCCAATACAATGATTCAAAAGCCGCTTTTGATTTTAAATAGTTTTCACTGTTGAAATCATCCATGTCGCTCTTATTTATTTCAGCACAGATAGTACCGATTGCCTGCGATGTTTTTAGATAGATATCTGATTGCTTTGACCAGAAGTCTCTCTTAAATTCCAAAGCAGATTTACTTTTCTGATCTTTTGAGAAGTTTGATACAGATATCATCAGACCTATGGCAGTAAGGATGATTCCAAAAAATGGCCCGAAGGATGTAATAAATTTTTCTAATTTTTCCATGGTAATATTATTTTATCGGATTAAGTTTAATTTCATAATAACCGGATGTTTTAGTATCGACAGCCTGGTGGGTAAGTTTAATATATTCATTTCCTTTTTTATCATAACTGATAATAAATTCATACGTCTGATTTCCGATTGAGAGAAACCAACGTATCTCATCGGCAGACTTCAATGACCACTTTTCATTTTTTATTAGTCCTTTCGTTGATTCAACTTTAACGGAATTGTTTTTGTTGAAAATAAATTTTTTCTCCGGGCGGTCTATATTAATTCCATTTACCATCCATGATTTTTCATTGTCTCCCGTAAGGAGTTTTTGTATTTTTTCTTTATTGTATTGTGCTTCGCACGCAATAACTGCTAACTGGAATAGCAGCAAAATCAATATTCGTTTCATAGTTTAGTGTTAATTTGGATATATTTATTGTTTTATCAAAGATCGCTAAATAAAAAGTAGTGATAATTTATTTTTTAAAAATAAAATCGAACTATTAAATTATTTTTCTTTCTTTCTTTCTTTGAAGAAATGTGTTTATTCCCATGAAGTTCATGATTAAGACATAAAACCAATAGAATAAGCAAATTCCAGAAAGGGAAGTAGTCAGTCGATAAATTTATCATCAATTATTTACGATAATTGACATCGAATCTAAATCTATAAATTATTAATATGCAGATCAAATAATTACAAAAGAATTGATAGTTGTCCGGTTATACTTACTTTACAAGTGCTACTTTAAGGATGCAATTTAGGTGGTGGCAAAATGACACCGGGTTTGGTTAATATAGGTACTAACATTACTCCGGAGATTTGAATGGAGATGGATCCGTGGATGCAACCGATTTCCTTTATCTTGATCCTGATATTCAGTTTGGTGTTGGATCAGGAACATCTTAATTAATATAGGCTTTAAAAGTTTGACCAAAATCCAGAAGCGATTTTCTTTTATTGCAAACGATTTGATTTATTGAGGAAAATGCCCGAAATGGCACCAAGGAATTTCTTGCATTCAATTCAACGTTTTCCTTATCTTCGCAGCTATATTAGACTTTGGCTAAAAATTCAAAACATAAATAATAAATATAATCCTTAAATGAAAAAATTACTATTAATTGCCGGTGTTATTGGTTTTATTGCTCTTCAAGGGTGCGATAATGATAAAAAGAAAGAATCAACAACTGATGTGAATACTACTGAGCAATCTCAAAATCAACCTGAAAATGTAAATTCTGACAGCAGCATTCAAACAATTGTTTCTCAACCTGCAGAAATTACAACTGTTCAGCCTTCAAATCCTGCAGTTCCGGTTACGACTCCACAGGTTGCCACTCCTCCTGGAATGAATCCTCCACACGGTGCACCCGGACATGACTGTGCTATTGCTGTTGGAGCACCTTTGAAAAAGTAAATGACTTGCAAAAAGGTTCTATTGCAATTAATTTTCTGTTTCAATTTTCAAACTTTTTTTGAAAAATTACTTCAGAAGAAATCTTCCATAACTTAACAACATTGCCCTGTAGCTATCGGGGCTTTAATCCGCCTACGCTAAACGGTTACTACATGATACGGTTACGAGAAGTGTAGCTTCGGCAGACGAGAAGCTGTTGGTTTTATTCCCTGCCTGCCCCGCCTTCCAAAGTACTTGTACGTAGGTCAGGTTGCTGCAAAGACGAACCGTTCATTACTATACACCGCTGCTTGCATTGGGGAGATTAATTATTTTGGAGTATTAAAAACTTTTCAATAACAATAAACCGGATTATTTTTCTTTCTTTGAAGAAAATAATCCCTTATTCCAATGAATAGTAAACACCCTAAAGCCCTGCCATATCTTTTCTTTTCTGAAATGTGGGAGCGATTCGGCTATTATCTGATGCTCGGTATATTCTTTCTTTATATGACCGATACTGAGAAGGGTGGAATGGCTATCGATCGAAAAGAAGCTTCTGATATTTTTGGAACATTTATAGCACTTGTATTTCTCACTCCTTTCATAGGTGGACTATTAGCAGACCGAGTTTTAGGATATCGGTTATCCATAACAATTGGCGGAATTTTAATGGGACTGGGTTATTGTGGATTGGCATTTCCCGGTATGGGTCCTTTTTATATTTCTTTGTTATTAATCATCATTGGTAATGGGTTTTTCAAACCAAACATATCTACACTTCTTGGAAATGTATATAACCGTGACGAATACAAACCATTCAAAGATTCCGGCTATAATATATTTTATATGGGAATTAATATAGGCGCCTTTATCTGTAATTTTTTCGGTTCATACTTGCGGAATAATTTTTCATGGGGACATGCTTTCTTTGCTGCCGGTATTGGAATGTTTATAGGCGTAATTGTTTTTTGGTTCGGAAATAAACATTACAAAGGTGCAGATTTAAGAAAACCGGTTCAGAAAGAAGACATGTCACTGCCAAAAATATTTAGTGTCGTATTATTACCTGCTGTAATCGCCGGTTATCTCGGATGGATAATTCCTGGAAATATTTTTGGTAGCGATTCAACTGACGCCTTTCTTTTTGGTGCATTGCCTGTGACAGCATTTTACTTTTCACTTTATGTTAGGGCGAGTCTGGAAGATAAAAGACCCATTGCCGCCCTTCTTGCAGTGTTTGCAGTAGCTATCATCTTCTGGGCAATCTTTAAACAAAATGGAACTGCATTAACGACCTGGGCGGAAAGCTATACAGACCGCGAGTTGCCTGCTTCTTTGGTTAAACCAGCAAAAGCATTAGGAATGGTACAGGAAATTAAAATGACAAAAGATTCGGTACCATTATCCGATGAACAATTCAGAATCAGCCGCGATGAAAAAGGCAAGGTAATACGAACATTTGATCATCCATTATATTTCAAAAATTTACCAATTGAAAAACGACCAGCCGAAGGTGAATCATTGAAATTAATATCAACAGAATTATTTCAATCGGTAAATCCATTTTGGGTTGTTGCTCTTACACCTGTTGTAGTAGCTTTCTTCTCATTTCTGAAAAGAAGAAAGAAGGAGCCATCTACACCATGGAAAATTTTCTATGGTTTTGTCATCACTGCATTATCCACATTGGTTATGGTTTGGGCGGTGATTCATTCTGACAATGGATTGGTAAAAAGTTCGATGTCGTGGCTGATTGGTAGCTACTTTGTAATAACAATCGGTGAACTTTGTCTTAGTCCGATGGCATTATCGCTCGTCTCGAAATTAAGCCCACCTCGACTTACTGCTTTGATGATGGGTGGTTGGTTTCTCTCTACATCTATTGGAAATAAGTTAAGTGGTGTCCTTGCCGCCTTATGGGATGGCTATGATAATAAAGCCAATTTTTTTCTTGTAAATTTTATTTTAGTTTCGATTACAACTCTTATCATTCTAATGATGGTTAAATGGTTAAATAAAATACTGAAAGAACACGGAGTATCATAATAGAAAACACTTTAATATTTTTTCAGATTTTTAAATTCATTGCCTCTATAATCCTGAATTAAGATTCTTGATTCAGGATTCTTGACACTTGAAAAACTATTATCTTTGTGCTCCTTGCATATAATTTTATTTAATCGTAACAAACAAAAATGAGTACAGAAAAAGGCCCCAATTTCCTCGAAGAAATTATCCGTGAAGACATAAAAGAGGGCAAACACAATGGACGCGTACTTACCCGTTTTCCGCCGGAACCGAATGGCTACCTGCATATTGGCCATTCCAAATCAATCTGCCTCAACTTTGGTCTGGCAAATGAATTCGGCGGACAAACAAATCTGAGGTTCGACGATACCAATCCTGAAAAGGAAGAAACGGAATATGTGGATAGTATCAAAGAAGACATCCGTTGGCTTGGATTTACGTGGGCGAATGAGTTTTATGCTTCCGATTATTTTCAAACATTGTATGATTTTGCTGTCACTTTAATCAGAAAAAATCTTGCTTATGTCGACGATTCTTCTGCAGAGGAAATTGCAGCTACCAAGGGAACGCCGACGGAACCAGGCAAAGAGAGCCCATTTCGTAAAAGAAGGATTGAAGAAAATATAGATCTCTTCGAACGTATGCGTAAAGGAGAATTTAAAGATGGTGAGAAAGTTCTTCGTGCAAAAGTAGATATGGCATCACCTAATATGCATTTGCGTGATCCTCTCATGTACAGAATTAAGCATACTCCGCATCATCGTACCGGTGATAAATGGTGTATTTATCCAATGTATGATTTCGCTCACGGACAATGTGATTCAATAGAGAAAATTACACATTCCATTTGTACGCTTGAATTTGAAGTTCATCGTCCGTTGTATGAATGGTTTATTGAGAAATTGGAAATTTATCCTAGTCATCAGTATGAATTTGCGCGTTTGAATCTCAATTATACGGTGATGAGTAAACGCAAATTGTTACAACTCGTTAATGAAAAACATGTGAGTGGTTGGGATGATCCTCGTATGCCGACCATCAGTGGTTTGAGAAGGCGTGGTTATACTCCTGAAAGCATTCGTAAATTTTGTGATCTTGTCGGAATTGCGAGACGTGAGAATGTAATTGATGTTGGATTACTTGAATTTTGTATTCGTGAAGACTTAAATAAAAAAGTAAATCGTGTAATGGTTGTTTTAGATCCGGTAAAACTTATTATCGACAATTATCCCGATGGCAATGGAGAAATACTTAAGGGAGAGAATAATCCTGAAATTGAAAATAGCGGTGAACGTGATTTACCATTTAGTAAAGAGTTGTGGATCGAAAGGGATGACTTCAAAGAAAATCCGGAGAAAAAATATTTTCGTCTCGGACCCGGTTTATTGGTTCGTTTGAAAAGTGCTTACATAATCAAATGCGAATCATTTAAAAAAGATGAGGAAGGAAACATTTTGGAAATTCATTGTAAGTATATTCCTGAGAGTAAAAGCGGACATGATACCAGCGGCATTAATGTAAAAGGAACAATTCACTGGGTAAGTGTACCGCATGCAATTTCCTGTGATGTTCGATTGTATGATCGACTCTTTCTGTCGGAAAATCCTTCTATCGAAGAAGGAGATTTTAAAAGTTATATTAATCCAAAGAGCCTGGAAATTATTTCTAATGCTTTCGCTGAACCATTTTTAAAAAATGCAAAAACAGGAGATACATTTCAATTTATTCGAAAAGGATATTTTTGTGTTGATAAAGATTCATCATCAGATAAGCACATCTTTAACCGTACAGTTCCACTAAAAGATTCATGGTCAAAACAACAAAAATGAGTTTCAGTAAAAAGCAAAATTATCCCTCAATAAAAACCATAAATCTTAAATCTTGACTCTTGATTCTTGACTCTAACCTCCAATTCGATTAATTATGGATAAAATCATAACAGGCATTCATCTTCCATCTGAATTATGTTCTTTAATTGAAAAGGCCGAAGAGAAAATTTATATCATTTGCCCCTTCATAGAATTGCATCATCATTTTAAACGGGCTTTAAAAAAACATATTGCGAATGATCAGATTCAAATTGTAGTTCTTTTTGGAAAATTTACAAATAACACACACTACAAGCTTATTGAAGAAGATTCTGAATTTTTAAAATCGTTTCCAAACATTCGCATACTTTATCATTCACGTCTACATGCGAAATTTTATGCCAATGAAAAAACGGCTTTGGTTACTTCTTTAAACATGAACCATTCTTCTCATAATAATAATTTAGAATACGGTATCAGCATCGAAATTGAATCAAGCCCTCTGGCAAGAGATCTTTTTTCTTTTATTGATGAAATTATCAGCGAGAGTGAACTTGTATTTGAGAAAAAACCTGCAGAAAAAACCCTTGCGAATTCAAGTGTTATTCCAAAAATTACTGCTTTTCGGGAATCATTTCCAAAAGCGTATGAGCGATGGACTCCGGCAGATGATGAAAAATTGGAAAAACTTTTTTGTGAAAAAAAATCAATCGATGAGATTGCTAGAGTTTTTCAACGGCAAACCAGTGCCATTCGTGCAAGGATAAATAAATTAGAGTTGTACGAGAAATATGCTTTATGAGAAATAATGACAAAAAAAATATGCGAGAATTAACCCGCATATTTTTTTTTATTTATCTGAAAATTTATTCAAGGATAACCCTCAACGTTTGTTTTTTATTATCGCTTAATAAGTAGGCAATATAAATTCCCCGTGGAAGAGCAGATACATCCAGTTGAAACCGGTTCTCACCTATGGAAGATGAAACTGCAATATTTTTAATTTCACGACCAGTGATATCTAACAATTTTACATTCATATTTTTTTCCTGTGTTTCATTGAAAACAAAATTCAATTGTTCTTTCGCAGGGTTAGGATACACTGTAAACTGATCTTTTTGTTCATTTAATGTTTCTGAAGTGGAAGAATTGATTTCCCTTGTAAGAATAACAGTAACGTTAACAGGAAGTGATGTAGAAAAACATCCTCCGGCATTATAAGAACGGACGTTATAATCGCCGGCAGCAGAAACTGTTATTGATCTTGTTGTTGCTCCTGTTGACCACCTGTAACCACCACTTATGCTTGATGTAAGAATTACACTTGACCCGGCGGTAATAACTTTTGAACCGCTCAAAGAAATTGTAGGAGAAGGTGGTGGAGTACATCCATTAGCAATAACAGCAAGTTCGTTAGAAGTGGACTTGCATCCATTTGTTCCTGTTACTGTAACACGAAAAGTTCCTTGTGATGTTACGGTTATTGACCTTTGTGAGGATGAAGTAGTCCATAAATAAGCACTTGCCAGAGACGAAGTAAGTACAACGGATGGATTACTAACTCCTAAAGTTGTGGAACTCCCTGCACTAATTGTTGGTTTAACTGGTGCAGTTAAGAGTGAAACAGTTTTAACAGAAGATATTGCAGAACATGTAGGTCCGGTATAAGAAGTAACCGAATAATCACCTGCAGCAGCTACAACGATTGAACGTGTTGTTCCGCCATTCGACCAGAGATAGGCATTAGCAGGCGATGATGTAAGAGTTAAAGTTGTGCCGGGGCAAACGGCTAATGATCCATTTGCGGTAATAACAGGAGCTGTTGGAGCTGCGGCTGCATTTACAACTATTGGAGCAGATGTTCCGCTGCAACTTCCGTTAACAGTAGTCACAGTATAGGCTCCGGAAATTGATACAGTTATTGATTGTGTTGTTTCACTGTTTGACCAAAGATACGAACTTGCTTGTGTTGCTGTAAGTGTAACACTTCCTTCAGGACAAAAAGATGTTGAACCTGTTGCGATTATTATTGGAGTTGTGCCAGAGTTTGAATTTGATACTACAGCAGGGGAAGAAACAACAGAACTTCCACTTGAGTTGGTAACTTTGACTGTATAAGAGCCGGCATTAGAAACTGTAATCGATTGTGATGTTTGTCCATCGGGATACCATAAATATGATGCTCCCGAATTTGCTGTTAATGTAACACTGCCACCGGGACAGAATGTAAGTGAACCACTAGCCGCAATTGTTGCTGTAGCCAACATTGTTTTAGGCAGGTATTTATAAGTGAACCATTGGTATCCTTGTAAATTAATATTTTGTTTGAATGCCAATGTCTCTGAAGCAAGATTGGCGGCAAGAGTTTGATAAGGTCTTGTTTGAGGATGTGTTGTTAACCAGGGCCCCATAAAAGTAGATTCGGCAGACATTAGTGTAATTACTTTTGTTGAACCACCGATTGAAGCAATGTCTTTCATTCTTTGCTTAGAATAAATATAAATATCTCCATCAGTAGGTCTGTAAGCGGATAAAAGAATTCTATCAGCACGTGAAGCTATTTGTTGCATCTGTGTTAAATCAGGCCATCCAAGGTACATTTCTGAAATTAATCCATTTGCAGTGCATAGATCATCAATCAACTTCAATTCTCTCCATGCAAATTTCCAAGCTCCTGCTTTGTCGCATGTAAATCCTGCCGCGTTAAGAAATTTACTGCAATAAGAAGAAGAAATACTGGATGACACCCAAAATTCAAATTCTAAATTTATGACATCAAATTTTTCCAAACTACTGCTGCGGGAGTTGTTATAAGGAATAATATTATTTGAAACATATCCGGCATATTCTACAACTCCGCCAACTTGAGTAATTCCGTAAGTGGTACGGGCTTTTTTAATAAATGCACCTAACTGGTTTTTATTTGTTGAATTGGTCCAGCTTATATCCCCTAAACTATAAAACAGAATATAATTAAAACCATTTCCTTGAGCATATTTTAAAATTTCATTTTCTTTAGTTGCATTTCCAATCCATGATCCAACATCTTGCAAATAAAACCCACGTACATTTTGTCCAAACGTTGACAAGCTCAACATCAACAGAGCAGATAATAAAAATAATCTTGTTTTGTTTTTCATCATGATTAAGTGTAAGGTATTTATTAATGAATGAGTGCAGATAAAGACAAGCACATTTTGCCGTGTGGTGACAGATACTTATTAAAGTATTCTTTCGTAATGTTTACTCCGGTAATTTTTTCCCCTAAAATCTTTTTCCGGTTTCACTAAGTGAATTGAAAAAATTCTCTTCGTTAAGCGAACTTACTTCTAAAAAAGTTAAATCTAACATCAAATAATATAACTTCATTTTCGACTCCAAGTGTTGCTGATTACGAAACATAAGAGCCAATGAGGGTTTTAAGGCCCTTCATACAGTCTACTAAATTGAAAAAATATACATCACAAAAAAAATACAGAGCTAATTTTTTATATCTGTTTTAAAAATTTTTCAATTATTGAAAAATAACTTATCAATTTTATTTTATTTTTTATTGAATTTCAAAGCGAGCCATCATCACAAAGCGTATTGTTATTTTTTGAAAATCGATTCCTTCATTGACAGTTGCATCTGACATAACCATTTCATTGCTTGATACCGCTCCGTATTTATACATGGGTGTTGAATTTTCGTTTTCTATTTCTTCTATGTAAAGAGTTTTACCTATTTTCTCACCAATACTTTCGCACAGGTATTGTGCTTTTACTTTGGCGGCTTGTAAAGCTTTTATTTTAACTTCTTTCCGATACTCTTCTATTTTACTGTGTGTAGTTTTACTGATAAACATATTTTGTGTGGCATTATCATCGAGTGTGTTTACTAATTTGTCTATATCTGATGCCAGACTGAATTTAATTATATAAGTTGTTGTTGCCATCATATCCGGTTGTTCCTTTTTTCTTTTTCTCCAGTACCATGCATTCGAATCAAATCCGCTCATGTTTTGAATCTGGATTCGATCTTTTTCAATTCCTGCTTTGTTGCATCGATTTAGGAAATCTTTTTGAATTTGATCGATATCAATTTTAGATTTTTGCTTGTTGTAATATTCCTGTAAGGTAAAATTAACATAGATTTCATCAGGGACAACCTTAATTTCTGCACTGCCTGTTACTGTGATTTTTTTTATTCTGTCTTCGTCCAAAATATTTATGTTTTGTGCGAAGGCTTTATTGTTTGTAAATAAAATTAATAGTAGTGCAGAGACCAATGATAAATTTTTCATAGATTTTTAAATTATTTAGTTTTCAAAATATGAGTGAGAACCCTAATTTCAATCATGTAAAAGATGTTTTTTATATGTGCTTATTGAGCAGTGAAAATACAGACAATTATTGGCAAACTTGCGTATATTATTATGTATTAAGTGTTAATTTTATTTGAAGCCTGTTTTTAAAGTCGTTTTTAATTATTTCTAAAAAAAAGAATAAAAAAAGTGGTGCCGGATTTTAATGCCGACACCACTTTAAGTCAAAGTATTTTTCCTGTATTAATTTATACAGGCTATTTTTGAAGAAGAAACAAATTTGCTGTCTGATATAGTCACAAAAAATACACCTGTTTTATTCCATGAAAATGATTGTAATTTTTGATTTAACAATTTTTCAAAAAGCAATTTTCCTTCTATGTCATAAATTCTTAAAGTCTCATTGCTTTTGGCATTAATAACAACAATTTCTTTTTGAATAGGATCAAATTTTATACTTGAGGTATTTCTATCCGGAAGCGTGTTGTTTACGTTGTTAATTGCAGGAACAAACTCCCACCAATCAGAGAATAATTGACCACCTGTAGAATTTCCTGTTCCTACATAGGCTTTGTTCCCTGATTTACAACTAACAGCCCATTGACGCAAGCCGGTTGGCCAATATGTTTCCGGTGTCCATTCATTCAGGATTGGATTGTACCGCCACATCTGATCTGTTAGATTGCCTGTAAAACCGGTTCCGACATAACCATAACCAAACAAAGAAAATCCTATGGCTGAATAAGTATTTCCTCCGGCGTAGGGAGCTTTAGTAGTCCATGAATTATTTACAGGATCGTATTCTATAGTTTGTTCAGTACCATTTATAGAAGCAGTAGATGCTCCGGCAATAAAATAACCTTTTTGTTCTATGGTGAATGTAGCTGCCGATGAAACACCTATAGGTAAACTCGCTTTCGGCGACCACGAATTATTGGATGGATTATAAGCATAGAAATCAGATTGAGCCTGATTACTTCCATTTAATCCTCCTCCAACATATATAATGTCTTGCAAAGAAAATGCTCCGGCACCATATCTTGGTATACCGGGATAATTTGCAACTGCCAGCCAGCTATTTCCCGACGGATCAAACTGCCACCAATCCTGAAGTAATGTTCCTTTATTCGAACCGAGTCCGACGTATCCGTAATTTCCTGCAGAGGACGCTGTGGCATTGGTACGGGCGGAGTCAGGTAAATCTGCCATTTGTGACCAGCTATTTAATAACGGATCAAATTCCCATAGATCTTTCAGGTTTTGTGTTATACCACCACCGGTAGATCCGGTACCCATGTAACATTTTCCATTTATTTCAAAAGCGATTGCCCGGTAACGCGCACTGCCCTGACAAGTAGCCTTTGAATCCCAGGTTCCCTGACTAAAACAATTAGTAATAAAGAATGAAAACAATAAGAGTGTAATTATTTTTTTCATGTTTTTTTTCAAAAATAAAGTTTAAAAACATGCATTAAGGATTGGAAAAAAAAAGATATTAAAACCGTATGGGGGAAAAGATCAAGACAGAATTATACGTTTATTTAATTCAGAGATTGTGCAAATTATTTAATAGTAGAGCCTCTTTTTTTTGCAGAAAATTTTGTTTTTAAATCTGTGATTGCCTCTATACACGGAGAATAGAAGGCCATTGGCCATTAATTATAGTAATTTTACCACAGAACTTGCTGAAAGTAGCGTCGATGCTATATTTTTAGCATTCTTTGTATGATTATTTAATGTCTCCACTAGATCTTTCATTAAAAAAATGAGCTCGAAAAAATTAGTTTTAACATTAATTTTATATATATTTTCATTTTTCAATTTGTCAGCACAAATTGTAATAAATGAAATCTGTCCAACCAATGTTTCTATAATCGCTAACTCTGATGGACAATTTGATGATTGGATTGAATTGCACAATGCAGGATCATCAATGGTTAATTTAAATGGTTTTAGTTTAACGGATGATTCAACAAAACCGGCTCAGTTTACATTCCCAAACTATAATCTTGGTGCCGGTGATAAAGTAGTTGTTTTTGCATCAGACAAAACAAATAAAATTTTAGTTGATCATTGGGAAATGCCGGTTAATGCCGGCACGATTTGGAGATACGCAGCAGGAAGTGCAGCCATTGATTCCAATTGGAGAAATTTAAACTTTAATGAAACAGTATGGACTGCAGATCATGGAGGAATTGGTTTTGGTGATGGTGATGATAATGTTATTATACCTGTTGGCCCATCTGTTATGTTGCGAAAGACATTCAATATTCCTGATACCTCTCAAATTCTTAAAGCAGTTTTGTTAATGGATTATGATGATGGATTTGTTGCTTATCTGAATGGTGTTGAAATTGCCCGGGCAAATATTGGTACTGCCGGTTTCAGGCCTTTATGGAATTCACTTGCCGGCTATTCTCATGAAGCATTATCTTATCGCGGCTTTCCATTAGATTCATTTAATATTTCACCATCTGTATTTAAATCTGCCTTAAAGCCGGGAACAAATGTTTTAGCTATTGAAGTACATAATACCCCTGCCAATTCTGACGATCTTACAGCAATACCATATTTATTTTTTGGAATGCGTTCGCCGGGATTAACTTTTATTCCTATTCCTCCCTGGTTTCAGGTTCCGGCTAAAGAATATTTTAGTGCAAAATTTAAACTCAATCGTTTTGGAGAGAAAATATTTCTGAACAATTCTGTTGGAGTTACTATCGACAGCAAGACTTATCCATCAATGGAAAACAATAATTCGTTTTGTAGAATACCTGATGGCTCTTCCAATTGGTGTTTTGTTGAATCGCCTACACCGCAAACAACAAATAATGCTTCAACATGTTTCAATGGATATGCATTTCCTCCTGTATTTTCACGTGATGGAGGTTATTATAATTCAACACAAACAATTTCTATAAGTACAACAACTCAGGGAGGTGTTATTCATTATACAAACAATGGAAATACACCAACGATAAATAGCCCTGTGTATACTTCTCCAATTGTTATATCATCTACAAAATCAATTCGAGCAAAGGTTTTTGCAAACGGAAAACTTCCCAGCAATTTAATTACGAATACCTATTTTATAAATGGATTTACACATTTATCTACGTTTTCAATTACAACGGATTCACTTAATTTATGGGATTACAATACGGGTATTTACGTTTTAGGTCCCGGAGCATCAGCAACATCACCATACAAAGGAGCAAATTATTGGCAGAACTGGGAAAAACCAGCATCGATCGAGTATTATGATAAAAATAAAAACCTGGTAGTAAAAGTAGATGCTGATATAAAGATTTATGGAAATTATTCGAGAGCAAAACCACAGAAAAGTTTTGAGATTAAACTAAAAGATAGCTATGGCACCGGATCATTTGTATATTCAATTTATCCGGATAAATCGTATGTCGATGATGTCAGTAATATAATTTTAAGAAACTCAGGTACAGATTGGAATAAAGTACATTTTCGTGATGCCATGATGGAGAGAATTATGAAAAAGACAAACAGCGGTTATCTGGCTGCGGAGCCAACCATTGTATACCTCAATGGAGAATATTGGGGCGTTTACTGCATCAATGAGAATCACGATCAGCATTGGATGAAAAATAATTTTGGTTTAGGGAAAAGTGAAATTGATTATCTGAAAGAATCCGGTAGTAACATTGATGTTGGGGAAGGCAGTGATTCTTCTTTTTGGGCATTGTATAATTATGCAACTACCGAGGATCCGTCTACACAAAATTATTACGATCAAATAAATACTTCATTAGATCTTAAAAACTACGCTGATTATTTTGCTGCTGAAACTTTTTATAATAATGGTGATTGGATTGGCGACTGGACAAATAACATTAAAATTTGGAGGCCAAATTCTCCGGGTGCTAAATGGAGATACCTATTATATGATTTGGATTATGGTTTAGGCTTGTACGGCACCCAGGATGACAACAGATTATCAATGGCAATAAATCCAATTGCTTTCAGTCATTCATCTGAAATGTTTGATGCAATTCTTAAAAATCCAACCTTCAAAAGAAATTTTATTAATCGCTATGCTGATTTAATGAACACAGTTTTTCTTCCATCGAATATAAATTCGGTTATGCATTCATTAAAAGATACAATGTCTTTTGATATGCCTGCACACTTTGCGAAATGGGGAAGTAATACTACAAATTGGGATAATGAAATTTCAGCTATGATGGGTTTTGCAAATGCTCGCCCGGATATTATGAAGAATTTTATTAAATCCGAATTTTCGCTGGATGGTATAGTAACGCTTACATTTCAAACATCTCCGGCTGGTTCAGGCAGAATTGAAATAAGTACGATTATTCCAACATCTTATCCATGGACAGGAGATTATTTTAATGGTAACCCTGTTACACTTACAGCGATTCCAAATCCGGGATTTACATTTGATCACTGGCGTTCTAATAAAACTATTAATAGAGATAATCCTAATCAAACAGTAACGTATAATTTTACAAAGACCGAATCCATTAAAGCATTTTTCACTGGTTCTGCAGTAGCGCCTAAAATTTGTGTCAGCGAACTTAATTACAACTCTAATTCATCATACAATGCCGGCGATTGGATTGAGTTGCATAATTATGGTACAACGAGCGTTGATATTTCCGGATGGAGATTGAGCGATGGAAGTGATAATCATAATTTTGTTTTCCCAACCGGAACAGTATTACCTATTAATGGCTATTTGGTATTAGTGGAAGACAGCATTAAATTTAAATCGCAATTTCCTTCTGTCAATAATAGGTTAGGTTTAATTGGTTTTAATTTTTCAAACAAAGGTGATCAGGTCAGGTTGATAAATAGCCAGAATATAACATACCTTTCTTTTTTCTATCAGGATATTGCACCATGGCCGGTACAGGCTAATGGATTAGGATATACCTGTGAGCTATCAGGAAATGTTGCAAATCCAAACAATGGAAGCAGTTGGTTTGCAGGATGCATTGGTGGATCTCCCGGAAAAGCGTATGGCACTTCATTAACTATTCCTGTTGCTGTTTCCGGTAGTACAACATTCTGCAGTGGTGGAAGTACAATTTTATCCGCAAGTTATTTTCAAGGCAGTACTTATCAATGGAAAAAGAATAATACAAATATCGGAGGAGCTACAGATTCTGTTTATAGTGCATCACAAGCAGGTTCTTATTCAGTAAATATTACTAATAACGGCTGCTCAGCATTAACACCATCATCAGATGTCTCGACTGTTACACAACAACCGGATCCTGTTACTAATTCTGCAAGTCGCTGCGGTGCCGGGGACTTAACATTATCAGCGACGTCATCTGATTCAGTTTTTTGGTATGATAGTTCTACAAACGGAAATCTTATTGGAGCAGGAGATGTTTTTCATATACCTTACATTACACAATCAACTACATTTTATGCAAGAACAGGAAAAAATTGTCCTAGTAATTCTGTAGCAACTCTTGCAGAAATAAAACCACCTGCAGCATCGCCGGTTTCGAACGATACATTAAGATGTGGACCCGGAATTGTAACATTAAATGCAACAGATACTGCAGAGATAAGATGGTATAATGCATCTGTTGGCGGTGGTCTGTTGGCAACAGGATCCTCATTTACAACAAACGTTCTTGAAAACGATACTTCTTATTTTATTGAGGCCGGAAGTGTTTGTCCGAGTTCCAGAATTGAAGTTCGTGTTATGATAAGCAGAACGCCTGAACCAGTTGTCTCTGATGCTTCACGATGCGGAAACGGAACACTAACGTTCACAGCTAATTCTTCAGCGCCGGTTTACTGGTACAAACATCAATCAGGAGGTATTTCATTGGGTTCCGGATTTTCATTTACAACACCATTCCTTACTGAAGCCGATACTTTTTATGCAGAAGCAAATAATGGTTGTCCAAGTGCCCGTGTAAGAGTTATGGCAATTGTAAATTCAATACCTCCTGATCCGATTGCTGTCAATGATACAATCTGCGGATCTGGTTCAGTAACACTAATTGCTGATGCAACTGAACAGGTTAATTGGTATGATGCGCCTTCGGGAGGGAATTTACTTTTTACAGGATCTAATTTTACCACACCGATTCTAACAAATACACAAACATATTATGCTTCTACCGGATATGAATGTATGAGCAATAGAGTTTCTGTACAAGCTATCGTTCATTCAATACCGCCATCACCTATAGTTTCAGATGTATCAAGATGCGGTCCAGGAACATTAATATTATCCGCTTCTTCTTCCTTGCCGATTAACTGGTACGATTCTGCTTCTGGAGGATTACCGATTGCATCAGGATCTTCCTTTACTACACCGTTTATTTCAAACAATGTTACATATTATGTCGCTGCAACAGATGAATGTGAAAGTTTACGTTCAGCAGTGAATGCAAATATTGTAGCTCCTCCTATAGTTGATATTGGTCCGGATACTATTGTAATTCCTGCCGGACAATCAATAACTTTAGATGCAGGTACAGGATTTTCTTCATACTATTGGTCGACTAATCAAACATCGCCTCAGATTCGTGTTACAACTTCTGGTGTTTATTCTGTGGTAGTTACTAATGGTATTGGTTGTACTGCGTCTGATGAAATATATGTTGATATTATAACATCCATAAAATCAATAAATGGAAATGCAATTATTAAATTGTATCCTAATCCTGCCAAGGAAAAAATAATTTTAGAAATATCTGATTTGCCTTCTAAAACTATAATGATAAAATTATATTCTATAGATGGGAAAATGGTAAAAAGAGAAATATTGAGTTCTTCTAATGGCCAATTCAAGAAAACAATATTATTATCAGGAATAACTTCCGGACTTTATTTTCTGGAGGTGGAAAGCGATAATTATTCTACGAAATTGAAGGTTGTTGTTGAATAAACATGAAAAAACAATCTTTAATGGGTCTTAAATAATGGGGTATTAAAAAGGTTAAACAAATCTTTTTTGATGCAAATCACAAACTAAAAGCTTCACATAACAACTGAAATCATAGTATAATTTGCACCATTATTATTATATTTGTAAATGGTGATTAAATTGAAGTATATATCGATATTTATTTGTTTTTCATTAATCCAAATGCTTATAAATCAGGCTTTTGGATTTATTCCCACACCCGATAAAGTTGTCGTCGTTGTTTTAGAAAATCACGCCTATCATCAAATTTATGGTTCTCCTGCTGCTCCCTATTTAAATAGCCTGATAAATGGAAACCGGACGGCACTTTTCACTAATTCATACGGTGTATTTCATCCAAGCCAGCCAAATATGCTCAGGCTTTATTCAGGGTCGAATCAGGGAACTACGAATGGTAACCTGCCTCTTAATGCCCCTTTCAACACACCCAATCTTGGAGCATTATTAATCAATGCTTCTAAAACATTTATTGGTTATTCTGAAGGACTTCCATATCCAGGTTATCTTGGCGAGTTTTTCGGAGGCTATGCAAGAAAACACAGTCCTTGGGTAAATTGGCATGGAAGTACAACTTATGCAATTCCTGATTCATTGAGTCAGCCTTTTACTTCTTTCCCTTCAGATTATAGCTTACTTCCTGATGTATCATTTGTAATCCCAACTCAGGATAATGATATGCACAATGGATCTGATCCGGCAAGAATTACCAGAGGTGATAATTGGATCCTAAATAATTTGGGTGGATATATTGAATGGGCGAAAACGAATAATAGTTTATTGATACTAACTTTTGATGAAGACGATAATTTTTCAGGTAATCATATTTTTACATTAATTGTTGGTGAGCCTGTTCTTCCCGGGAATTATTCAAGCCGTATTGATCACTATAATGTTTTACGTACGATTGAAGACATGTTTTCTTTGCCTTATGCAGGAGCATCAGCGTCAGCAACGCCAATTGATTACTGTTGGGATGATTGTTCCAATTCCGCTAAAATAAATCCTTCAGGGCCAATATATTTTTGCAATGGTGACTCGGCGGTGCTAACAGCATCAAGCGGACTTTCATATGCATGGTCAAACGGAGCAACCACTCCTTCAATCACGGTTTCTTCAACAGGGAATTATAGAGTAACTGTTTCAAACGGATCGGGATGTACTTCTACCTCTTCCTATGTTGAAGTAATTGAAAGTGATTTTACTTCAGCAGGAACCTATTTTACAGAGACAATGGATACGGTTTTGTCTAACACTTCTATAGCAACTTATGAATTAAATAATGGTTTTGACAATGATAATTTTACAATGTCGGGAACCGCTGATGTAAGAGCAACTGTTCAATCAGCAGGCTATGTTGGTGCTTCCGGTGGAGCAAATGTTTTCTTTACAAATACAGCAGGAAGAAATTTTATTATTTCGAATATAAATACCAGCGCTTATAATGATCTTCAATTGTCATTCGGAATTTATAAGGCCGGTATTAATTCCACAGGATCAGATTTTATTGTACAGGTTAGCAGCGATGGAATTAATTATACCGCTCTGAATTTTGATCCACTGCCTGCAGGTTCAGGTACGGCTCATTGGTATTTAAGAACGGCAACAGGTTTAATTCCCGCAGTAGCGAATCTTAGCATTCAATTTATTCAAACCGGCACAGCAACCCAATACAGATTGGATGATGTGGCTTTAAGATTTTCAACCGGTGCCTCATATTCTATTACTGTTACTCCAGATGGACCTACTACTTTTTGTCAAGGCGACTCTGTTGGATTAAATGCTACTTCTATCAATACATATCTTTGGTCCACCGGACAAACAACTCAGAATATAAAAGTTGGGTCGTCGGGAGATTATTTTGTGTTAGGTACATTAATCAGCGGTTGTCAAATTGCTTCTAATTCTATTTCTGTAAATGTTTTACAAAAAAAATCACCTGCGGTAAGTATCAGCTCTAATTTAGGAAGTTCTATTTGTGCAGGGGATAATGCAATTTTTTCTGCAATTCCATCTAATGGAGGATTGTCTCCGTCTTATCAATGGAAGAAAAATGGTAATAACGTCGGTAGTAACAGCAACTCCTATTCGAATAATTCTTTATCAAACAACGATGTATTAACTTGTGTAATGACAACAAGTGAAACGTGTGTTTTGGCTACAAAGGATACGAGCAACAGCATTACAATGACCTTAAATCAAAATGGGGCAGCGAGTGTAAGTGTTACTAATGATTTTGCAGACACTCTTTGTGCCGGAGACATTGTTACATTTTATGCCGTTCCACAGTTCGGAGGTTCTTCGCCTTCCTATCAGTGGAAAAAAAACGGAACCAATGTTGGAACAAACAGCGATACATATACTGCTGGTTCTTTAAATAATGGTGATATAGTAAAATGTTTAATGACCACCAGTGCAACTTGTGCCACACCAATAACATCAACAAGCAACAGTATGACAATGATAGTATTTCCGAATGTTGCTCCTCAGGTTACTATCAATTCAGATCCTAATGACACAATATGTTTAGGATCCAATGTGAATTTTTCAGCAATTCCTGTAAATGGTGGACCGGCACCCATCTATCAATGGAAGAAAAACGGAATTTTTGTTGGTACAAATTCAAGTAATTATTCAAACAGTTCACTTATCACCAATGATCTTATTGAATGTTTAATGACAAGCAGTGCAGGATGTTCTTTACCGGAATCCGTTTCCAGTAATGGCATTTCAATGACTGTAAATAATAATGTTGTTCCTTCAATTAGTATCTCTTCCAATATTGGAACAATTATATGTTCGGGAGCAAATGTTGTATTTACCGCTATTGCTGTAAATGGTGGCAATGCACCAATTTACCAATGGAAAAAAAATGGTTTAAATGTTGGAAATAACAGCAATATAGTTTCAATTAATACACTGAGTAATACAGATGAAATAACATGTACTTTAACAAGTAATACAATTTGTCCTTCACCGGCATCGGTAATCAGTAACAGTTTAATTATAACTGTAAATAGTTATGTTACTCCTTCTATTATTATTTCAGCAAAT
The DNA here is from genome assembly GCA_031417555.1 of Bacteroidota bacterium. Lineage (GTDB taxonomy): Bacteria > Bacteroidota > Bacteroidia > AKYH767-A > 2013-40CM-41-45 > JADKIH01. Next base: position 56,651 of record JANOVV010000029.1, read on the forward strand.
ACCGGCAACACATTTTGTGAAGGGGTGAATGTAACATTCACTGCGACTCCGGTCAACGGTGGAAATTCACCCTCTTACCAATGGAAGAAGAATGGTGTTAACGTAGGGATAAACAGTAATACGTATTCTGATAATGCTCTTGCGGAAAATGATATAATACTTTGTATGATGACGAGTAATGCATCTTGTATTAATGGTAATCCGGCGACCTCAAATACTAAAAACATTACAATAACAAGAGTTCCTACCATTCAAAATTTCAGTCCCGCAACGGCTTCAAGTGGTGTCGGCGTTACCATAAACGGTACGAATTTTACAGGAATATCTTCTGTTAAATTTAATGGAATTAATTCTTCTTTTGTAGTTAACAATAGCACTAAAATTACTGCATACGTCCCTACAGGTGCTACAACAGGGAATATTACTGTTACTAATAATTGCGGAATTGCTGTTAGTGGTACACCAATTACAATAAATTCAACAGCGGTTATTTTAAATTTAAAAATTTTTATTGAAGGATATTATAAAGGCAGCGGACTAATGACAGAGGTTGTAAGTCCCGGCATTTGTGATACCGTTACTGTTGATTTGTGTGAAAATGTTTTTCCATTTAATGTATTATATACAAGTAGAAGTATAGTGAATGCTTCCGGTGATGGTGCTTTCAATTTCCCTTTATCAGCAGATGGCAGCTCTTTTTATATAACTGTAAATAATCATAACACTCTAAAGACATGGAGCTCGAATTCTCTATTGTTTAGTATGAATACAAATTACGATTTTACAAACGCCGCTTCAAAAGCATTCGGTAATAATCAAAAGAATCTCGGAGATGGAAGATTTGCATTATTCAGTGGTGACGTTAATCAGGACAGTCAAATAAACATTACCGATTTTGAAGACTTAAAAAATGCAATCCAGTTATTTCCCTTTGGTTATTTAATAAAAGATCTAACCGGAGATTATTTGATTGAATCTGCTGATTTTAGTTTATTGGAAAATAATATCGGCAGAATAATAATGCGACCATGAAATCATTTTATGAAAGTGGTTTTATAACACAAATAAATATAAGTTAATAATAAAAAGTGCCAATCAAAAGTAACTTTTAGTAGTAACCGTCGACTCTTGATGAATCTCATGAAGAAAAGCCTTGTATTTATATTACTATTCATTCAATTTTATTTGCCGGTACATTCCCAGGCAATTAAAATTTTATTTGATGCCACTAAAGCAGAATCAGCAGGTAATGCCGATTGGGTAGTTGATGCCGATTTACATAATCTTGGGTTTGGTTCAGGTCCGGCTGTGAGTGGTGGTGGTAATGAATCCAATCCACAACAAATACCTACACTTTCTCAATCATCAATTACTGCATCAACTTCAGAATCGTATTGGAAAGGTGCATTGTCCTATTGGGGAGTTGATTGTGCAAATCAAAATTATACCGTTGAAACATTGCCTTACAATGGTCAAATTACCTATGGCAATAGTAATAATGCACAGGATCTTTCTAATTATAAAGTATTTATTGTTTGCGAGCCGAATATAATTTTTTCCGCATCGGAGAAAACAGCTATTCTTACTTTCGTTCAGAATGGAGGCGGCTTATTTATGGTCGCAGACCATGATGTGTCAGACAGAAATAATGATGGAAAGGATTCACCGCATATTTGGAATGATCTGATGACTGTAAATACGGTACAAGCAAACCCTTTTGGTATGAGTTTCGACTATGCAAATTTTTCTCAGACATCATCTAATATTCCATCGTTACCAACTGATTCAATTTTACACGGACCTGCAGGAAATGTGACGCAAGTTCAATGGAGTGGAGGAACTTCAATAACTCTGAATACCACTCAAAATTCTACTGTAAAGGGTGTCGTTTATAAAACCGGTTCAAGTTTTGGGAATAGCAATGTAATGTGTGCTTATGCTCGTTACGGAAGTGGTAAAGTTGCATCTATTGGCGATAGTTCTCCTTGCGATGATGGAACCGGCGATACCAATGATAATTTATTCACGGGTTATGCAGGTGATGCGGCAGGTAATCATCGTAAATTATTAATGAACATCACAATTTGGCTGGCCACATCAACGAATACCGGACCACCAACAGCTAATTTTACAGCCAATCCTTTATCACTTTGCATCGGTCAATCCACTATTTTTACTAATAATTCTTCGGCAGGAATTACAAGTTACTCATGGAATTTTGGATCAGGAGCAACTCCTGCTACGGCAACAACGGCGGGACCGCATACCGTTTCTTATTCGACTTCCGGAAACAAATCAATTTCTCTTTCTGTAACAAGTCCGGGTGGAAGCAATTCTATAACCAAAACAAATTACATAGCTGTAGCTTCAAATTGCCAAATTCTTGACGCCGGAGCTATTTCACTCTTAAGTCCTCCATCAGTCCCTTGCCCGATTCAAAACGAACCGCTTCAAGTCAGAATAAAAAACTATAGCGCAAGCGCATTGGATTTTTCTATTAATCATTTGGATGTTGCTATTCAGATTACTGATCCTTCTGCATTGGTTCAATCGATCACAAAAACTATTAGTACCGGTACACTGGCACCATCTTCAACATTAGATGTTACTTTCGATAATACATATGATTTTAATTTAGCCGGAAATTATTTTTTTAATGCAAATACTGTATTACTAAATGATGCAAATTCTTCTAATAATTTAATGCCAACAGATACTATATCCGTTGGCATGGGTTTCCAATCCGATTTTACGGTAGTTTCTGAAAGCATGGGAACGGTCAGCGGTACCACAGCTATTTCGAGTCATGAAACAGCAAATGGATTTGATAATGTTAATTTGACTATGTCCGGGACAGCTGATATCAGAATAACACAAACATCATTAAATAATTATACAGGAGCTTCAGGAGGAGCCAATGTTTTTTTTACAAATACGGCAGGAAGAAATTTTATTATATCGGGAATAAATACGTCATCATTTAGTAACCTGCAATTATCTTTTGGAATTTATAAAAGTGTATCAACTTCTACCGGTAGCGATTTTCAATTAGATGTAAGTACAGATGGAAGTACATATACACCGTTAGCAATTCCATCATTGCCATCAGGTACGATTTGGGTATATGATACAGTCAGCGGTAACATTCCTTCTACTGCTAATTTACGAATACGATTTACACAAAATAGTTCTACGGTTCAATATCGTATTGATGACATATTACTTTTTGATAAAGGAACATTGCCAACTATTACAACTCAGGACCCAACGACCTTTTGTCAGGGTGGGTCAGCAATGCTTAGTGCTTCAACTGCCATTTCTTATTTATGGTCTAATGGAATGACTACGCAAAATATTAATGCAACTGTATCAGGTGATTATTCGGTCACAGAAACTAATGCAAATGGATGCTCTGCAACTTCATCTCTTACATCTATATTAGTTAACCCAACTTATAGTAGTATAATTAATGCTTCTATTTGTCCCGGAAGTTCTTATACCTTACCCAATGGTCAAGTGGTAAGTACAGCGGGAAACTATGTTTCATCTTTCTCAACTATTGATGGTTGTGACAGTATAATAAACACTTCGTTGACAATAATCGTCACAAATGATAACAATGGTTGTACTGCTGATGCCTGTAATACTTCGACAGGAAATGTAACTCACACGCAAATAAATACGGATGATGGAAATCCTTGTACGACGGATGCTTGCAATTCATCTACAGGAGCCATTACTCACACTCAAGTAAATACGGATGATGGAAATTTTTGTACAACGGATGCTTGCAATTCTTCTACAGGAGCCATCACTCACACGCAAATAAATACGGATGATGGAAATTTTTGTACGACAGATGCTTGTAATTCATCTACAGGAGCCATCACTCACACGCAAATAAATACGGATGATGGAAATTTTTGTACAACGGATGCTTGCAATTCTTCTACAGGAGCCATCACTCACACGCAAATAAATACGGATGATGGAAATTTTTGTACGACAGATGCTTGCAATTCTTCTACAGGAGCCATCACTCACACGCAAATAAATACGGATGATGGAAATCCTTGTACGACGGATGCTTGCAATTCATCTACAGGAGCGATTACTCACACTCAAGTAAATACGGATGATGGAAATCCTTGTACGACGGATGCGTGCAATTCTTCTACAGGAGCCATCACTCATACGCAAATAAATACGGATGACGGAAATCCTTGTACGACGGATGCTTGTAATTCATCTACAGGAGCCATTACTCACACTCAAGTAAATACGGATGATGGAAATCCTTGTACGACGGATGCGTGCAATTCTTCTACCGGAGCAATTACTCACACGCAAATAAATACGGATGATGGGAATCTTTGTACGACGGATGCATGCAATTCATCTACAGGAGCCATCACTCACACGCAAATAAATACGGATGATGGAAATTTTTGCACGACGGATGCTTGTAATTCATCTACAGGAGCAATCACTCATACGCAAATAAATACGGATGACGGAAATCCTTGTACGACGGATGCTTGCAATTCATCTACAGGAGCCATCACTCACACACAAATAAATGCGGATGATGGAAATCTTTGCACGACGGATGCTTGCAATTCATCTACAGGAGCAATTACTCACACGCAAATAAATACGGATGATGGAAATCCTTGTACGACGGATGCGTGCAATTCTTCTACTGGAGCAATTACTCACACGCAAGTAAACTTCGATGATGGAAATGTATGTACTACAGATGGCTGTAATAGTATAACAGGGATTTACCATAGTCTAAATGCCGAAATATGTGGAAATGGTATAGATGATAATTGCAATGGATTTACAGATGAAAATTGTTCGGTAACTCTTCAATTAAAAGTATTCATTAATGGTTTTTATACGGGTAGTGGAATAATGAGTGCAACGGTTGATCCAATAAATCTGCCGGATATTTGTGATACTCTCATAGTAGAATTGAGAAACAATAGTTTCCCTTTTAGCGTGAATTACACAGATACAAGTATTCTTGATATAAACGGGAATGCCAGTTTTATTTTTCCTCAATCACAAGGGTATTCTTATTTTTTAGCTGTCCATCATCGAAATACTTTGGAGACATGGAGTTCTTTTCCGGTATTATTTAATTCCCAAACAATAAATTATTCGTTTGCAGATGCAATCGACAAAGCATATGGAAATAACTTAAAAGATTTGGGTGATGGGAATTTTGCTCTCTTTAGTGGTGATGTAGATCAAAATGGAGAAATAAATGCAAGTGATTTTTTGTTAATTGAAAACCAGTTAGAATTATTTGGTACTGGATATTTAAAAGAGGATATTTCAGGTGATGGAGTCGTTGAGTCGTTGGATTTTTGTTTATTTGAAAATAACCTTGGTAGGGTGAGGTCGTATCCCTGATAGATTAAAAAGGATTGTTTTTTGTTGTAGCAGCACCTAAGATTTCTTTTGTCTTCATGTCCTGAATATAAACAACGATACGTACTTCTTTATAATCTATTTCCTTATCATCATTGGAATAGGATGCTTTTATTTTATTCACTTTCCCTTTTAACTGTGAACCAATCAAAAATCCATCCGGTCCGGGAACATGAGCTCTTAAAATATGATTAAAATTATTAACTCCGTTTACAGCTTTTTTATTATAACGTTTTTCATGATCAATATTATTTTCGGTAATTGCAATAAATAATTTCAGATCCTTTTCCGGATAAGTTTTTAATGCAGTTGCTTTTATTCGGATACTCGTACTGTGTTTTTTCCCTTTACCGGTTGAAATACTTGAAATATCAAATTTAAATTGCGGTTCTCTGTCGTATAATTTATTTATCAATGCTTGATTTACATATGATATATGAGACGAATTTTTTTCAGGCAGTTGCCCGTTAACTATTGCACTAGGATATCCTATGATATTATTATAAAACGAAGAACGTTTATCACATGCCATGTAATAAGTGTAAAATGTGTCTAATGCATAAAAACAATGGTAATTAATAACAACTACTTTTTCGGAATTTGCATTAGTCAAAGCCTGAAATGACGAATCATATTGTGAACATGCACCACAACCTGTTTCTGTAAATTCTTCAATCAAAACTACATTTCCTTTTTGAGCGACAGAATAAATAAGAGTAAAAAATAAAAACAATCCTGTAAGTATTACTTTTTTCATAAATCAATAGTTCTTTTTTTAATTGTGCCAAAAGTAATAATTATAATATGATTAAGATGAAATATGAGTGAAATTTAGCTCTTAAATGACCTTTAGTATACGTAAAACAGGAAAAATAGCTTTTCATTGATTTGAAAATTTAATTGAAACCAATAGATATAATTATAATATTTTATCAGGATATGATAAGAATCAATTAATAATACAGGAGGAAATTATACTATTTGCTTTTAGTTTTGTATTTTAGTGATAGTTTAAAACATAGTATACATGCGGGTTTTAATACTTTTTTATGGTTTTTTTTATTTATTATTTATTACATCGCCATTATCTGTAAAGGGAAATAATCCTTTTAATAATATTAATTCATCTTTGAATTTCAATGATGATGTTGTTGCTCATTTTGATCCTGATAAATCTGATCGTGATTGTGATATAGCTGTAGCTTTTAACGGTTGGATGTATATGGCATATTCTTCAAGTCATTCGGGACCCACAGGCACGGATATTGGTTTCTTAATTTCTAAAGATAATGGTTTAACCTGGCTAGCATTTCCTCCAATTATTTTAGGTAATCATAACGATGCTTCCATTTATGATATACTTGTGACAGGTTCCGATACTTCTTCTTTGCGTGTTTATCTGTCGTATTATTTTAATAATGCTTCTTTTTCATATTCGTTCGGACATGTTATAGTTTATGATGGAATTTCCGGACAACAATTGCCTTATGGAATTGATATCGGTGATGGAACATATTCCATTGGTGAAATTCATCTCGCTTCTGATTCTCGCCATCCCTCTTCTGTTTCAAAAGGATATAGTGTTGCCATTGTATATTCTTCAAGTGTTGGCGATTTCACTAATACGGATTCTCTTATTTGTTTAATATCAACTGATTCAAGCAATAATAATTATTCATATAATTTGATTGACACATCTACATCTGTAATGATAAAAAGTGCTTCGATAGATTATGGTTTTTCTGCTGCAAACAATAGTGGAGGATATTATATTGCTTATCAAAAAGGATTAAATATTGGATATTCTAAAAATTCTTTTTCTATAGCCTCAGGTTTTACGAATCCAATTTATCTTAATCAAATAATTAACATTAAAGGTGCAAATTTTGAATCTCCGAAAATTGCTTGTCAGAATTCTTTTGGCAGTAATGACAGTTCCGGATTGTCAGTAATGATAATGGCAAAAGCATTTGATTCGACAATTACGAATACATACAGAATTCCATGGATTGTATATAATATGAATGCTGCATCGTCGGATTATTGGTTTTCATCCGGAGTTTCAAATTCGGTTTATGTTTCTTCCGTTGAAACTTATGATATTTCTTATTCAGAATCTGAAAATAGATTTTGGATTACAGGATTTAACAACGATTCAGGAAATTTATTTACAGCGTTAGAAGATTTTAATTTTAGTCACCCGGGAAATTGGTTCATTGCCGATACTCAATACAACGATACATTAATAGATCCTTTAATTCCACCCAATCCGAGAATTACGACTTCAGGAAATTTTGTTTATGTTGCCTGGGTTTCTCATATTTTTGGTTCAACGGGTCAACCACGATCTCAAACATTGTTTGATAAAATGGAATTACCTTTCAGTACAAATATTCAAGACGCCTCTGAGAATGTCAGCTTTACTATTTACCCAAATCCTGCAAACGATGATTTAATACTATTTCAATTACCGCAAATACATTCTTCAAAAATAAAAACAATTAAAATATATGACGGTTCCGGAAGAGTTGTGTTTTCGGAAAATTTTAATTTTCAATTACAATTGTTACACATAAATACAAGGGAATTTAAAAGTGGAATGTACTTTTTCCAAATTTTAACTCTTAATGATGATTCTTTTGTTGAGAAAATAATAATACAACATCAATAATTATTTCCTATTTTGTTTATTAATGAGCCACAGAAATTAAAACAGACATCTGTTTTCTGTAATCAGCAATCATTTTAATTGAATAAATTCCTGCAGGAAGGTAATCTGTTTCCAGACGAATGTTTTGATCGGGATTTTCGAAAATAAAATGATTCACAACCTGACCGATGAGATTTGTAATTTCTACCTCTGCATGACTGAAAACTTCATCGTTGTGAAGAAAAACAAAAGTGTTTGAGGGATTAGGGTAAGCTGAAATTTTAATATTTAAATTTGATTCCTCAATTTTTGGTGGAGCGGCTAAACGTGGCGTTATTATGTATGGTGTTAAATCAACTGTATAAAGGTGATTTTGTCCCGGAGAACCCTCCTCGGAAATATAAATAAGAGAGTTGGAGTAAAATGAAACTCCTTCCTTTTGCGTCCATGATCCGGCAATTGGTATTTTATAGAATTGTCCTGTAAAAATATTGTCGTCTATAAAATTACGAAATAAAAAAATCTGAGTATTTGAAATTAGAACAGCTGATTTGCCGTCAGGGCTAATGGCTGCACCTGTAATTCGACTGTTAACATAAAAACTATCTATAAGTGTAGCAACATAAGTACCCGGTTTATCAGGTAACCTATACATTTTAGTATATTTAATTGCAGAACCCTCAGCTTTTGTAAACAGATATAGTTTGTTGTTTAAAGAAAAGAACCCTTCAGCATCAAAATTTTTCCAGGGAGAAGGAAATTTTTTCTGATCAGGATACGAAAATTTAATGATGGATGGAGTTACCGTACTTCCTGTTTCAGAAGTAGGATAAGGAATTCTATAAATTCGTAAATTTTGACGGGTATAATAATTATTACCGAAATCACCAATAAACATATGTGTACGACTTGCATCATGGGTTAAATCTTCCCAATCATAATTTGTAGATCCGGATATAGTTATTGATTGTTTTAAACCTCCGGTTTTTCCAATTCTGTATATTTTATTGCTGCCACCGGCATCGTTATTTGACCAAAAATCTTTTTCGCCATCAAAATCAAGACTTGATGATTCGCTTAATGAACCGGGTAGATCACCACGAACAGTTGCACTTATTGCAAATGTCATCATCTGAAACGATGATAAAATAAATTGAGAATAGATAATACCGAGGATTAATAGGAGCGATTTTACTTTCATTATTTTGATTGAAAGGTTAGAGAAAGGTTTTAAAACGGCGCAAGATGTAATAAAAAATGGGTTGTAAAATGAAATCAAAAGATTTTTTTGTTTTTTTAGTTAAATAAAGCTGTTTAAACAGGTCTTTATTAATAACTTTTGGTTAAAAGTACTTTTTTCGCGCTTAGAGGCAGCTCTGTAGCCATTATTCAGTAGATACTTCAAGGTTCAGGGTGATTTTGTTAAATGACAAAAAATGTAAAAACAGTTATGGAAATTACAAATCGAGCAAAATAATTTGAAACTCAAAAATTACATTAATCCCATATAACAAACATGTATACGATAGGATAAATTATTTTACATTAATAAAAATGCTTTATTTATGAGCTTAAGTTGTAATTGTATTCAATTTCTTAAAAATTAAATGATGGCAAAATACTTTTAATCATGTTTTCTACTCCATATATAAATGCATGTTTGTTCTCAATTATTTCTTTAATGATATTTATAAAGCATATTTTTACCATATGAAAAACTCAATCTTCGAAAATAAAATTTCTGCTTTAAAATATCTGCCTAATAAAGAAATTGTTGGAAAATGGATAGCGGAATTATTCGAATGGATTTTCTGTATTAATTCAAAATATAGCGATTACAATGTATTTCTGGAAAAAGAAGTTGAATTAAAAAATATTTTTTTTGAAATTATAGAAAGAGAATATAAAGACAAAAAAGCAGCCAATGAAATCATCGATTCTTTTTTCAATTCACTGCCGTTTATTCATAATTTATTGAAAGATGATCTGGAAACAGTATTAAAATTTGACCCTGCAGCCAGGTCGCACGATGAGGTATTGTTATCTTATCCCGGATTTTATTCCATAGCCATTCATCGGCTGGTACATTCACTCTGGAAATTAAACGTACCTATTATTCCGAGATTAATTGCTGAACTTTCCCACAGTAAAACTGGGATCGATATTCATCCGGCTGCTATAATTGGCGAAAGATTTTTTATTGATCACGGAACGGGAGTAGTAATTGGCGAAACTACAGAAATCGGGAATGATGTAAAAATTTATCAAGGAGTAACACTTGGTGCTTTAAGCGTAAGTAAAGATAAAGTTGAAACAAAAAGACATCCAACCATCGGAAATAGAGTAATTATTTATGCCAATGCAACCATTCTGGGAGGAAAAACTTATATTGGTGACGATTCTCAAATCGGAGGAAATGTCTGGATCACAAATTCAATTCCTCCTAATTCTTTAGTATATCATAAAAGTGAAATCATTATAAAAAGTAATTCATCGTTTCCTGAACCGTTGGATTATGTTATATAGGTTAGTATCGGGTATCGGGTAACACGATAAATAGTTTATTGAAATCCAATACCGAATACTAATTTCACATTCTTATCACTAAATAAAAATAATTACCACCATGCATGCAAATAATATTTTAGAAACCATTGGTAATACTCCAATCGTTAGAATCAACAAGCTCTTTGGTAACTCTCACGAGGTTTGGATTAAATTAGAGAGAAACAATCCGGGTAATAGTATTAAGGATAGGATTGCTTTATCCATGATTGAAGATGCAGAACGAAAAGGCATTCTGACTCCCGATAGTATAATTATAGAACCTACTTCGGGAAATACGGGAATAGGGCTGGCATTAGTTGCTGCTGTAAAAGGGTATAAACTAATTTTAGTCATGCCCGAGTCTATGAGTATTGAAAGAAGAAAATTGATGTCAATTTACGGTGCCCGGTTTGAACTTACTCCAAGAGAAAAAGGAATGAAAGGTGCTATTGAGAAGGCAACTGAATTAGTTCAATCAACTCCGAATGCCTGGATGCCGCAACAGTTTAATAATATGGCTAATGTTGAAGTGCATAAAAAAACTACTGCATTGGAAATATTAAACGATTTTCCGAAAGGATTTGATTACATGATAACGGGTGTGGGTACTGGCGGCCATATTACCGGTGTTTCTGAAATATTGAAATCAAAATTTCCAAACCTGAAAGTATTCGCTGTCGAGCCTGCTCTTTCTCCTGTATTAAGTGGCGGAAGCCCGAGTCCACATCCATTGCAAGGTATTGGTGCCGGTTTTATACCACAGATTTATAATGATAAATTTATTGATGGCATTGTTCAGGTAGATAAAGATGAAGCATATGAATACACACGTAATATTGCCAGATTGGAAGGGATATTAGTAGGAGTTTCCACCGGTGCTTCACTGGCTGCCGTTGCTAAAAAACTTCCTGAACTTCCTAAAGGTTCAAAAATACTTACATTCAATTACGATACAGGTGAGAGGTATTTGTCAATTGAAGGGTTGTTTTAAAAAGGGGCGCGCAGAGGACGCAAAGTTCGCAGAGAAAATTAGTTTACACCTCTACGAACTCTAATCCCTTTCTTAATTTAATAGCATATAACGCTCGGAACATTGCCACCATGCTTTATTCTCTTCTATTTTTTTATATTTGTAAAAAGCATGGCGGCAACGCTAAAGTTAGCGGCTGTGTTACTATTGTGTCACTGTATATTCAATATGAAACAATGCTTTATAAGGTGGTTTACTATCAGCGTTAATAATTTTGCCCTCCCATATATGTTTGCCAACTGTGGTAGGGGTCTCACGGAAAGTTGATGCTTGACTTTTAGCATCATATTTCAAAGTATCGCCTGGAGAATTAAGAGTTAAAGAATCAAATTTTCCGATAATAACAATTGGAGGATTGTATGTATTAACGACAGCAAGGCGAACATCTGCAATATACTCTTCTCCTAATTTAATGTTGGAACTTTTTGGAATAACTATAGGGTGATATTCTAAGTTTCGGATATTATAATCTCCTACCTTATCTTGTTTCATTGCATTTACGAAATGATTTAGTTTATTAGTAAACCAACCTAATCCAAAAAATAAAATACTAACTAAGATATAAACAATTGATTTTTTCATATTTGAAAATTAATGAAGCGCAAAAATTGCCGCTAACAATACAATAAAGTTATTTCCCAATAAAAAGTTTTCTGGTTACATTTCCTGCTTTAATAAAATATATACCGGAAGACAAATTGTGCAAATCAAGAATTTTTTCCCGGGTATGATTTAATTTAAATGTTGAAATGGTTCTTCCGGATGCATCCATTATTATACCATCAAGGTTATTTATTTCATTTGTAAAACTCATCACAGCAAAAATGTTTGCAGGATTTGGATTAATAGTGAAATTAAAATTATTATTTATTGAATTATAAGTTTCAATTCCCACAATAGATTCATCATACAAACAAGTCCAGATGCCGGAACTGAAATCGTTAATCTTAGTCCAAATAGGGCGAACGATTCCTGCATGAGCCGCAATGTCAATATAGTCGCCATCAAACGTACCGCCATCGCTGTAAAATCCTTCATTGCTTATTTTATAATCTATCCAATGTTCACCGCCATCCATTGATTTGGAAATATACACATCGCTCGTATCATTGCCAGGATAATTTCTTCGATCATAATAAACTATATAAATATACCCGTTTGTCTGATCGACAGCCATTGCATTGCGGTATTGGTGAAGATTAGAGGTATCAGAATTAACTTTTAGGGCACTGGTCCATGTGTTTCCGCCATCGGAAGATTTTATAAAAAAAACGTCAGAATTATTTATGCCATTCCGTTGATCAGTCCAACTGACATAGAGGTTTCCTCGATAAGGACTATTGCTTCTGTCGCAACTTGAATATGGCATAGTTCTAATCCTGGTTACGCCTTGCAATTGATTATACCGGTATGCGCCACCGGATTCAATTAATGGTTGTTCGCTAAGCCATGTGTTACCGGTATCGAGTGATCTATTAAAACGAATTCCATTCGAATCCATAAATGTTACATACACTTCGCCGCCAGGTCCAACGAAAGGATGAGGATCAGTAATATCAAGATAAAGGCAATCACCGGCATATTGACTTATTCTAAGTCCGCTGGTAAATGTTAAGCCATTGTCAGTAGATTTTGCAAAATATACTCTTGAACTATCCAATGGTCCGGGATTAAAACCGTTGTCATATTCAGTCCAGGTGACATAAATATTATTGTTATTTGGATCAACAGCCGCCCATTCTTTATCTTCAAGTAAAAGATTATTATTCGATGTATAAGATCCGTCATTATAAGTAACTCCGCCATCGGTTGATTTCTGACAAACAATTTTATCGATTCCCTGAACTAAATGAAAATATAAAAAATTTCCTGAGGAGTCAGAGACAAGGCAAGGATCTCCATAAACAGTGAGTGATGAATTTAAAAATCCTGTGATCCAGGTAGCGCCGCCATCAATGGAATAATAAGAGTTGTCGATATTTGATCCTGCCGCCATTTGTAATGGGTTCTTAGGATTAATTACAATGGAAGGTTCTTCCGGATTAAAACTATTATCAATAAGTACATTGGTAAATTGTGCATGTAAAGGTTTAACAATTAAAGTAAGAATTAAATTAATTAACAAGTATTTTTTTTTCATTTGATCATTTTTAAAATAAGTTATTAAGCGTGAATTATTTTGAATTGTAAATATAACTTTAAAATTATATTCAAATTTCAGAGGTTATGTATTAAAAAAAACAGGAATATTAATTAAATATAGGGGATAATTTTTATTAATTGAATAATTCATTTAAAAGTCGTATTTTTTATGAATTGAAATAAATTGCACTGGAATTATATTGTTAAAAATTTTAATGCGGAATTTTGTGATTTTAAAAATTAACATAAAAAAAGCAGGTTTATAATTATATTTATGATAGTGTACAGAAATTATAAATACTTTCTAAGTTTATTGCCGGGAATTGCTGTTATATTTGGTAATTACATGGGTGGTTGGTGGGGAATTTCTAATTTTATTTTTTCGTTGGGTATTCTTGCAATAGTTGAATGGTTTACACCGGAAGATAAGGGCAATGAAAAATCGGCAGATAGTATTTTGCCTGATACTGTTTTAATTCTGCACGTACTAACGCAGGTTTTGGCATTGACCGTCTTTTTCCTTTCCATTCAACAAAATAAATTTTCTTTTTGGCAATTGTTTTGGGCTGCTTTAAGTACAGGAATTCATAGCGGTTCTTCATCGATAGTTGTTGCACATGAAATGATACACAGAAAAAAAAGATTATGGCAATGGATGGGAAAGTTTTTACTTTTCACTGCAGGGAATGTTTATTTTTTTATTGAACATTTGCGGGTACATCATAAATGGGTTGGTACCGATAGGGATCCAGCTAGTGCTCGATATAATGAATCATTATATCATTTTTATTTACGAACCACTTTCACACAAATTGTTCATGCTTTCAATATGGAAGCAGAAAGATTAAGAAGTCAAAAGCAGTCTGTTTTTTTTTGGAAAAATTACGTACTTCAAAATATATTTTTACAATTATTGTTTTGTATTTTAATTTATTATTTAACCGGTAAGGTTGGTTTAATAGCTTATCTATTACAAGTAGTTATAGCTAATTTTCTTTTAGAATATACTAACTATATCGAGCATTATGGATTAAGGAGAAATGAAAATGATAGGGTAGATGCCACTCATTCATGGCAAAGCGATAAAGTAATTTCACGTTTTTTTCTTATAGATCTGAGCAGGCATAGTGATCATCATTACTATGCTTCAAAATATTATCATACTTTGAATACTCACCCAAATAGTCCGGTATTACCTACCGGTTATGTCTCAGGAATATATCTGGCATTATTGCCTCCACTATGGTTTCGTATAGTAAATAAGAGAATAGAAGAATTTAATATATTACAGAAACAAATTAAAAACTAAATTAAGAAAGTATTTGTTATTAAGTAAAAAATCATTTTCAAACTATGAATTTGTTGAAGGATTTTAAGTTTATTGTTTTTAATTTATTTATAAATGGAATATTTATTTTATCCTCAAATGGACAGAATTCTTCACCATCATTCAGGCATTTTACAACAGAAGATGGTTTGCCAAGCAGTGAGGTCTATAATGTAATTCAAGATAGAAAAGGAAATATTTGGCTGGGCACTGACAGAGGAGTGACCCGTTTCGATGGGTATGAGTTTCGCACTTTTTCATATAAAGATGGTTTAACAGACAATACTGTTTTTAAATTGTTAGAAGATAAAAAGGGGCGGGTCTGGATGCTAACAATCTCCGGTAGAATATTTTATTTTGAAAATGATAAAATCAAGCCATATAAGTTTAATGACAAACTTTTCAATTCTGCACAAAGCATGATGCCCAATGCATTTTATATTGATAGTCTTGAAAACGTTTTAATGTCATTTATAAATTATGGAGAGATAAAAATTAATGAAAAAGGAGAAATTCAAGATCGATTTATCAAAAAAACATTACCCGGTGTTAATTATCTGATAGAAGAAATTTCTCCGGAAAAATTAATTGCTTCTGTTATTTCGCTTAATGAAAATAATGAGAATTTAAAAATTCTTCACTTAATTAATAACGTCTATTATCCCATTTCTATTGAGTCAAAACCTGCGGATAGATTTGAAGCGATACGACTCTCGAAAGACAAATTAGTTTTTTCAAATGGGAAATCTTTGTATTTAAATACGAATATTTCGTTGAAGCATATTTCTGATCTGCCGGGAAAGATATTGTCATTAATAAAGGACAATAATGATAATATCTGGGTGGGTACTGAAGTTGGAGTATTTCTTTATGATCAGATTGGTTTTAAAAATCAGGCATCTCATTATTTGGATAATAATTATATAACATGTATTCTTCAGGATCATGAAGGCGGATATTGGTTTACTTCATTAAACAACGGTGTTTATTATATGCCGGGTTATGGAATAAAAGGAATGCTATTTAATCAGGGCCGATTTCAGAAACCTACAAGTTTGACAAATGATTATTCTTCTACTGTTTATGTCGGATGTTGGAACGGGACCTTAGTTAAAATGAATGGGGATAAAATTAAAATTGTTTATGATCCGGGAATTATAAATTCAACACCGGTTACTAATTTATCGTTTATCCCCGGTGATGAAAAAATTTACTTAAGCCGTTCTAAGCCCGGTTATTTTTATAGAGAAAAATTTTATTCTTTTAAAACGAATGGATTTATCGGATTAAAAACTAATTTTATAAAGCGATCGGATGGAGAAATTTATTGTGCAGGTACGCGGTTTATCTTTAAAAGTAAAGAAGATTCTATTTTACCGGTTGCAATCGTATCACAACGTATAAGTTGTTTATCGGAAACATTCAATCATCAATTACTTTTTGGAAGTAACATTGGAGCATTTGTTTTTGATGATATAATGAAAGAAACACTTTTATTTTGCAAGGAATTAAATAATATCAGAGTGGATGATATTAAATGGTCGGGAAATAATTTATTGTTTGCTACTAAAGGAAAAGGACTTTTGGTTTTTTCAAAAGATAGTATTATTGTTATTGATGAAAGTAAAGGTTTGTGCAGTAATCTTGTAAATAAAATATTGGTGGCAGGCAATGAAGTATGGTGTACATCAAATAAGGGAATTAGTCATATTATTTTAAATGATCAGGATACATTTAAATATAAAATTACGAATATTCAAAGCAACGACGGTTTATTCAGTGATGAAATAAATGATATAACTTTATTAAATGATACAGTTTATGTTGCCACTAATTTTGGCATTTCTTTTTTTGGGTCGAAAACGGATTTTGTAAACCATAAAAATCCTCCTGTTTACATTTCATCTCTTCGGATAAATAATTTAGATACATCTTTTAAAGACGTGATGGAACTTCCACATAATTTTAATAATTTACAAATTGGTTTTAATGGTATTTCCTACCGAAGCAAAGGAAGGATTAAATACAGGTATCAATTAATAAACGGAACAGATACTATTTCTTCATTTACAACCAATCGTGAGGTTGAATTCTTATCTCTTCATCCGGGGGAGTATAAGTTTCAGGTATCAGCAATGAATAATTCAGGTGTGTGGAGTCTTATGCCGGCGGTTTTTTCATTTACAATTAATCCGGCCTGGTGGCAAACATTTTGGTTTAAGATGATTATTGTATTGTTTGCAGCATCGGGAATTTATTTATTTTTCAGGAATAAAGTTGAGAAGTTAAGATATAATTTTGAAATGGAAAGGCGACAGGCATCACTTCAACTAACTGCCATGCGGGCTCAGATGAACCCTCATTTTATTTTTAATGTAATGAACTCTATCAGAAATTATATGCAGAATCATGACATGAAATCGGCCGAAAAATATCTTACATCGTTTTCTAAATTGGTTCGTTATGTCCTCGATAATTCTGAAGTGCAGGAGATAACATTGGAAGAAGAGTTAAATGCACTTCGAAATTATACCGAACTGGAAATACAGAGATTTGAAAATGGTTTTGAATTTAACATCATAGTTGAAAACGGAATAATTCTTTCTGAAACATATCTGCTTTCACTTTTGTTGCAGCCATTTGTTGAAAATGCAATCAAACATGGAATAAGCAGGATGAAATCCGGCGGGAAAATATTAATTGATATTAGGAAAACCGGAGAATCAATTTTAATTGCTGTGGAAGATAACGGTGTTGGAATAACTGAAGCATCCCGATGGAATGAAGCTCATAGAAAAACTCATATTTCTCATGGAACAACAATCAATATGGAAAGGATCGAAGCTTACAATAAGGTATTTAATAAGAAGATAAAAACACGAATCATTAATTTGTCAGACAACGAAGGCAAGTCTGTTGGAACTAGAGTAGAAGTTGAAATTTAAATTACAAACAACATCAAATAATAACCTCCAAATTCCCAGCTTTCAACTATGAAATCTGGTCGTTAGTCTCTAGTTTTTAGTCTTTAATCTCTAGTCTCTTGATTTTTGTCTCTGTATTAAACTCGCCAACTTAATTTCAGTTAACTTTTCAAATATGAATTAAATCACTTACATTTGAATATAGTCAATTTTTAATTTTATGCTTTCAGCTTTAATTGTTGATGATGAAAAAAAGAACCGCGAATCTTTAAAAAAATTATTGAACGAATATTGCCCAACTGTAAAAGTATTAGGTGAAGCAGATTCGGTAGATGAAGCGTTGCTTTTTTTAAATAAACAAAAGCCCCAATTGGTTTTTCTCGATGTCGAAATGCCAAATGGGACTGGATTTGATTTACTTCGTCAAATTGAAAACATTGATTTTAAAATAATTTTTGTAACCGCTCACTCGCATTATGCAATTAAAGCAATTCGTTTTTCAGCAATTGATTATTTATTAAAACCGGTAGACACAGATGATCTTATTGATGCAGTAAAAAGAGCGTCCGAGGAAACTTCTACGAATCACCATGTGCAATACAAAGGTTTTTTAAATAATCTTAATACTACAAGTACTCAGAAATTAGCGATTCCAATTAGAGATGGATTTGCTTTTCTTGCACCTGAAGATATAATCAGACTTCAGGCTGATGGAACATACACTCATATATACGCCAACGGAGAAAAATATACAGGAACAAAAAATATAAAAGAATACGAACAGCTTCTGGCAGACAAGAATTTTTTCCGTTCGCATAATTCACATCTTATTAATTTGAAACACGTAAAGAAATTCAGCCGGGTTGATGGTTACTTTGTACAGATGAGTGATAATTCCGTTGCCGAAATTTCGCGACGAAAGAAGGAGGAGTTTATAGATTTAATGAGTAAGCATTAACTAGCACTTTTCACTATTTCAGTTTTTTACATTTTCAAGTATGGTATTTGAACCAAAATTGAGTATTATTTAGAAATTAGGTTCATAATAAGGATATGTCTTTTTTATGTTGATTTTAAACATTTTCGCACGAATAAATATGAAAAAACTTTTATTTAAAGAAATAGAACCATCTCAATTTACCATCTGTTAACTTTTTAGTGCCACAGGTTGCTTTTTGTTGCCAATTGTTGCATTGCTCATATATTAATAGAACAGAAGTAGCAACTTTCGGGTACTTAACTTCAGTTGTTTTGTTTTTTGTTTGATTTCAGGTTCAATTATGTATCAACAAATTGTACAATCAGATAAAAAATACTTTAAATCATGAAAGACCACAGACGGAAATTTTCATCCAAATTTAAATCTAAGGTTGTAATTGAGGCAATTTCTAATCGTGAATCACTTTCAGAACTTGCGGAGAAATTTGATTTGGATCGCACTCTTATAACAACTTGGAAAAA
>JANOVV010000030.1:0-54520 GCA_031417555.1 Bacteroidota bacterium
CCTTGGTTCATTTTGAAGGATTTATTCCCTCAAAAGTCCAAATCAAATTCAAATCGAAAAATCAAAGAACGACACTCAATACCAATATAATCAATACATTTAATATCTTTATCAATTCAACAACCGGACACTATTGATAAAATTTCTAATTTCACCGATCTATTAAAAGTTTATGCTTAAAATTCTTCTGAAATTATTTTTTGTTTTAATTCTTCTTTATTCCGGTAATGCACACGGCCAGGCAACCGCTGAAAAACGACCAAAGGGGCAACTCTATATTTCCTGGGGGTATAATAAGGACTGGTATTCGCCGAGTGACTTACATTTTAGCAGCAACGGTAATAATGATTTCGACTTCACTGTTTTTAATGTTAAAGCCAAAGACAAACCAAGTTTCGATAGAATATTTAATTCAGCGATTTCTATACCGCAATTTATTTACAGGGTGGGTTATACATTCGCGCGGCATCCGAATATGGGAATAGAAATTGGTTTCGATCATGCGAAATATATTATGACGCGAAATACCGTGCTTCGTGTGAAAGGAAAGATTTTCGATAATTATATTGATAAAGACACCTTAGTATCATCTGACTTTTTACGTTTCGAACATACGAATGGGGCGAATTTTTTAATGGTAAGTTATTTTCAGAAGCGCCGAATTTTCAATAGCACATCCGGGAAAAGTGAAGTATTCGCCGTTTTAAAACCGGGAGCAGGAATTGTAATTCCACAAAGCGAAGTAGCCCTGTTTGGTACCGACCAAAACAATAATTACCACATTGCCGGATACGTTGTTGGACTTGACCTTGATTTAAGATATGAATACAAAAAGCATTTTATATTTGAAACAGGTTTTAAAGGTGTTTTTGCAAATTACCTGGATGTTCTTTCCGTCGCTGATTCAAAAGCCAATCATCATTTTTTTTGCCTAGAATGGCTAATATCTATCGGTTATCAATTTGAAATCTAAGCATTGATTTTTTTCGTAAAGTTGTTAAATATGATTCATTTAACAGAATGATTTGACATTGAATTAATCAAAAATTGGAATTATTTAATCGAAAAAAGCAAGGTTAATATTAATTTATATTTTTGAGATTAATTAATGTAATCAATTGTCAAAGTTGTACTTTAGGCCTCTATGCTCTACGCTGCTGCGAGAATTATTTTACGCTATCGTTATATTACCCTCATCGTTCTTGTAACGTTAACCGTTGTGATGGGTTTTTTCGCAACGAGGGTTAAACTTAGTTATGAAGCCGCACGCATTCTTCCGCTTTCAGATTCTACATATTCCCAATACCTGAAGTTCAAAGAAAAATTCGGTGAGGATGGAACTGTTATGGTTATTGGTTTTCAAAGTGACAGTTTGTGGAATCAAAAAGTTCTTGCCGGCTGGTACGATCTTACCAATAAAATAAAAAATATTGAAGGAATTCAAGAAGTCGTTTCTGTTGCACGTGCCTTCCATGTTTTACGAAACGATAGTCTTCATAAACTTGATTTCAAACCGCTACTCGCCAACAAGCCTGCAAGGCAAAGTCAAACCGATAGCCTCCGCGAAGAGTTCAGTCGTTTACCTTTTTACCAGGGATTATTGTATAATGATTCAACGAAAGCCACATTAATGGCAATAACGTTTGATCAGAATAAAATTAATACACGAGGTCGTATTGAAATTGTCGGGCAAATAAAAGAAATGAGCGAGAAGTTTTCTTCTGATCATCATATTACACTTCACTATTCCGGCCTACCTTACATACGAACAGCTGTATCACAGAAAATTCTTTCTGAGATGAAGATGTTTCTTTTTCTCGCACTTTTTGTAACAGCATTAATCTTACTTGTTTTCTTCAGAAGTTTTTATGCTGTTGTTTTTCCAATGCTCGTTGTAATCTTCGGAGTTATCTGGTCATTCGGCACACTCGAATTATTCGGTTTTAAAATAACAATACTTACCAGCCTTATTGCGCCTTTAATAATCGTAATCGGAATACCCAATTGCATTTTATTACTAAATAAATATCAGCAGGAATATTCAAAACACGGAAATAAAATTAAAGCTCTTGCCAGGTCCATTTACCGAATTGGCGTTTCAACATTCTTCGCTAATGTTACTACTGCCATTGGCTTTTTAGTGTTTTCATTTACACACAGCGACGTACTCATTGAATTTGGAATTATAGCATCAATAAATGTAATGCTTACTTTTCTAATATCGCTTATCCTGATTCCTATCGTTTTCAGTTTTCTTCCTCCTCCATCAACACGACAAATAAAACATCTCGAAAGAAAATCATTAAATATTTTTCTTAAAAAAATTGATCGATGGGTGCATTCTTACCGCATTAGAATTTACGGTATTGTAACAATCATTGTCATCATAAGTATTTTTGGGATGCTAAGAATTACATCTGTTGGTTATGTAGTTGATGACCTTCCGAAAAAAGACATCATCTATCGTGATTTGAAATTTTTTGAAGAAAACTTTCGTGGCGTCTTGCCATTCGAGATTTCGATAGATACTCGCGAGCCAAAAGGAGCACTTGAATTAAAAAACTTATACAAGATAAACCGTGTTCAGAAAATTCTTGCCAATTATAAAGAGTTCAGCGAGCCGGTTTCTGTCGCTGAAGGAATTAAATTCTCCTATCAGGGTTTACAAGATAATGATCCGAAGTATTATATTATTCCGAATGTAGAAGAACTAGGCAGACTTTCAGGATATGCAAATACGATGAAAGGAAATCAACGCATGTTTCGTTCGATCATCGACAGCACGCAACAGGTAACCCGTATCAGTTTTCAGGTGGCTGATATCGGTTCCATAAAAATGAAAAAACTTCTTTCCGAGATACGGCCGCGAATTGATAGCATATTTCCTTCTTCACAATACGATGTAAGACTCACCGGAAATTCGATAATCTTTCTTAAAAATAATGACTACCTCCTGCTGAATTTGAAAGAGAGTATTCTTCTGGCAATACTTCTAATTGGTATTGTCATGTTTTTTCTTTTTATGTCGTTCCGAATGGTAATAATTGCGCTTATACCCAGCATGACTCCACTTCTAATAACTGCAGCAATGATGGGTTATTTTAATATTGCACTGAAACCTTCAACAATCTTAATTTTCAGTATTGCTTTTGGTATTGCCAGCGATGGAACCATGTACTTTCTCACAAAATACCGGCAGGAATTGAGAAAACATGGTGGTAGTATTTCGAAAACTGTTTCTTTGGTAATTCAGGAAACCGGGCCTAGTATGATATACACAGCCGTAATTCTCTTTGCCGGATTTTTTATATTTACAGCTTCAAGCTTCGGCGGAACTTCGGCTCTCGGCATGCTCATATCTATAACTCTACTTCTTGCCATGTGCAGCAACTTGATTTTCCTTCCGACATTATTACTTTCTCTTGAAAAAAGAATTATCACTCGTGCTTTCCTGAAAGAACCATTAATACAGGTTTTTGATGAAGATGAAGATGTGGAACTTCAGGACCTAGAAGTACGTAGGAATACACTTTGAAAAAAATATCTAATTAAATTGTATGAAAGGTATTATTCTCGCCGGTGGCTCCGGCACTCGCTTACACCCGCTAACTCTTGCAATGAGTAAACAGTTAATGCCTGTTTACGATAAACCAATGATCTATTATCCATTGTCTGTGCTTCTTACAGCTGGTATCAATGAAATAATGATCATTTCAACTCCGCATGATCTTCCGTTATTCCGTCAACTTCTTGGCGATGGAAAAAAACTCGGATGTAATTTTTCTTATGCCGAACAATCTGTTCCCAATGGTCTTGCTCAGGCTTTTGTTATCGGCGAAAAGTTTATTGGCAAAGACAAAGTGGCTCTCATCCTCGGCGATAATATTTTTTATGGAACAGGTTTACAACAATTGTTGCAAAGTAATATAGATCCCGATGGAGGAATTGTTTTCGCTTACCATGTCAGCGATCCTGAAAGATATGGAGTAGTTGAATTTGATATTCATAATAAGGCTATCAGCATCGAAGAAAAACCTGAAAATCCAAAATCAAATTATGCAGTTCCGGGATTGTATTTTTATGATAATTCAGTAATCAACATTGCAAAAAATCTCAAACCCAGCGCTCGCGGCGAGTATGAGATTACTGATGTAAATAAAGAATATCTAAAAGCAGGGAAATTAAAAGTTGGTATTTTAGATAAAGGTACGGCCTGGTTAGATACCGGAACATTCGCATCTCTCATGCAAGCCGGACAATTTGTTCAGGTTATTGAAGAAAGACAAGGTTTGAAAATAGGTTGCATTGAGGAAATCGCATATAGGATGAAATTTATTGATAAAAACCAATTAAATAAATTAGCCGAACCACTTGTGAAAAGTGGATACGGAAAGTACTTATTGTCACTATCATAGCTTCTCACAGCGACCTTTTAAAAATTTTCAATCAGACAATTTGACAATAAGTTGGAACTAAAATCAAGCTTTACAGTAAAAATAACCAAATAAATTATTGGCTTATTGTTCTCTATTTATATTCAATGAAAATTACCAAAAACTGAACTTTAGTTTTTTGTTTCATTAAATAAAAAATAATCAGGACTATTAATCCTATCTGGCAACCGTCAGCTAATTATTCACCCATACAATTTGGGTATTGGTAAAAAAGCTGAATGCCGGTTTAAAAAAAATATTAAAATTTGGTTAAAACATAACCACTCATTATGAAAAGAAAAATACTAATTACAGGCGGTGCAGGATTCATTGGAAGCAGTTTGGCCGAGCGCCTTGCAAGGGACCCCGATAATTATATAGTAATAGTCGACAACCTCCTTACAGGTTCAATTACTAAAGTGCCGAAATCTGTGCACCAAAATGTAAAATTTATTAAAGGGAATGCAAATGACCTCATGGACATTGCCAGCGTATTTCACGCTTATCGCTTCGATTATGTTTTTCATTATGCCGCAGTTGTCGGCGTAAAAAGAACTCTGGCAAACCCGGTTTTGGTTTTGAATGATATCGCAGGAATCAGCCAAATATTAAATCTCTCTAAAAATACAGGAGTGAAACGCGTATTTTTTACCTCTTCTTCCGAAGTCTATGGCGAACCGGTAGAATATCCACAAAACGAATATACTACACCACTCAATTCACGACTTCCTTATGCTATCGTAAAAAATGTTGG
This sequence comes from Bacteroidota bacterium, assembly GCA_031417555.1. Lineage (GTDB taxonomy): Bacteria > Bacteroidota > Bacteroidia > AKYH767-A > 2013-40CM-41-45 > JADKIH01. The sequence continues at coordinate 5,188 of JANOVV010000030.1, forward strand.
TGAAGCTTATTTACGTTCTTTTAAACGTGAATACGATCTGGATTTTACAATCTTCAGGCTTTTTAATACCTATGGTCCTAAACAAAGTACTGATTTTGTTATTTCCAAATTTCTTGCTGCTGCTTTGAAAGATAAAGACATCACCATTTACGGGGATGGAAATCAAACACGAACTTTTTGTTTTATCGAAGATCATCTCGACGCTACTACCAATGCATTATACAACAACCTTCTCGTAAACGATGTTGCAAATATTGGTACAGATCATGAAATTACAATGCTTGACCTTGCGAAAACAATTATTAAAATTACTAACTCTTCATCAAAAATAATTCATCTACCATCACTTAAAGAAGGCGACATGACACGACGAAAGCCTGATGTGACCAAGATGAGACAATTAATCCAAAAAGAATTTACTTCGCTGGATGAAGGAATTAGAGAGATAATCAAGAATAACACTTTTGCTCTCGCTTAGACTTTTCTATTTACCGGCAAATAAACATTTAACTCTATTTTAAAATCAGGATTTTATTATTTTGGGGTTAATTTTGTCTAATAAAATATATTTATTTTAATTAACGAATCAATGATCCGGCGAATCATCGAATTATAATTGTTCGTATGTTTACGTCATGCATTCTGAGATTTATTTTCGACAAATTATTGAGGATGAATTAGCCAAGCTAAAACTCGATAATCAGCCTATCCGGCTTTATGAACCCATTCGTTATATGATAAACCTCGGAGGTAAAAGGCTGCGTCCTTCAATCCTTCTAATGAGTCACGAACTCTTTAACGGCAATCCTGAAAATCTTGTAAAACCTGCAATAGGTATTGAAGTCTTTCACAATTTCACCTTGCTTCATGATGATATCATGGACAAAGCACCGTTAAGACGCTCCAATGAAACCGTACATAAAAAATGGAATTCCGACATTGCCATTCTTTCCGGTGATACAATGTTTGTTCAGTCTTGCGAATTAATGATGCATGTAAACGAAAAATATCTTCGTGAAGTATTAAATATGTTTTTTAAAACCGCTATTGAAGTTTGCGAAGGACAACAATACGATATGGATTTCGAAACTGAAGAAAATGTTACCATAGATGATTACCTCGAAATGATTGGTTTGAAAACAGCATCATTGATTGGATGTTCTGCATATATAGGAGCGCTTTGTGCCGGCCTTCCAGTGAAAGATTCTTTACATATGTATGAATTCGGGAAAAATCTGGGAATTGCTTTTCAATTACACGACGATTATCTGGATGTTTATGGTGAAAAAGAAAAATTTGGAAAACAAGTAGGCGGCGATATATTGGCGAACAAAAAAACATTTCTGCTTCTTACCGCTTTAGAATTGGCAAAAGGAAATACAAAAACTGAATTAGTAAAATGGATTTTTTCAAAAGAATATAATCCCGATCAAAAAATAAATGCTGTTATTTCTATTTATGAATCGCTTGACGTTAAAAAACATACTTCCATGAAGATGGAATATTTTTTCAAAAAAGCCATGTATGAATTAAACACCGTCAACGCCACAGCCGATAAAAAACAACCATTAATTTCCCTTGCAGAAAAACTAATGGTCAGAGAAAAATAAAAAAATACTTTATTCTCAATACCCGATACCCGATACTCTATTTCCCTATTCCCCTCTCATCACCTGTACCCAACCTCTATATTTTTTATCTTCAGAAATTACGAGGTAATAATAAACATCCGCTTTTAATCCATTTGCATCCCAGTCATTTTGATAATAATCACTGGTATAAACAAGTGATCCCCATCTGTCCCATACTTTTAATATACAATGAGGAGTCAGATACTTAATCACAAAGAAATCATTGTATCCCGGACTAGACGGATAAGGAGAAAATACATTTGGAATCACTATTGGAGCAAAGTCAATTATTAATGTATCTACATCAGAAGCACAGCTGCCAATAGTTGTTACTATTATAATAACGGAATCTAAATTGAAGTCTGCTTCAGAAGGAACATAGGTTGCATTAAAAGTTGTATCTGAAGGAGTAAAAGTTCCCGATCCACTGGAAGTCCATTGTTGTCCAAATACATTTGTTGCTGTTGGATGCAATGGAACCGATACACCTGCCGTTGACTTTGATAACAATGTTGTGTCATTTCCTGCATTAATATCTGGAAGATGCTGAATGACTACATTTATTGTATCAGAAAGATTAAGACAAGCTCCAGTAGTCGTAAGTATTATATCTACTGAATTGGAAACAGTATCTAATGCACCGGCAATATAACGAACACTTAATGAAGTACTGTCGGGAGCAAATATACCATCGCCAAGTGTTGACCACATAACGCCGCCTGCATTTTGCTGGCTTCCGTTAAGCAAAATTGAATCAGTTATACATACTGTTACATCATTACCTGCATCAGCAATTCCGGGTGGAATTACATTTACCGTAAATGAATCCAACGTAGTACAATTGTATGAATTGGTAACTGCAACAGTATAGGTTGTTGTAACTAATGGGCGAACTCCAATAACACTAAATGGTATTCCGCCCGGAGTCCAGAGGTAAGTTCCTCCACCCGTTGCCCGGAGGGAATCGATAGTACCATAACAAATCGGACTTAACGGCCCGGTAATGCTTACAATCGGTGATGGAGAAAAATATAATACAACTCTAGCTGTATCATTAATGCAAGGAGGACTTTTTGCAACCATGGTTAAATGAACATATCCCGTATCGGCAGGAGCAGGAATGTAAATAGCAGAAGCAATAGTTGTATCATTAAAACTTCCGGCACCATCCGTATACCAACGAACATTTAACGTGTTTGAGTTTGCTACAATCTGATACGGCGCATTATTACAAACAGAAGCTGAATCGACTACAATCAATGTTACCGGATGCTGGCTGATTGTAATCGAAATATTTCCGGTATCGCTATTACATCCAAATGAATTTGTTTCAAAAATATTTATTGTTCCCGAGCTGGAAGTTCCCCAATTAACAGTTAAGGTATCATTTGAAGCATTGAGAGTATCCTGAAGATCATTCAAAACATTCCATGTATACACAGATCCGGGATTTGGATTGATCGTATATATTTCAGGAATATTATCACAAACCAATGTATTTCCTGTAACAGATACAACACCCGGGCGTGGATTAACTTTTACATTAAAAGCAGTATAAGGCCCAATGCAACCGGCAGCGCTTTCTTCATAGACAGTTAAAGAATCGATACCAGGAGTAATCCATTGAAAAGTATTTACAGATCCGGTTGGTCCTAAAACCATATTTCCACCATTTATAGTCCAATAATATGTTGAACCGGCAATGGCATTAACAAAGTATGTATCAATTTCATCACTGCAAACCGTATCCGGTCCTGTTACGATAGGTGCAAGTGGCAAAGGATCTATAATTACATTCATGTTTTGCACTGCACCGGAACATCCTAATGGTGTAGTTTCAACAACAGAAATAGAAGCTAATCCTACCGTATTCCAATTTATAAAAACATTGTCTTGTCCTTGTCCGATTACTATAACTCCGCCAACTACATTCCAATTGTAAGTATTTGCTGATGGAGGTCCGACAGAATATTGAGTTATAGGATCATTTTCACAAACTAATGAATCGCAACAAATAGCACTAGTTGTAGGTACCGGATTAACAACAACGTTAATTGTTGAAGTATCTGTGCAACTACCAACAGTTCCGATAACGGTAAAAACGTATGGGGAACCCGCAGCTGTAAGTCCGCTTACTATTACTGTATCTGTTATATCTCCCGTATTCCAGGCATATGAATTTGCACCCGATGCCCATAAAACTGCATCACCGCCTTCACAAATAGCGGTGTCGTTTGATACCACCAGAGTCACGCCATTAACTATGGTAATACTCTGAGAAAGCACCGTGGTGCATGTTGTTACAGCATCATTAACAGAGACAGTAAAATTAAAAACGCCAGCACCGCACGAGGCAAAATCAAAAAGTTGCGAATCTGTAGATGCCGATGAAGGCACAGCACAAGGAGGAATCGTATCCCAGGTATAAGTTGAACCCGGAGAAGCTCCTGTTACGCTCAATGTAGATTTAAGCACAGGATCAGAAGTACACAAAAATGCAACATCAGCGGTAAAGCTTGGTGGCGGATAAATTTGCAATGTATCACTATATGTAGAATCACAACCGGTTGTATCGCTAACCGTTAGGTAAAATACAGTAGCTGATGAAACTGTAGCAGTTGTAGAATATGCTGTTGTATCGGTAATTACAGCTGCAGGATTATTACTTGTCCAATTATAAACCAAACCGGTATCACTTCCTGATCCATCCAGATTGATTAAAGTAGCAACTCCATTACATATTAATGAAGGTGTTACTGTAACATTAGCATTTGGATTTGGTCGTATTGTAGTAGCTATTGTTGAATCGCTAAAACAACCTGTTGAAACATCAGTAACAAGCAAGGTAATTGAATCACTTCCGCAAATTGTAGCATTTGTAAAAATATTTGTTGGTGCTACAATGGAACTTCCATTTTGACTCGTCCATAAATAAGACATTCCTGCGGTACTTCCAACCCCATTTAGAGTAACTGTTGCGCAACCGCAAAAAGGTGGAATCGTATCAACAGAAGCAACCGGTTTAGGACTAACTGTAAGATTATATGTAATCGTTTCTGTACAAGTTCCCATTGTACCAGTAATTGTAAAAACTGTATTCGCCAGAGGAGAAACTATTTGAATAGCTGATGTAGAATCTGAAAAAGAATAAGAAGGAGACGCTGACCATACATAAGTAGTAGCACCTGATACTGTTAAGGTATCAGTATCGCCAATACATATTTGTGACCGGCCTGTAACACTCATACTCAATCCTGCAGTAACTGAAAAAGAAGTTGGAACTGTGTCAATACATCCAGTTATGCCATCCGTTACAATGGCAATGAAATTATAAGTTGCGGCAACCGGAGGAAAATCCGCCGTAATACTTGAAGAATCAGGAGCTGCTCCCGTAATTACAGAATAATCCGGTGATGTTCCCCATTCATACGTTGTTCCCGCACCGGAACCCATTACGGTAAAAGTATTCGAAAGCGGAGTTTGTGATGCACATAAATTCGCTGAAGAAGCAGAAATGGTAGGCTGAGGATATTGACTAATGGCTACACAATCAGGTGTAGATGTACAACCATTTGCATCGGTAACTGTTACACAATAACTTGTAGAGTTAGTATTAAAAGTATAGGGATCAAAAATAGTATCATTATTTAATCCTGCTGATGGAGCCCATTGATACTGATAAGGAGCCAGTCCGCCTGCAGCCGCTGCATTTAATTGGGCAGAGTCGCTTTTACAAACTGTGATGAACCCCCCGGCAAAAACAGTCGGAACATCATTTACAATAACATCAACAGAAGTATCTGCCATACAACCCAGAGCATCCGTAATATTTAATGTAATTGTATAAGGTCCACCTACAGGAAGTGTTGTAACAATTGTTGAGGCACAACTGGAACAGGAATAAGACCCTGCTCCCGCCCAGATATATGCAACAGGCATAGTAACATTTGAAACACTTGAACTTAAATTTACATCCTCCCCCTGACAAACTTGCGAGGGTCCTGTAGCAGTAACAACCGGCTTCGGAAGGAGATTTATTGTAGTAAAAGTCGTATCCGGACCACAAACTCCTTGTACGATTAGTCTTACCGAAAACGAAGGTCCTGCGCCAACAAAAGTATGGTTAACAGATTGACCGGTTGCTGTATTTGATGGGCCCGATAACGGATCACCAAAATCCCAGTCCCAGTTAGTAATATTCGGAGGTACATTTGGAGGATCAGGAAGAATTGATGCTGCTCCATTAAAAGTAATAACACTTCCAATACATGAAGAAGGAGGTAAATAACTAATTACCGGAAAAAGATCCTGTGCAACTATTTCCTGGCTCACCGTTTTGCATCCGCATTGAAGATTACAAACTCTAAGAATGACATTTGTTGTTCCTATCGTGCTAAAAGTAATTGTTGTATCAGCACCTGCTGATGGAATATAACTTCCGGCATCAAACTTCCATTCGTAAGTAATGTTTGATCCGCCATGCAAAACTGTTGCACTTGGCTGAAGTAATGAAGAAAGAGGTATACAACCATTAGAAGGGTTTGCATTAAAATTCGCATCGGGTCTTGCAACTATAGCATCGTTAGGTGTTGTTGCAATTATATCAAACGCTTCCTGGTTCCCTGCGTTTCCATCAACCATTACATAATAAGTAGTTCCGGAAATAGTAGCAAATGTTATACTCATTGTTCCACCGGTTGCACTGCTTCCACTGGCACATTGCCCTATCGATGCTAACGTTCCACACCCGCCTGTATAAATTTCCATATCGAGGCCAGGATTATTATTAATATTGTTAACAGTTACTGTAGATGATCCATTGTTTATTGCGAGAATAGTAAACCAAACATTGTTATTTAAAACAGCGTCGCCGCAAGATAATGCCGGGTCACTTCCTCCGACAGAAGCACCGATTGTGCTTCTGTTTACTGAACTGCCGGCACATAATGTAACAGCTGATGCACAATTATCCTGAGCATGAACATTTATACTAAAAAATATTATCAGTATAAATAAATAGATAGAATTTTTGATCACAGATTTTTTTTCAAGCTTCTAAGATAGCTTCTATCTTTATTAATCTATTTACAATTGCAATGAATTATTAACACCGTATTTTCCTCTAAAAGATGTGTCAATTAAGCGGTTTGGCAATGCTTTCAACACATATTCACACTCAACTTCACTATCTTGTACACAAAATAATCTCTAAAAATCAGTAAATATTATATTGAAAAGATGAATCTTTTAGCCTGTAATTGAACATCTAGTTAATTCAAAACCAATCCCAAAATCCACCAATCAACAAATAAAAATCCCCATCTTTGCTCCTCAATGAATAATCATCTGCCGGATCTTTTCAACCTTTTCTCTAAATTAACTATTCGCAAGTTAATCAATGTTTTTAAAGTTGGTGGCGGGTTTTATTTATCGCGATTAACCGGAAAACCATATGTTTTTGGATTGCCTGTTTCTGTATCTATTGAACCAACAACTTCCTGTAACCTGAGATGCCCTGAATGCACAAGCGGCCTGAGAGCATTCACCAGACCTACGGGCATGCTCGAAGAAAAATTTTTCAGGGAAATAACTGATCAGCTTCATCGCGACCTGCTTTACCTTATATTTTATTTTCAAGGTGAACCATTTCTTAATCCCGATTTTATCAGGATGATTGAATATGCCTCTTCTAAAAACATTTATACGGCAACCTCTACAAATGCTCATTTTCTCGATAAAGAAACGGCAAAGAAAACCGTAGAAAGCGGGCTCGACAGGCTTATCATTTCACTGGATGGAACTACTCAGGAAATCTATCAGCAATATCGCATCGGTGGTTCACTCGAAAAAGTTTTAGAAGGTGCTAGAAATATTGTTGAATGGAAAAAAAAAATAAAATCTTCGCTTCCTTATGTTGTTTTTCAGTTTTTAGTAGTTCATCCAAACGAGCACCAAATTAACGAAGCAAAAAAACTTGCTAAGGAAATTGGAGTTGATAATATTGTTTTTAAAACCGCACAAATCTATGATTATGAAAAAGGGAATCCATTAATCCCTCATACAAATAAATATTCCCGTTATAAGAAAAACAAAGCAGGCGAATACATAATTAAAAATAGTCTTTTCAACCATTGCTGGAAACTATGGCATTCGTCCGTCATAACATGGGATGGAAAAACAGTTCCTTGCTGCTTCGATAAAGATGCAAAATATAAAATGGGTGATCTGAAAGAACATAAATTCAAAGTGATTTGGAAAGGCGACTTATATAAAAATTTTCGTCAGGCTGTTTTAACTAGCAGAAAGGAAACTGATATTTGCACAAACTGTTCTGAAGGAACTCACGTATTTAATTAATTTCTTTTAAAATCTTCAACTTCTTCAAATGCCTATTACAATCAATAAGACTTTTGTATTTTCCGAACACGATGCTCCTGTTTATGGATTGGAAGCTTTCGGCGGCTCTGCATTTTTTTCCGGTGGCGGTGACCGGATAGTCAGTTGCCGGAATACTACAGAAAATTCCATAGCAAAAGGAATTGTAAATACCGGGTCAACAATCTATTCATTAAAATTTATTAGCGAAAAAAATATTCTTCTCGCCGGCGTTTCCGGCGGGGGAATGCATGTGATTGATCTCAATAAAAAAAAAGAAATTCACTTTCTTCTCAATCATGAAAAAGGAATTTTTGATATAAAATATTCTTTAAAACATGATAAGATTATAACAGCCGGCGGTGATGGTAAAATTTCATTATGGTCCGGAAAAGATTTTTCGTTTCTAAAAAGCATTTCATTCTGCAAAGAAAAAATCCGGGCCATTGCCTTTGACCAAAATGAAAACATAGCTGCTATCGGCTGTGGTGATGGCACCATTCATTTTATACGTATTGATGACTTAACGGAAATTCATAGTTTTACAGCACATCAATTTTCTGTTAATACCATCTGTTTTCATCCTGTTTTAAATATAATAATTAGTGGAGGAAAAGACGCCCACCTGAAATTTTGGAATTCTGAAAATTTCGAACTCGTAAAATCAATACCCGCTCACAATTATGCTATCTATTCAATTAGCTTCTCCCCTGATGGAAATTATTTTGCTACCGGAAGCCGTGATAAGACGATTAAAATATGGAGCGCGGAAACTTTTAATCTTTTAACAAGAATTGATCATGAAAAAAATAGCGGTCATATTCATAGTGTAAATAAAATTTTATGGATGAACGAAGCGCTTTTGTCCGCAGGAGATGATAAAAAAATTATCGGCTGGAAGGTTTCAAATTAAAAAGTGAAATATATAAAAACAAAAAACTCCGGAATTTTCGTCCGAAGTTTTCTGATCAACAACTAAAATTACTTAACTTAAAACTTAACATGAAACACAACTATTATAACGCCTGTTTGTAAGAAAAGTTTCATTTATTATAAAAGCCATGTTTTTGTTTAAAATTTCAATCTTTTTGTTTGATTTTTGCCGGAATCTAATCCCCTATCCACCAAAAAAGCATACTGTTTTAATACATCCATTTTTAAATTTATAAAAAAGCAGGGTAATTTTAAATCACCCTGCTTTTTTATAAATGCTTTTTATCAGCAAATTAATTTATCATTCAATACCAGACGATTTAATAATCTTTATTATACGGTAATAATCGCCTTGAGTAATTCTTACAAAATATATTCCGGATCTGAGAGTATGGCCCATATTTATAGTACCGGCTGAACGACTGATTGATTCTACCACACGACCTGCTACATCCGTTATTGTAATATTAGCATCCCCTTCCAATGGCGTTATAAATGTAATTGTAATATCCTCGCCGAAAGGATTTGGATAAGCAATTGCATTTATTTTTGTCGGTGCATCCGGTGCCGACATACGTGGAGATATTGTTGTGCAGGTTGTATCAATTACCATTTCAGTATTACTTCCCGTCTTACTAGGACTCGCATGAACGGAAGTTATCAGTGGTTCTCCAAAACCTGCTGTACCAAAAGCTGAAAGCTTAACAGTTACTTCATACCAAACATCATAAATCCAGTTTGGATAAGATGAGTTCGGAGTATAACTTGTATTTGTCGCCGGCGAATTAGTTATCAGCGGATAACCAAATGTATTTAAGTTTTTGTCGATGGAAGTAGTTACACTTACAACATCAGAAACATTTCCTAACAACATTGATCCTTCTCCACCAGTCACTCCCAGACATTTGTAACCTGAAGGAACTGTATTACTTGAAGTAATGTAATCTAATTTGAACTCCATTTTCTTCACATTGTTAGCATCGAATAAGGCCATTTGTAAATTATCGGATCCTACCAGCTGATTGAATGTATGTCCCGAAGGCCACCCAATAGCGCTAAGTCCATATGTATTATCCACAAAATTCTTTGAGAAAGTGGTTCGGATAGTTGCCGTATTTGTAGTGGTATTTATTGTCCATTCCTGACTAGCCCTGACATAACTATGTGATACGCCTTTGTAACAAATTTTATCAGAGGTTGACGGTGGTGGTGGCGGAGGTGCTGCCGGTGTACAATTTACATCAGGAATATGAATGGTAGTACATGTTTCTCCAACATCTCCTCCTGTTTTATTTTGATCACCATCATGAACCATAAACACTAACCTATAAGTATGTCCGGATATTAATCCTAATTTATTTACATCCCATGAAACCTCGGCGCCATAACCTTCATTATTTAAACTTGCAAAACCTCCTGCAGGTGTATGTGAACCACTGCCAAGGTTCCAATTATTTTTCACAGGATTTGCATCTGTTGTAATTGTAACAAGAGGAGGATTCCGTGTTTTATCAATCATCTTCACTGCACTTTTCCAGTTTCCACATACTCCTGTCGGCGGAATACCTTTTCCTCCTTGTTGCCAGTCTCCTATTCGACTGTTTGGTCCGTTTACAGTAAGATCTGTAATAAAGATAGAAGGCCACAATGGACGACCTCCACCCGCAGCAACATCATTGGCTGCCTGATCTCCTGTTGAAATCGTATCACCTACAAGTGGGTTAGTAAAACACGACGGTGTTGCAGGTGTTGGTGTAATATTATAATTGGTAGTTGTAATTCCGCTAAATGTTTTAACACTTACCGATCTAACACCCAATAAAAGTGCATGTTCATCATTATACCATAATTTAATCACAGATCCGGTTGAACCACAAGAAGCCGGTCCCGGATCAGATGCTCTTAAAACTTCACTCTCATTAAAAATAACTGCCGAGCGCGGCAAATTAGAATTATCCGGATAACTTAAGTTACAATTACAATTGATTCCTTCCACTGTTGCTGTTGCTGAAGCGCTAACACTTGTTCCTCCCGAAATTCCCGAAGCTTTTGCTGTATTAGTATGCGTTTTAGTAATTGTAAATGAACGGCTGCATGTAACACTGTCGCCCGGCAAAATCGGACCCCATGTGCAAACATTTATATCATCAGCAGTATTGGCAGGCGTAGCATTATCATCAATAATATTACCTGACGCACTGAAGTATTCGCTTTTATTCTTAACTACATATTTAAAGTTCACCGTAGTTGATACTCCATCCTGAAATTCACATATGTCAGGTGTCTTTTTCAAGCTGATACCACATGCATGCGTCGATAATGTTCGTGAACATGTACTACTGCATCCGGAAGCATTTGACACGCTTACTGAATAATATCCAGGTGCCGATGCTGTAATTGAAGCCGTAGTAGCTCCTGTATTCCACAGATAAGCTGTTCCTCCATTTACAGTAAATGTTGTATTATCTCCTTGGCATAAATCGTTATTTCCTGTGATCGTACATGAAGGTAATTGATTCACAATAACTGTTTGTGAACATGTACTTATGCAACCGTTGGCATCCGTTACTACTACTGAATATGTTCCGGCCAAATTAACTGTTATACATGATGATGTCGCTTCTGTACTCCATCCATAAGAAGCTGCTCCACTTGGTGCACAAAGAGTTGTTGACCCCCCGGAACAAATTGATGATGCTCCAGTTATTGAACATGTTAAAGGAGTATTCACTGTTACAGATTTACTGCATGAACTTGTACATCCGTTAGCTCCTGTTACAGTAACTGTATAATTTCCTGAACCAAAAACATTTATACATTGTGTTGTAGCACCCGTATTCCATGAATAAGATGATGCCCCGGGTGATGCACATAAGCTTGTCGAACCACCGGCACAAATACTCGAATTACCTGTTATACTGCAATTCGGTGTTGTAAGAATGTCAATATTCTGACTACAAGTTGCACTACATCCATTGGTACCTGTTACAGTTACAGAATAATTTCCGGATGTATTAACTGTTATACATTGATTGGTTGAACCTGTGCTCCATGAATAATTTGCTCCTGCAGCTGTTGCACAAAGTATCGAAGAACTTCCATTACATATTAAAAGATTTCCTGCAATTGAACAGTTAGGAGGGTTATTTATCGTTACGCTTTTATTGCATGTGCTGCTGCATCCGTTATTATTTGTTATAGTTACCGAATAATTTCCAGCAGAATTAACAGAAATACATTGTGTTGTCGCACCGGTATTCCATAAATATGAAACTGCTCCCGCTGGTGCACATAAATTTGTAGAACCTCCCGAACAAAATGAACTATTTCCGGTAATTGAACATGTCGGTGGCGGATTTATGGTTACTGATTTATTGCAAGAACTACTACATCCGTTTTCATCCACAACCGTCAATGAGTATGTGTTTGTACTAGTAACTGAAATACATTGCGATGTTGCCCCGGTACTCCACGAATACGATTGAGCTCCTGCCGATCCGCACAAATTTATTGAACCACCAGAACATGTTGTATTATTGCCGGTAATTGTACAAGGCTGTGGATTATTAATCGTTACTGTTTTATTGCATGAACTGTTGCAACCATTTGCATTAGTAATTGTGACTGAAAAATTACCCGCTATACTTGTAGTTATACATTGAGTTGTCGCACCGTTATTCCACAAATATGAAGTAGCTCCCGGAGGTGCACACAAATTTGTTGACCCGCCCGGACAAATATTACTACTTCCATTTATAAAACATTGCGGTGGATTATTTATTGTAACTGCTTTACTGCAAACACTGCTGCACTCATTATCATCAGTCACTGTTACCGAATAGGTCCCGGCACTATTGACAGTGGTACATTGCGTTGTTGCTCCGTTACTCCATAAATACGTGGCCGCTCCCGAATTAACACAAAGGTTGGTAGAGCCTCCTGCGCAAAATGAACTATTACCTGTAATAGAACATGGTGGGGGATTATTTATAGTCACAGTCTTACTACATGAACTAGTGCAACCGCTTTCTCCTGCAATTGTAACGGAATAAGAACCTCCGCTATTCACATTTATACATTGTGTTGTTGCGCCATTATTCCAAACATAAGATACTGCTCCTACCGGGGCACACAAATTTGTTGAACCCCCGGGACATAATATACTTGTTCCTGTTATTCCACATACCGGTGGATTATTAATCGTCACCGTTTTGCTGCATGTGCTGGTACACCCGCTTGAATTTGTTAATGTTGCTGTATAGGTCCCACTACTTGTTACAGTGATACATTGTGTTGAAGCTCCCGTGTTCCAGGAATATGAAGAAGCTCCCGCAATTGCACATAAATTAGTAGAGCCTCCCGGACATAATTCCGTATTCCCGCTAATACTGCAAACAAGCGGAGCCTGGCCGTCAACTGTCTGGCTGCTTGAAGAAGTACATCCATTAGAACCTGTAACTGTAACCATATAATTTCCTATAGAATTTACTGTAATACATTGTGCCGTTTCGCCCGTTGACCATGCATAGGAAGGCAATCCTGCCGGCGCACATATTTGAGTAGTTCCACCTGGACAAATAAACAAATTTCCTGTGATAGAAACATTCGGAGGATTATTTACTGATACAACTTTACTGCAGGTACTTATGCAACCATTAGTATTCGTAATCGTCACTGAATATGTTCCTGCACTTGTTGCTGTTATACATTGTGTACTTGCACCTGTGCTCCATAAATAAGCAGACGCTCCAGCAGGAGCGCATAAATTTGTAGAGCCTCCCGCACAAATTGTGGAGCTGCCACTAATATTACAATTCATAGGTGTTCCCACCGATACTACTTTGCTGCACGAATTGCTGCATCCATTCGATTCAACAACAGTTACAGAATAAGTTCCGGCACTATTTGCATTAATACATTGCGTTGTCGCTCCGGTATTCCATAAATAAGAAGTTGCATCAGCAGGTCCGCATAAGCTGGTTCCTCCGCCCGAACAAATAGTTGCATTACCACTAATCATGCAATTTGACTGTGTACTTAATGTTACTGTCTTACTACACGTACTTACTCCTGCTTGATCAACAACTGTTACAGTATACGTTCCTGCTGCGGTAACATCTATGCAAGGTGTTGTTGCACCTGTATTCCATAAATAAGAAATTGCCCCCGGTGGTGCACATAAATTCGCAGTACTTCCGGGACAAATTATATTGTTACCGGTTATTGAACATGTCAAAGCACTATTTACAGTAATTGTCTGGCTGCATGTAGTAGATGCATTTCCACATCCATCGACCGCTTTCCATGTTCTGGTATAATTAACCGCTCCGCTGGGAAGAGTTGAAGATGTTGTTGAAAGTACAATTAATGTTGGGGTACCGCACGCATCGCTCATTGTTGGGGTATCAAATACAATATTTGGTGTATTGTTTGGAACTGATTTACTCGTCGGTGCTACAATCGAAGGCAACGTATAATCAATAACTGCTACTGTTATTGCACAGGTATTAGGAAGCAAACCATTGACATATGTAATTGTCAATTTGTAAGACGAGTTACAACTAGATCCTGCAGCAACATTTACTGTGCGGGCATTTGTTGATCCTGTTATTGTTCCGGAACCAGTAATAGTCCATGAATAACTCGACATGCCTACCGGACCTGAATAAGTTACAACTGAATTTGGGCAAACCGGAAGAGAAGGGGAAATTGCACAATTTGAAACTCCACCACCCGGCACTCCGGACATTTGCGCATACGAAATTATCGAAGTGAACATTAATAAAATTATCACTCCCGCATTCCGCCAACACTTTCCACTACAAAAAATTAACCTGCTTTGGGAAAAGAGGAGACAAACTTGTTGACCGATATTAAATGTATCAACAAGTTTGTTTTGTAATGAAAATGAAAGTAATTTTTTATCTTCCATGACTATTGATTTATATATATTGAATATTAACTACTTTATTATTTTGCTTAGATTTTGAATTAACATTTATTAGAATTTATTTGACAAATTAACATCCTCCCTTCGCCAGAATACAGAATTATATGGTAAATGATTACAGTTCTTACGCTGAAGAGTTATTAAAATAGGCAGATAAATAAATTTCATTATTTAATTAAAATGAGGCTTTTATATGTTTTTCTTTTGTTTTAGTTTAAATTCGATTTTTTTATTTGATAGATAAAATCAATTTTTCTCTCTGATGAATTTTAAATCTCAGCCCTGGATTTGCATTTTAATTCAGTTTTTAGATAATTAATTGCTATTTCGAATCTTATTCAAACGAATTAAATTTTAAAGTATCCCTATTAATTTAAAGTGTTTAGTATAAAATAGGTTTCTCGTTTTATTCACAGAATTCTTCAAAATTTTAAATAATAAATTCAAAAAAAAATTCCTATAAATATAATCTTACAATTTTCTTGTAAGATTATTAGACATTTTAAATAAAACAGTATGGTGTAAATTTAATTTATTGGATTATTCCGGTAATTAATTTCCAAAAACTAAAAAATCAAACCCTAGATGAATTTGAAAGGAAATATTTATTCTCTTCAGAGTAAAAAATTTCATATCACTGAAAAAAAATGTTTTACAGTTACTTAATTTATTCTAATACTTCCTCTACAAGATATATATTGTTTCCTTTCATAGAAAGATAATGAAACTTTTCGGGTGAATCAAATACGATTTCTCCTTGACCAAGAATGGAATCATATTTTCCTCCCTTTTGTCCGTCAACAACGACAAAATCTTTATTTTCTAATCTGACCGAATAAGCGTATCGTTTATTATCAGGACTAAAAGAAATTGAAAATACATCGTTGAATGGAACACTTTCTTTTTCATCGGCAATTACCATTCTCTTTGTATTGTTTTCAACTGCATAAGCCAATCTTTGATTATCCGGGCTGAATGTAGTCGTAATTTGAAGTACATCACTATAACGTTTCCCTTCCTTACCATTGCAGACCATAAAAAACTCATCATGCATTTCAACTTTAAAAATAACACTTTTCCCATCAGTGCTAAATTTTATTGTTCCTTCTACTACTGTTTCATACGGTCCTTCTCTTTTGCCATCAATAACAGCAAACTGTTTGAATCCTTCTTTATCTCCAACCGCTTTTTCCATAGCATATCCTAATCTTGCGCCATCCTGACTAAAACATAATGAATGAACCCAATCATATTTTTCACTTTCAACATTATCACTTACTACCACACTCTTTCCGTTTTTCGTAGCAGAAAAAGCACAATGCATTCCATCATTACTTAATAAAACCGAATTTACAGATTCATAAACAGAACTCTTTTGTCCATCCCGAATTACAAATGAATAATTGCCTTCGACTGCCCAATAAACAAAATGATTTCCTTCTGTACTTAATATAGGAAAACCTACCTGATCATACAATGCCCCTTCTTTTCCATTTATAACAATGCATTGTTTTTTATTTATTTCTGCACTATAAGCCATTACTTTATTATCCATACTGAATGTTATGCTGTTTTCGTCAATATTATCATACCACTTACCTTTAGTATTGTTATTTATCATACAATATTTGCCGTCCTTTTTAATTACATAAATATAATTTTTACTATCAGGAGTAAATTGTACCGTTGTAATTTCTGCAAGAGGTTCAATTGAAATCTGTTTGCCATCTATTATTAAGAACCAATTCGATCCATTGCGAGCAGCATACGCATATTGTCTGCTGTCGGGGCTAAAAACAGGGAATGTTACAATATCATAACCAATACCATTTTTCCCATCGATCACCGCCATTTGCTTATTACCGCTATTAATCCGAAATGCAACCCTCCGCATGTCCTTGCTAAAAGTAAAACTAGTATTAACCATTTCAGAAACTTCTATTTTTGACAGCAAGTTTTCGGTAACCTTTCTATTAATTTTTTGTGCGAAAGATAATTGAACAGAAAGTCCTGCAAGAATTGTTAAAAAACAAATTGATTTAAATTTTTGTATCATTATTTTGTAGTATTATTTTGTTTAAACCTTTTTAATAATATGCGTTTTGCAAATAATTCTCGCATTTGTTTAATTCTTTTTCAAGAAAGCCAAATTCAAGCTTAGCCTTTTTATGAGATAGTATACTTTATGGTTAAAGTCTGAGATAAGAAATAAGTTTCTGCAATTATTGAAAGAATCCTACATAAAAATGTTAGAAAAAATAATATCGAATTATATCGGTTTAAAACTGAACTATCAAAAATGAAAATTGTTTTTAAAAAACTGTTTAAAATTTAATTTAATAATTTACAACCTTACTTATAATCGGCGATCCGCTAGCGGGTTTTAACATTATATAATAAACTCCCGGAGATAAAGTAGAAATGTCGTTAAAAATATAAGAACTAAATCCTTCCTGAGCATCAATTTTTATTGACCTTTCTCCTTTCCCTTCTCGATTGAATAGTATTATTTCAATTTCTCCTGCTTCCTGAACGCTATAATCAATTTTAAAAAAACCACTAAAAGGATTTGGACTTATTCCAATAATATTATTAGTTGTTTCTTCCCGATTATTATTTTTTACATGAACGGGTAAATATATCTTATACTTACCATCAAAATTTGTTTGAATTAGACGGTAATAATTATCACCACTGAAAGGTGCTTTATCAGTAAAAGAATATGAAACATCAACTGAACTATTCCCTGAACCATCGACTTTCCCGATTTCAATAAAATCATAACCGTTATTACTACGTTCAATTGTAAAATAATCATTATTTATTTCACTTCCTGTTGTCCATTGAACAACAACATTTTTATTTTCTTTTTTTGCTGAGAAACTTTTTAATGTTATTGGTAAAGTATTTTCGCTAACAGCAATTATCTGAGAAACGAAATTTTGCCGTCCGCATGCATCGATCACCGTACATTTTAATGCACCGTTAAGGGGAGTTGGTGTATTCGGAGCTGTAAAACTTGCTGATGCTAATGTGCCATTTGTGAAAGTACCGCCAACAGAAGTTGACCACGAATAAGAATACGGTGGTGTACCTGAAGATATTGTTGCAGATACTGCTTTTGTCTCATTTGCCTTAAAAGAATTTGGAATTGTATAACTGCTAAAAGTTAATTTTTTTGTAATCCCGGCAAGTAATACAAAATTGAAAAATGCTCTTTGTGCAGCGACTTTTTCTGCTGTTGTTCCATTTCCTCCAAGATCATGACCCGCTTCATACATTACATATCCATTGCTTGGATCACCGAAACCGGGACCATAAGCCATCAATATTCCTTCGTTGGGTGATGTTCCATCGGATGTAGTTACCAATCGTTTTGTTGTTGCCCGCCATGCACCTGAACCAACAACTTGGGGTTGATACCACTTTTCTGAACCACCATTGCAAGCACCATCCATAGTACCCATAAATTGCATAACTGGATCGGCAGGATAATAATGTGTAAAAGGCGATGTTGGATTTCCACCATGAGCTTCTGTTGCCGAAACACATTTACCATTGCTATAACATTTAAGACCATTCGTTGTTAAATAATTTAAACGTTGAAATGGTGTGACTGAATTTTGAATTCCTTCCATAACACTCACTGCATGGCATTCAACCCAAATAAAACATTTTGATACCGTTACATAATTATATAAATATCCATGCGATGCCCAGGTAGGGTCACCGTGTGGATTTATCCAAATATCATTACAATCCTGCAATACTGAAGGCGTACCTACTACATAACCTGCTGAGGGAATAGCGGCATTGGTAAAGTAGTCTTGAATGATACCTTCTCTTCCTGCTTGATTATCTATTATTGAAATTGAAAATGCAGTTAGTGTTGTATAAACCGGTACAGAAATAGACGCTGTTGTATATACTCCTTGAACACCCTGAGTTTGCCAATAAGTAATTCGATTAGAGATTGTAGAGTTAATATATTCAGCCGGTATAATAAATGGTCCACCTTTATATTTAACAGCATTGTAAGTGAAATCGGCACTGTCTTTTAATTTTGTAGGCTCTATTACCCATTTAATTGGAACACTATAATTAATGATAAGATCGAATAGCATACCATATGGTTTCAATCCATTGGCATAGGTCTGCGGTGTAACTCCCATATTGATTATAAAGGATCCAGATGATAAAGTTTCAGTAGCCGCTTTTACTTTTTTAACATTAGTAAAATTAAAAAAAACTACCAATGAAATTAATGTTCCGGTACCTAGAAAAAAAAATACGAATCGATATCTTAAAGTTGTTAGCAGGTTCTGTTTTTGAACCAAACGCATCATCGATTTAAAAGCCCCTGAATTCATTTACCTTAAAATATATTAATTATCGCCTGTTTTTAACTTAAAAAGGTTTTTTATAATACGGCATTAATATTAAAAGGTTTATAATGAATGATTAGAATTAATTCATTTTCTGCGAAAAATTAATAAAACAAAAAAAACCCTCTCCAAACGGAGAGGGTTTTAATATATCTAATACTTTAAAGTCGCAATAAAATTACTCTACAACCAAGCGCAACGTTTGCATTCTACTTCCTTCAGTCTGTATAGAAATCAAATACAGTCCTTTTGAAATATTTTCAAGGTTAATTTCTTTTACATTGTAACCTTCTGATGCAGAAATATTCTCATTGATAATTTCTTTACCAATTATATCTACAACTTTAAAGGAGTATTTAGCACTTTGATTCGAATAAAACGAAACTGTTGTTATTCCATTTGTAGGGTTTGGATAAGCTGATAGAGATGTCAATGCTTCAGAAATATTTACTGATTCATTAGATCCACTATTTGCAAGTTTGTTGTTTGGATTAGCATTAACAACAGTTGAACTTGATTCAGTATTTCTGCAGCTATTGATAGAATAAACAAGCGGATCAGAATGGCCACAATCATTATTTGCTTCAATAGTAACTACTCCTGAAATAAATCCATTAGGGAAACAAATAGTTGCTATAGAAACAGTAGTTGTTATTGGATTACCGGAACCGGCTGCTCCAGGGCTTCTAATTATTGCTCCTGCAGGTGCTGTGTATGTCCATGATTTGGCATCTTGAACATTATCAATATTAAATACATAACAACTACCAGGGCAAGCAGAAACCGGTGGAGGAGTTTTCCATATTGGAGTACTTGGAACACTTGATACAAATAACTCAGCAGTTGAACTTGAACCGCAAGCATTGCAAGTTGATACTGTAACATAACCATCTTTAAATTCATTAGGGAAGGTTACCAATACATCAATAGTATTTCCTATTACTGTTAGAGGATTACCCGTATTTCCATGTCTGTCATCAATCAGAGAACCTTGAGGAGCTGTCCAAACATGACATGTAGCACCAGGATCACGGGCGATTTCATATTCATGAGTTGAACCACCGCAAATTCCTTTAACTTCATTATCATATCTATCCGCCTTATACCAAACCGGAACTTTAGGCAAGCCATAAACATTCAATACTCTGTTACTACTGCTTCCAATACAGTTTTTAGCTTTTACTCTGACAGTACCAGTTGTAAATCCTGCCGGTGCACTAACAACTATCAACGTTGAACCTTGTCCTGAAATAATTACTAATCCACCGGTTGTAGACCAAAGGTAACTAGTAGCTCCTGCTACAGGAGATATAGCATATATTCCATCCGTAAGAGGACAAAGTGATACCGGCCCTGTTATAGGTCCTGGTTTTGAAGGTTTCTCAGTAAGCCTAGGTACATTTATACAAATACTTGGAGATATACCGCAAGGAGTTACTGCTCTTACACAAACAAAACCACCGTTGTAACTGTCTTTAAATCTAACTGTAATGCAAGTTCCAACTGAAGAACCTGAAGAACCTCTTGGAACTGTCCAGATATATGAAGTTGCACCCGGAACCGGATCAATACAATAAACGACACCTCTTTCGCCGCGACAAGCGCCAGCAGGACCACTTATTGGTCCCGGAGGATTAGTAGATGAGCCGGTTACTCCAACAACAGCTGTTGCTGTAGCAGAACAACCATTGGCATCAGTAACTGTTACAACGTAGTTTCCGCCGGCAAGCCCAGTTGCAGGGTTTGAAGTTTGCCCGCCTGGAGACCATGAATAGGTATAAGAAGGAGAACCTCCGCTTGGATTTGCAGTAGCTGTTCCATCACTTGTTGTACAGCCTGCAGGAGTTGTAGATGTACCAATTGATATTTTAGAAATATGAGATACCCCTGTAATAGAATTACAAGCATCAACAGTACAAGGATCGTTGTCATTTATATTTACCGGTGTATGAGATACCAGACCGGTTATTTGATCACATGCATCTATTGTACATGCATTGTTATCATTTGTTGCTATGAAAGTAACTACAACTGTACTAAATTCTGCAACACATTCTCCCGGAGGATCATTCGTTGTAAGTTTTAGAGTTACTTGACCAAGAGCTAAATCACCAACTGTTGGTATATAAGTAGCGTTTAATGTAGTTGCGTTTGGTGTAAAAGATCCACCTGTTGGTGACGACCATGTTCCTACTGTTGCATTGGTAATAGAACCATTTAAGACAACATTACCGCATGATGTATACGGTCCGCCCGGATTTGCAATCGGACAACCACAACCAGGAATTGTTGTATGGAAAATACCCGTGATAGAGTTACAACCATCCGTTGTACATACATTACCATCATCGGTAGGTAATGCTATATGAGTTATTGCTCCTGTTGTTGAATTACAAGCATCTGTAGTACAAACATTATTATCATTAACGTTTATTGCTATATGTGTAACCGCACCTGTTAACGTGTTACAGGCATCCGTTGTACAGGCATTACCATCATCGGTAACAACTGCTATATGAGTAACAGCACCTGTTGAAGAATTACAAGCGTCGGTTGTACATGCATTATTATCATTTATATTAACTGCTATATGAGTAACAACTCCTGTTGAAGAGTTACAAGCGTCGGTAGTACATGCATTACCATCATCAGTTGCAACTGCAATATGAGTAATTGCTCCCGTAAGTGTATTACAAGCATCTGTAGTACATGCATTATTGTCATTAACATTTACAGCAACATGAGAAATGCCTGTTATAGAGTTACAGGCATCCGTTGTACAGGCATTACCATCATCGGTAACAACTGCAATATGAGTAACAGCACCTGTTGTAGAATTACAAGCATCAGTAGTACATGCATTACCATCATCAGCTGAAATACCTATATGAGTAATTACGCCCGAAGTTGAATTACAAGCATCAACAGTACAACCATTGCCATCATCGGTATTTACTGCAATATGTGTAATTGCTCCGGTTGAAGTATTACAAGCATCTGTTGTACATGCATTGTTATCATTTATATTAACTGCAATATGTGTAATTGCTCCGGTTGAAGTATTACAAGCATCTGTTGTACATGCATTACCATCATCGGTAACAACTGCAATATGTGTAATTGCTCCGGTTGAAGAATTACAGGCATCCGTTGTACAAGCATTACCATCATCGGTTGCAACTGCAATATGTGTAATTGCTCCGGTTGAAGAATTACAAGCATCAGTCGTACATGCATTACCATCGTCGGTAACAACTGCAATATGTGTAATTGCTCCGGTTGAAGAATTACAGGCATCAGTTGTACAAGCATTACCATCATCGGTAACAACTGCAATATGTGTAATTGCTCCGGTTGAAGAATTACAAGCATCAATTGTACAAGGATTAGCATCATCAGTAACTACAGCAGTATGAAATACCCCGGTTATTGAATTACATCCATCTGTTGTACATGCATTACCATCATCAGTATTAACTGCTAAATGTGTTACTTCTCCGGTAGTGGAATTACAAGCATCGGTTGTACAAGGATTACTATCATCGGTTGTAACAGGAGTGTGAAATACACCTGTTATTGAATTACAACCGTCTGTAGTACATAAATTATCATCACTTGTTAAAACAGGATTATGAAATACACCATTTATTGAATTACAACCATCCACCGTACATGCATCACCATCATCGGTTGCTACTGCAATATGAGAAACTCCCGTAATTGAATTACAGGCATCTATTGTACAAATATTATTATCTTCTGTAACTGCACCATCAAGAGTTACAAATTGAGCTGTGCTCGAAGTACAAGGCGTTGCTGTTATAGCTGTTACAGTATGGTTACCGGCTGATAGTCCTGTAATTGTAAATGGATTTGTCGTGTATGGAACTGAAGCACCACCATCTAAAGAATAAGTACCTGTAGCTGCTGTTCCGGAACCGGTAAGAGTAACCCGGGCACTTCCATTAGTTCCACCAAAACAAGGAGGAGGTAAATTTTGATCTATAGCTGCAACAACTGAACATGCCGCTCCACAATTTAAAGTTACTGCAGGGTTACTTTCAACAATATATGATGCCTGAACTGTTACATCTATACCGGTTGTTGCTCCATTTATATACATAGCAAGAACCGTTTTAGTAGTTGTAGAACTACCGGTTAGAAATTTAAAAGCAAAATTTGGAGTAGTACCACAGGTAAAGTCTGCAGTATTGGTCATTTTAAATTTTCCCAGTCTGAATCCAGGTGGCGGCGGACAAACAGCTGCAACACTTGAAGGAGTTGCAATAGCCGAAATCATCCGTATTTGTTTACTTGTCGCATTAATATTCCAGTTTGGAGCTTGCTGAACGCCGGCAGGTAGAGATGGATCTGCAGATCCTGCAACAAAGGCTCCGGTAATTGTTCCACCATTAGCCATTCCAGCATAGTTGAAATCGATACCAGCCTGATAGAATTGAAATTTATTAGTATTGGTTCCTGTCCATTCCAACCAAATCTCAAATTCAAGATTTCTGGAATCGAGATATGTAATGTTTTTTATATAACAATTATACGTGTTGCCTTGAGAAAAAGCAGACCCGGTAAACATTGTCAAAAACATTAATCCTAATAAAATTAGCTTATAATTAGTCAGCTTTTTTTTCATGCGTTTAGTATATTATATTTATTTATTTTTCTTTTTGTAATTTAATGAATCATGCTATTGACTAACTGACTCATTGGTTGATTAAATTTTATTTTTTTTTGACTTTGCTGTCGTTTTACTGATTGACTTAATTAGGCATAACTTTAATCAGATGAATTTACGACAAGCATCAACGGTTTGCCAATATTATTTGGGTAACAATTGGATAAACGTGGTGAATGAGAGAATGTGCCCCGATACGAGAATCTGAAAAAAAAGTTCAGATGCTCTGAAGACCGCTTCCAGTAAGCCGAAGGTAGATATTAAAAAAACAAATAACAAAAAAAGAAAAAAGAAAGTTGTTAAAAGCTATAAATATTAAATTATTGTGACAATGAGAGCCTCTTTAAATGGTCATTATTTCCTTTTCTTTAGCATCCAGATGCTTGTCGATTATGGCAATAAACTGATCGGTTAATTTTTGAATCTGGTCTTCTAAACCCTTAATTACATCCTCCGGAACTGACTTAGAATCCTTCTTTATGTGTTCATTAGCATCACGACGGATATTTCGAATAGTCACTTTGCCATGTTCAACCTCTGCTTTTGTTTTTTTGACAAGTTCTTTTCGGCGTTCTTCCGTTAAAACAGGAATATTTATTCGTATTAAAGTTCCGTCGTTTTGAGGATTAAACCCCAAATTTGCAGCCTGAATGGCCTTTTCAATGGGAGATAACATACCTTTTTCCCAGGGTTGTATCGCTATTGTCCTGGCATCAGGAATGGTAACACTGCTAACCTGACTTAACGGTGTATTGGTCCCATAATAATCAACATGAATACTATCAAGCATTGCCGGATTTGCACGGCCAGCTCTGATCTTCGAAAGTTCCGATTCTAAATGCTCAATTGCTTTTTGCATATGCACCTTTGAGTCATTAATAATTTTATTGGGGTCTAACATGGCGGGGTATAGTTAAGAATCAAGAATCAAGAATCAAGAATCAAGAATCAAGAATCAAGAATCAAGAATCAAGAATCAAGAATCAAGAATCAAGAATCAAGAATCAAGAATCAAGAATCAAGAATAGTAAGGTAAAATTAAAATTTTTGTAAATATCATTTACTAAAAATTAATAATTATTTTCTTTTAAAATTCTACTAGTGTTCCTACAGATTCTCCTTCGAGAACTTTTAAAAAGTTGCCGCTTTTATTCATATCGAACACAATGATTGGAACTTTATTCTCATTACATAAAGTAAATGCAGTAAGGTCCATAACTTTCAAACCTTTTTCATAAACTTCATCAAAAGTTATCGTATGATATTTCACAGCATCCTTATTTTTTTCCGGATCAGATGTATAAATTCCATCTACACGTGTTCCTTTTAAAATAACATTTGCTTCAATTTCTATGGCACGTAAAGAAGCTGCTGTATCAGTAGTAAAATATGGATTACCTGTTCCTGCACCAAAAATAACAACCCGCCCTTTTTCTAAATGCCGCACTGCCCTACGTTTTATATATGGTTCACAGATTTGCTCCATTTTTATTGCGGATTGTAATCGCGTACTAACACCAATTTTTTCTAATGCAGATTGCAATGCCATACTATTAATAACTGTTGCAAGCATTCCCATATAATCTCCCTGAACACGATCGATCACATCTTCTGCATCATTACCGACGCCTCTAAAGATATTTCCTCCGCCAATGACAATGGCAACCTGAACTCCTGATTTCACAACAGCGTTGATGTCTTCGGAATATTGTTTAAGGCGATTATGATCAATTCCAAAATCCTTTTCACCCATCAAAGCTTCACCGCTTAACTTAAGTAGAACACGTTTGTATTTCATCTTTGTTTTAATTGCTACGAAAATATGAAAAAACAATTAGTCAAATTGCTGTTTAGATAATAAGTCTGTTTTAGTTTCACAGAACATAAGTCTAAAGATCAATTTTATAAAATTCACTATCAAAAAAAAAGGGAGACATTGTCTCCCTTTTAATGATTTATCCAATCTTAACTCTTTTCATCTCCGTTATTTTGAGATCTTTATTAATACTCTCAAGATACTGGCGAATAGTTTTCTTATCATCTTTGATGAATTGCTGGTTTAATAGCGTGTATTCAACAAAAAACTTATTAATTTTTCCCTGAGCGATTTTATCAACCATATTTTCCGGTTTGCCTTCGGCGCGGATTTGCTCTTTGGCAATTTCCATTTCACGCTCAACTAGCTTAGGATCAACATCATCTTTATCGATAGCTACAGGAGCCATGGCTGCCACTTGCATAGCTACATCACGGCCTGCTTCTGTAAGACTTGCCTCGCCAGAATTAAAACCTACCATTGACGTAAGCTTGTATCCGGGGTGATTATAAACTACTACTTTTTCGGTATGTACATTCTGATAATCAACAATATCAATCTTTTCACCGATTTTACCCATTTGCTCAATCAATGTTTCTTCAACAGTATGATTACCTAATTTAAGCGCCTTAAGATCTGCAACTGTAGCCGGATTGTTTTTCATGGCAAGATCAAGAATAGACTCACCGTATTTAATGAAATCAGCATTTTTGGCAACGAAATCTGTTTCACAACAAACCGCTACAATAACGCCATGCTTACCGTCAGCACTTGTTTTACCAAATACATAGCCTTCTTTTGCTTCACGGTCTTGACGATTTGCAGCAATCTTTTGTCCTTTTTTTCTTAATATATCAATAGCTGCTTCAAAATCGCCATTTGCTTCTGTTAGCGCTTTTTTGCAATCCATCATTCCAGAACCTGTTTGCTGGCGAAGTTTATTTACATCGGCTGCACTAATTGTTGCAGTTGTCATTGGTTTACTCTCCTTAAATTATTTATTAATCCGAATGAATTATTTTTTCTTTGTTGCTGTTGTTGTATTTCTGCGAGGGCGTGTTTTTGGCGCTCCGGCTTCTTTTATCGGCTCATCTTCAGAAATAACCATTTCCACTGCATCCGATTTTTCTGCTTCTGCTGCTTCTTCAGCCTCTTTTTCTTTTTCTATTTCTTTATCAACTTTTCTTTCTGAAAGTCCTTCTTCAATTGCTCTAACCATTGTTTCAATGATTAATGAAATTGATTTAGTCGCATCATCATTTGCAGGAATTGCAAAATCAACCTGAGTTGGATCTGTATTAGTATCAGTAATGGCAAATGTTGGAATGTTAAGTTTATGAGCTTCAGCTACTGCAATATGCTCTTTCATTATATCAACAATAAACAATGCTGCCGGTAATCTGCTTAAATCGGATATGCTTCCAAGAAATTTCTCCATTTTAGCTTTCTGTCTGGTTATTTGTAACCTCTCTTTTTTAGAGATATTATCAAAAGTTCCATCAGTTGCCATCTTTTCAAAGCCTGTCATTTTTTTAACCGACTTCCTTACGGTAGCAAAATTTGTCAGCATTCCGCCCGGCCAACGCTCAGTAATATAAGGCATGTTAATCCGGCCTGCGGCATTTGCAACTATATCCTTTGCTTGCTTTTTAGTAGCTACAAACAATATCTTTTTACCAGACTTTGCAATCTGCTTTATGGCTGATGCTGCTTCTTCAATTTTTGCAACTGTTTTGTTCAGGTCAATAATATGAATACCGCGTGCTTCCATAAAAATATATGGTGCCATGCGTGGATTCCATTTGCTCTTCAGATGGCCGAAGTGAGCGCCTGAATCTAATAATTCCTGGTATGAAACTCTTGACATTTAATTTGGATTGACTTATTAATTGATGACTTATCTGATAATCCCTTATTCTCTGATAACGATTAACGTTTAGAGAACTGGAATCTCTTACGAGCTTTTTTCTGTCCGGGCTTTTTACGTTCAACCATTCGAGGATCACGTGTTAAAAGTCCTTCTTTACGAAGAACAGGTTTATGCTCTTCATTAATTTTCACAAGTGCCCGTGCAATTCCAAGTCTGGAAGCTTCTGCCTGACCTGTAATTCCACCGCCATCTACCGTGATTTTAATATCATAATTTTCTTTGGCATTGACTGCCAATTGTGCTTGAGTAACTATATACTGAAGTGGACCTGTAGGAAAATATTCCTTGAAATCACGTTTGTTAACAGTGATAGCACCATTTCCCAGATCTACGTAAACACGTGCGACTGATGTTTTTCTTCTGCCTATCGTATGGATTATTGCCATGAATATTAAAATTTAATTTCTTTTGGTTTTTGAGCTGTATGCGGGTGTTCTGTTCCTACGTAAACATGAAGATTACGGAAAATTTCTCTTCCTAACCTGTTTTTTGGCAACATTCCACGAATAGAATTTTCAAGAATAAGTGCAGGATTCTTTTTTAACCACTCTGTTGGAGTAGCAAATCGTTGTCCGCCCGGATAACCCGTATAATGAACATATTCTTTATCGTTCATTTTGTTTCCTGTAAAGCGAATTTTTTCAGCGTTTATAATGATAACATTATCTCCACAATCCACATGGGGTGTATAACTGGCTTTATGTTTACCTCTTAGTATTTTAGCGACTTCCGATGATACTCTTCCAACTACTTGATCCTGAGCATCAACAATTACCCAAGCTTTGGTTACTGTTTGGGCATTCGCTGAAATGGTTTTGTAAGTTAATGCGTCCACTTTTAATTGATTTTTAAGGGTTTTTCCCGAGATTTTTTGCCTCTTGAGAAGGGGTTGCAAAAGTATGATAAAATTTAATACGTGCAAATACTCCTGTGATTAATTATTAAATGCTTTCCGTTAATCTCTCTTTTATTTAGTTTTTAAGTTAAAGGCCTATCAATTAAAGCTTAAAGCCGGAGAACTTTCTTAATATAGTCATTAAAAAAATTAATTCTAAAATAGATTCAACGATTATTATTTACGATTATTTAGCTGTATTTTGCCCTTTTTAATAAAGAAAACACCTAATTCTTTATTGCAATTCACTATTTAACACACTTATTTTAACGAATGATAGAAAGTATATTAATTACCGGAGGAAGTGGTTTTTTAGGTTCCCAAATTATGAATCATTTGCAATTAAAAGGAATGAAGGTTTCAACCTTGGGTCGAAAAAAAAATAATTCGGGTTCTTCATTTTTATGGGATATTAAAAATAAAAAGATGGATCCTGATTCTCTTTCAGGTATTGGAACTATAATTCATCTTGCAGGTGCAGGAATTGCAGATAAGAGATGGACACGTTCTTATAAGAAAGAAATTATTGATAGTCGTATAAAAAGCATCTCGTTACTTTTTGATACACTTAAATCAGTTCCCAACTCCGTTCATACAGTAATTTCCGCATCAGCCATTGGTTTTTATGGTGATTCCGGTGATGTTTGGGTTGAAGAAGATTTTCATGCACCGGAAGATTTTTTAGGTGAAACTTGCATAGAATGGGAAAAAGCTTCTCAACGATTTGAAGAGTTAGGTATTCGTGTAGTTATTTTCAGGATTGGATTGGTGCTCGATAAAAACCACGGTGTATTACCGGCTATCTCTTTGCCGGTGAAACTTTTTGCGGGGTCACCGCTTGGAACCGGAAAACAATATATGTCTTGGATTCATATTGAAGATCTTTACAGAATGTTTTCTTTTGCCGTGGATGAAAAAAATATGCATGGCATTTATAATGCTGTTGCACCAAAACCGGTAACTAATGATTCATTCATAAAATTAATTGGAAAAATAATTCATCGCCCTATCTGGCCTTTTAATGTTCCTTCTTTTATTTTAAAACTAATCCTTGGCGAAAAAGCAGTAATTGTTTTAAACGGCCAACGTGTATCTTCTGAAAAAATAAGAATGGCAGGGTTTAACTTTATTCATACTGATCTTGAGAAAACTCTTACTTTACTCTTATAAAAAATACGCTGTTTTTCTTTCTCGGATGAATAAAAAAATAATTATCCCCTAACATTACAAGTAACCATGCAAAATCCAATAAATTTTTTTTGGTTTCGAAGAGACTTACGCTTAGAAGATAATGCCGGATTATACCATGCTCTTAAGTCCGGGCTTCCGGTTTGTACATTATTTATTTTTGATACCGAAATTTTAGATAAATTAGAAGACAAGCAAGACAGACGCCTTGTTTTTATTCATGCTCACCTGGAAAAACTAAACGTAGAATTAAATAATTTCGGTTCAACTTTACTTGTAAAAATAGGTAAACCCATTGATGTCTGGAAAAAAATTATCCTGGATTATTCAATCAATGATGTTTATACTAATCACGATTATGAGCCATATGCCAAGGAACGTGATGAAACTATTTTGAAACTATTACAAAAAAATAAAATTGGTTTTCATACTTATAAAGATCAGGTTATTTTTGAAAAAGACGATGTAATAAAAGACGACGGAACTCCTTACACAGTTTTCACTCCTTACATGAATAAATGGAAAAAAACTATTAATGAATCTCACCTAAAACCGTATAACACCAAAAAATATTTTCAGAACTTTTCTAAAATAAATTTTCAACCTGTTCCCGATTTAAAAAAAATAGGATTTACAAAAATAGCTTTTGATTTTCCCGGTAATTCGCCTGATAAATCATTACTAAAAAAATATTCAGATGTAAGAGACATTCCATCCATTGCAGGAACTTCAAGAATCGGAATTCATCTGCGTTTCGGCACTGTCAGTATCAGAAACATGTTTAATATATCATGGGATGTAAGCGAAAAATGGGTGAATGAACTTATCTGGAGAGAATTTTACATGATGATTCTCTGGCATTTTCCACATGTAACTGAAAAAGCATTCAAACCAAAATATAATTTTCTTCCTTGGTTAAATAATGAAGTTGATTTCCAAAAATGGTGCGACGGGAAAACGGGTTATCCTATTGTTGATGCCGGAATGCGCGAATTGAATGAAACCGGATTTATGCACAACAGGGTGCGGATGATAACAGCGATGTTTCTCACAAAATATCTATTGATAGATTGGCGGTGGGGTGAAGCTTATTTCGCAAAAAAACTTCTTGACTACGAATTGGCAAGCAACAATGGCGGCTGGCAATGGAGCGCCGGCACCGGTGTCGACGCCGCTCCTTATTTCAGAATTTTTAATATGTATGAACAAACAAAAAAATTTGATCCTAAAATGGAATACATCAAAAAATGGGTTCCTGAATTTCAGGAGTTGACATATCCTGCTCCTATTGTTGAATATACATTGGCAAGAAAACGTTGTCTGGAATTTTATAAAAAAGCAGGAATTTAATTCGAACAGTTTTAAATTCAAAAAAATATTATTCTTCGTCAGAAACTGTTAATGAAAAATTTTCCTATTTATTTAATTAATAATCACCCTTGTTTTAAAACACAACGTGAATTATAAACTTTACTGATTTAATATATCAGAATCATTAATCAATTCTAAATTTAATACCAACAAAAAAATTTGTTTAATCTCTTTTTTAAAAAGGTTACATGAATCATTAATTTTTTTGAGCGCTTTTCTATTGTTTTTTCTAATCATAATCAATTAAAAACATTTCCATTAAAAACTGTAATAACCGGCCTCATTTGATAAATACTTAAAATTTTAAGCTTCGTTAATATGTCAAGTGTTAAATCTCAAAAAATATCATTTTTGTTTGCATGTCCTTGCAATCTGTTTTGCTATTCAGGCAACGGTTTCCACAGGCCTTTATGCATCTACATCTTCCTTTGGGTTTGATGCCGGGTTTATACGCAACAATACCTCCCTTTTATCCTCTGAAGTCGCAAGTAATGTTTTTCAGTTAAAAAACAATACAGGAAAAACTGTACGATTTCACTTGAATTATTCTGTTCCTGCCGGCTGGACTATTTTAGGGCAAACCGATAAAGAATTTCAAATTCAGGCAAACGATTCTTTGTTTGTACCTATTCGTGTTGTTCCCGATAAATTTGTAAAAGGAGGAACAAGCTACGTAATAACGGTAACAATTGTTTCAGATAAAAATATTCAATTCTCTGCTTTAAACTGGTATGTTTCTATTCCAGCAAAATCTAATTGGACCGTTCAATTACCCTTCAAGCACCAGTTCTTTATAAATGAAAATGATTCATCAGGTTTTCAAATTAATCTACGTAATGATGGCAACTCAGATGAAGAAATAAGGTTGTCATTAGTTCCGGATCGAAGACTTGAGATATTAAGAAAAAATGATGGTGGTGCTTCAATTCTTGTTTTTACAATTCCGCTTCCGGCAGGTACAGATACTGTTCTTATATTTCCTGTTCTCCGAAAACCAAACCTTCGTGCTAATAAGAGCATTGATTCAGATTTGAAATCAAAGCCTTCAAAAGAAACTTATTCAATACAGATATCTGCAAAAGCTACTGGGAGTGTCGGATCATGGAGTGGAACAACTCAATTTACAAAAGCAGGAAATATATCGCGCTACAATGAATTTGGACGATCTGCAGTACCATTGACTTTGGAAGCGAATGTATATGATGTATTGTCGAACGGTACAACCATGTCTTTAGATGCTTATGGTAATACTTCATTTTCAAATAACAGATTATTGAATTACAGATTTCAAACTGTATTCATAAATAATTATTTTAATCAAAAATCATTTTTAGGAAATAGTCATTATCTGGGATACTTCGATGATCATTCATCCCTGGAAATTGGTGAAGTAAATGGATGGGGACGCAGCTTATTAACAGGTAGAGGAATAAAAGGTTCTTATCATTACGATAAACACACATTAGGAGGAATGTTTACGAGGGCTCCGGGATTTTTTAAGGACTTTCGTTCCGAAGGTTATGGAGTTTATTACAATTTTAAAATTAAAAGATTTAACTGGAGTAATTATTATAGTCACAATGCCAGTAAAGTAAATGGGCTGAGTAGTGAGCTTTACAATTCATTTTTATCGGGGAAAATAAATACAAACCATCAGGCTTCTATAGGAGGTGGTTATTCTATAGATCATGTTATTTCACAAAATGCAATTGGTTATGGATATGAGTTGAATTATTCAGGCTCATACAAAAAGATAAACTTGTCTTTAGGAAATTCTTTTGGCAGTCCAACGTATGTGCTTGCCAGAGGAATCAATATGTATACAACAAGAACAAGTTATGCAATAAATCAAAAAAACAATTATTCACTAACGACTCAAAATTTCACGCAACGTCCTTCATACTTTGTAAATGGGTCATTGATTACAGGAAATTTTAGCCGAACCGACCGTTATGAATTTCGATGGGGAATTAATTCGCCGAATTATTCACTAGCAATAAAACCGGCTTATCAATGGGATGAAAACAGAGTCTTACGTGTAGCAACCCGCGTAATTGGTGTTGAATATAATGCAAAAAACTTGTCAAACATTCGTTATTCAGCAATGGGTTCGATGGGATATGCGAAAGCAGTAGACTACTCCCTTCCAGATTTTTTTATATCAAGATTCAGCTCTTATGTACGATGGGATAAAGTTTATTTGAGTCTTCGATATACATACGGGCCTTTACAGCTTGCACAACAAGCAAGGTTTATCAATGATCATATTAATCCGCAATCATTATATATGGTCAGCACCTATGACTACTGGTTGAAAAATGAAAAGGTTTTAATTTCAACAACGGGAAATTTATTGTACGAGACATATTTCAAAAAAATCACCTTCAGATTACGTCCTGAAGTTTTTTATTATTCTAAAAATGGAATCAGGCTTTCATTTTACGCTTCCTTTTTCTCATCATCACAGGGAGCAAATCCAATGTATGATGAACAATCAGGTCGTAATCCGTTTGAAAAAATTTCCGATGATGAATTGAATATAGGGTTTGGAATTAGAAAGCAATTTGGTATTCCTATCCCGGGAAAGAAATTTGTATCACTTCATGCTGTTGTTTTTAAAGACTTGAATGGTAATCACAAGTTAGACCAGAATGAAGAAGGCGTCGATAACATGTTAGTAAATGTACGCGCATTAGAACTTTTTAATTCGCCCGATGATTCGTCTTCGGTTAAAAAAGAAACAGGAGAAGATTTTATCAGCAATAAAAAAGGTGAAATCATATATGAAAATATTCCGAATGGAACTTACCGGATTAAATGTTCTTCCTTAATTCCGAATGGGGAATGGTTTGATGCGGGAGTTCAGGATTATACAGTTGATTCGAAGAAAACATTATATATACCACTTACAAGAGGAGTCCGAATAAAAGGTTCCGTACTTATTGAGAGGGACAAATATTCAACTCAGGAAATAGAAGTCGATTTATCACGCATTAGGATCACAGCGATAGATTCTTCGGGAAAATCATACTCAGTTCTTACAGGTGCGAAAGGTGATTTTGTAATAAATCTGCCTGCAGGACAGTATGTTTTATCAATTAATGAGTCTGCTATAGGCGATAATTTCACTTTTATCCAAAATAAGATAGAACTGGATCTAAGCAAAAACATCGAAAACTTCTCAATTACATTTAATGCAATTGAAAGAAAAAGAAAAATTGAGATAAAGAAATTTGATAAAAAAAGCCTTGAAATTATCAAGTAAAGAACTGTTAGAAAAAATTTGCGTTAAAATGTCTATGAAAACTAAAATAATCATCCTTATCAATTTGTTCTGCCTATCTGCAATATTTGCTAATGCGCAGAATGCTTCGATTTCTCCTAGCCGACTTTATTATAAAACGCCTGTTGGAGAATATAAAGTGCAGGAAGTAAGTATCACCAATAGCTCTACACGCAATCAATCGTTTATTGTTTCATTTGGTGATTTTGAAGCTTCCGGTGTTAATGGTAAAAGTAAATTCATGAAAGCCGGTGAAAGTGGAAATTCATGTTCACAATGGCTTAGTGCTGATCCTTCATTCTTCGAATTAGAGGCTGGCCAGACAAAAAAGATAAAAGTATTGTTGCAAGTACCTGCTTCACCGGATGCAAATAAAGTTAAGTGGGCATCTATGTTAGTTAAAATGGCTAATGAAAAAGGCGGAAAAAACGAAACGGAAAAAGATGCTATAGGAATGGGTGTGACAGAAACTTTCCAATTTGTAATTCATATTTTCCAATCACCACCATCCGTAACATTAAAAAATGCTCAAATAGAAAGTTTCACAGAAATTACTACAGATAAAGATTCTACTCGTATTGTAATGCTTCGTGTAAATAATTCGGGTGAAGCTATTCTTGATTGTGTATCCTATTTAGAATTTACAAATCTTGGAAGTGGTTTAGAAGAAAGACAAAAACCAATTGCCTATACGCTATTGCCGGGTGCTTCGAGAGAGATCAAATTCGCAGTATCATCTTCATTAATGGAAGGGAAATATTCCGTTTTAGGAGTAGTAGATTATGGAAGCAGGGAAAATGTGCAGGCAGCAGAAACAGAAATTGAAATAAAGAAACATTAATGATTATTAATATAATCATTGATAACTACAAATCAATAAAACATATTATATTAAAATAAATAAATGATACAAATAGATTCCGGTTAGATAATAAAAATCTAAATAAAACTATTAATGTGTAATTAAACTGTAAGGAAACAGTAATGATTGATAACACACCCATTCTTAAATAATACATATTTGTTCAATTGATCTAAAAAAAAATAAAAAAAAACACAAAATGAAAAAAACGCTCAGTACAAAAATTTTACTAACGGCAGCCATCATAGGTTTGCTTGCGGTAAACAACGTTAATGCCCAGCTTTCCGATCAGGAATATGTGGCTGTTACTATGGATCTCCAGGGAATTCTGGAATTAAATATGACCACCGAACCTCAGGTCGATTTCGTATTTAATACAATCCAAAAATACCAGGTTGGTATAACAAAGTATAATGCAACTCGTCTTGAAATTGAATCAACTGTGCCATGGGATTTATATGCTCAGCCAAGTACGCAATTCTGGACACAACAGATTGCTTACGGAGCCGGTACAAACGGACAAGGAATTCTTCCTTCAGAAATTCTTGAGATGCAGGCTATACAGCCAAACTCAGTCGCGGCTGTTAATACATTTAACAGTTTTATCGGTTTGTCGAGCAGTGGTGGTACGAATACCGCTTCACTTACTCCAACGGTAAACACACAATTTCTTGCGGGTGAATTTGCAACAGGTGTAGCTAATAGTTATGCTCCGGCAACTTCAACAGCAAGTCCTTTAACAAACAAATTTCTAGTTCATTATCGTATTAAACCGGGTGTGCCAGCTAATTTCCCTGATTTAGCTGTACAGTATCCAATAGAAGCAGCTGCGACATTTCCTCCGGCTACTCCATATGCTGCACCGGGTTATTATGATCTTGAAGTGGTTTATACACTAACAGAGGATCTATAATAGGTTATCTTTCATAGAAAAAGCATTCGTCAACCGGCGGATGCTTTTTTTATTTAATTATACCCCAAAATACAAAAAGTAATCTATGAAAAGTGAAACCTTAAGGGCTAAAAAACTGTTTATTATAGTTATATCATAGATAATTCCACCAGGATAAAAAAACATCTGAAACTGTTTTGACTTCTAAATAAAACAAGCAAAGCAAATTACACATAAAAAGTAAAAAAGTCAGATACATTGTATATGAAAATAAAAGTTTTAGTTGTTTTAGTTTATATATTTTCATTTGTTGCATATTCTCAAAATGCAAATGCGCAGATGGTAAATATTGATCTTGCAACTTCACCGACTGCCGATTTTACTTTTGACAACATTTTCAAGCTTAATTACGGCATCGTTTTACCGAATGCAATTACATTGAACGTGGAAGCTGTAGGAACACAATGGGACTTATATGTTGGTACTGTCACAACTATTGCCGGAATGTGGGACAATGCTTCTTATTATACTTCAACAGGAAATGGTTCTGTTCCTGTTGGGATTTTACAGATGCGTGTTCATAATTTAAGTAATACTCCACAGATTTCAGGTTATGTCCCTTTGCAGGATATAGCTGTAAGTACTCTTGATATTATTGGAGATCATCTGGTGGCACCTGACCCTGCGGTAAACTGTTCAGATCTTATTAATACAGGTACTAATACAGCGGGGAGTTATACGGTGGACCCACAGTGTTATCAGTTTAAAGTTGACTTAAAACTTACTCCCGGGATTTCTTATCGTCCGGGTTTGTATACGTTACAAATTGAATTTATTATTGCTGAAGATCTTTAATTTTTTATCTTCCAATCAACCCTGAATTTATTGAATAAAAAAAATCCGGTCAACTTCTGCCGGAATTTATAAAATGTTTATAAATTATTAGACTAATCCCTTAAGTTTTAAAGATCAAATTGATTTAATCCTAAGCAAATCATCAGGAGTATCTATGGCAATACTTTCTAATGAAGTAATTTCAGCGCGAATTGAATAACCGTTTTCAATCCATCGTAATTGTTCGAGGGACTCAGTTACTTCCAAATTAGTTTTTGCCAGTTTTGAAAGTTCAAGAAGTGTTAACGTGCGATACCCGTAAATTCCGATATGCTTGTAATAAGTTGAATATTTAAGCCATTCCTGTTCGGGAAAATTTCTATTGTAAGGTATAGGCGTACGACTGAAATAAATTGCCTCTTTACGTTTATTCAAAATTACCTTTACATTGTTATGATTAAATAATTCGTCGATGGATGTTATTTTCTTTACAAGTGTAGCAACTTTGGTTTCCTCCGAATCAAAAGTTGAACACAATAAATCGATTTGCTCCGGGTGAATATAGGGTTCATCTCCCTGAATATTGATTACTACATCCCATTTTTCCACGCCGATTTTTTCCATAATCTCAGCACAACGATCGGTACCGCTTTGGTGTTGCGGGGAAGTGATGACAGCATTTCCGCCGAAATCATTTACATGATTAAAAATTCTTTCGTCATCCGTAGCAATTACTAAACGGGACAGCCGGGTCGCTTGTATACATTGTTCGTATACCCGTTGAATCATACTTTTTCCGTTAATATCAGCGAGTGGTTTACCGGGAAAACGTGTTGACCCAAATCGTGCCGGCACGATACCAATTATATTCATCAATGCTAGATTTTAAACAAAAGTAAAAAAATAGTTAGTTGGTTGTTTAAGTTATTTTCGATTTGTCGGATCGCCCGAGGAAGTTTTTATTCTAAGACAATATCCATTTGAAGAAAATATCTTCTACTCAATTTAAAATAGTCTTCATTTTCAAAACCTAAAACCACACTGTAAAACAAAAGTTCTGGGTGGCTGCATATCGGCTGGTCTTTGCATATAAATGTAATTTAATAGATTCTTAACGATAAAGGATATCTCTATATTTTTTGTAAACCTGAAAGTTGTCCGAATATCAGAAACAAAATCTCCCTTATTATGGTATTTGCGATAATCACCTATCCCTAATCCCGGAGGAAAAGAAACGTCGAGCAAACCGCCGGTAAATATTTTATCGATATTTTCCATCCTGCTGTTGTAACGGATACCTAATCCAATAGACAATCTTTTATATTCAATTTCAACATCGCCTCTTACAAGGTGACGGTATCTGTATTTGAGAAAATCGGTACTATCGCTACCTTTGACATTATCAGGTCCAATCTTTTTCACATAAGTACTGTCATAGGTTAGTTGCTTTGGATCAATATATGTATATCCTCCTTGAAGAATTATATTGATCTCATGATTTAATTTTATCTGCGCTACGAATGAAATTTCAAAACCTTTTATTCTTGTATTGCCAATATTAATTGATTTAAATCCCGAATTTTTAAGAAACCCCAGGTTTGTTGCCCATTGGGCAAATACAAATTCGATCATGTTGTGGTAGTCATTTTGGAAGACCGCAAAATCAACATAACCCTGAATTTTACCAATTGCGAATACCTGCTTAAGTCCGGCTTCAATACTTATACCTTTTTCAGAATTAAGATTTTCATTGGGAAAAATATTAACTGAGCCGACATTTGTATTTATAAATTTTTCTGCGATAGAGGGAAAACGATATCCTTGTCCAAAAGATGCTCGTAGGTATGTTTCTTTTAGTAAATGATAATTAAACCCGGTCCTGAAAACCGGAGTCCATGAATCACGGACATTATCAACCTTATTTTTTTCAGCACGAGCACCTGCTGATGCTACAAATTTTTTCCAATGCAAATCTCCCTGAAAATAACCCGCTCGCTGATATCCCGTATGATTGCTGTATAATTCGCTGTTCACTTTAGAAATAATATTTACCAAACCGGCAGTAAACGTGAATGTATTTTTAAAATGTTTTTGGAATTGATATTCAGTATAAAAAAGATCACCTCTGGTATTCTGATCCGTATTATTTTTGTTTGTAGAATTGAACCAACGGGTGCGTAACTTGTGAAAACTTCCCTTAGGACTTGTGTAAGTAATATACGGGTCTATATTGGTTCTATAGGTTTTGGAATCACTCAACGTATTTTCGGCCGGCAAATATGCGCCGGTAGTATCGTTTTTCCATAAAAAGAAAATGGTTGCTTTGTTGATCATAGTATTTACATTGATACCGGCATACAATCCGGGAGTATTAAATTTATAACGTATGTTAAAATTTATCCTCCCTCGATTTTCGTTTTCGCCTTTCCTGTAACCATCGTCTTTAAAAAAATTTCCTCCGGCAACGAAATCCAATTGTTTTATTTTTCTGCTGTGAAAGAAGTTTATACCATTGAAACCGGAGAGTTTTTTCTGATAATTGAGCGAATATTTTTTATCAGTTGTAATGAATGCTTTATCATAAAGACCGCTAAAACAATTTATTTTTGTTAATGCCGTATCACGAGGATAGGCGGTTCGGATGTTTATTACACCATTTAATGCTGAAGATCCAAACAATACACTGGAAGCTCCTTTAATTACTTCTATCTGTTCAAGATTTTCAACAGGTAAAAAATTCCATTTAGCATCGTTGGCATCCGCAGTTAATTGAGGGAGATCATCTACAAGAATCTGAACACGGCTTCCTGCACCATAACTCCATCCGCTACCACCACGAATATTTGCCTGACCATCCACTATATTAACACCGGAAATATTATCGATAGCATCATCCATTGAGACTGTATTCTTGCTTTCTACCAATTTTGGTTTTAGGATTTCCATGGAAACGGTAACGTCTTCCAGGCGTTGCTCAAACTTTCCGGCGCTTATTACAACAATGCCTAGTTCTTTTGCGCTGAGAAGCATTTCCATATTTAATTCCCTGACTTCATTTAAATTTAACTGGATATTTCTCTTTTCGGTTTTAAATGAAATCATTCGGAATATAATAATGTGCTCACCCGGCGAAAGTTGTAATTGATAGCTCCCGGTACTATCAGAAACTACACCTAATGAATCATCAGCAACAATGGTTACTCCGGGCAATGGCTGAGAATCAGATTCTGATATGATTTTTCCCTTCAATACTTGTCCTGAAGCGATTGAAAATTGCAGAATAACAAATACTAAAATCAGGTAATTTCTCATACTATAATGATTGTAAAAAGCCAATCAGGGTTGTATTATTGGCCATTTCTAAAGTAACAATAATAATGAATTTAATTTTCAGAATTTCATGAGCGAAGAAGAATTAAAATACCGCCTGGCATTGCATCTATTACCCGGGATTGGGCCGGTATTGGCACGGGCATTAATGAGTTATTGCGGCAGCGTAGAAAATATATTCCTTAAAAAGAAAGGACAACTCGAGAAAATTCCCGGAATAGGTTCGGAGAGAGCAAAGCTCATTCAGAAAAAGGATCTTTTTGAAAAAGCAGAAGCAGAAATCATTTTCATGAAAAAGCATGGCATTAGACCACTTTTTTACCTCGATAAAGATTATCCTTCCAGACTAAAAAACTGTGAAGATGCACCATTAATGCTTTTTAATAAAGGTAATGCGAATCTTAATTCTGACAGGATGATAGCTATTGTAGGAACAAGGTTCATTACATCTTATGGAAAAGAAGCGACTGAAAAGTTAATCGAAGAATTGGCCAAATACAAACCCGTAATTGTAAGCGGTCTTGCTTATGGCGTCGATATTCATGCTCATAAATATGCAATAAACAATAATATTCCAACCATTGGAGTTGTAGCTCATGGATTAGATAGGCTTTACCCGACAGAACATAAAGCAATAGCCGAAAAGATGCTATTAAATGGTGCAATCATCAGCGAGTATGTAAGTAAAACAAATCCCGACAGAGAAAATTTCCCAGCCAGAAATCGGATTGTAGCAGGAATGTGCGATGCAGTTATTGTCATAGAATCGGCTGAGAAAGGAGGAGCACTTATTACGGCTGACCTAGCTAATGATTACAACCGTGATGTATTTGCTTTGCCGGGACGTACCTCAGATCATTTTTCAAAAGGATGCCATCAATTAATTCGAAAAAACAAAGCAATGCTTTTTGAGAGTGCAGAACATATTGCTGAAATAATGAATTGGGACAACCCAAAAGAAACCAATAAACAAAAAGCTCAAAAACAGTTAGACTTATTTATTACACTTAATGAAGATGAAAAGAGATTAGTTAAAATCCTTCAATCCGATAAAATTATAGGAATAGATTCTTTGGCTTTAAAAACAAACTTTCCGGTTAGTAAGGTTTCAGCTATACTACTGAATCTGGAATTTGCAGGACTACTAAAGTCGTTGCCGGGGAAAATGTATCGGTTGGAGTAGAATCGAGAATCAAGAGACTAGTGAAGGTTGTCTTGGCTCTTGATTCTTGGTTCTTGTCTCTATCTTCGATCACTAAAAACAAAAAAAGCGCCTTGCGGCGCTTTTCATTTTTAAAAAATCATTCTGATTAAGAAAGATGCTTACTAACGAGTTTCGTCATTTCAAACATAGAAACTTGTTTTTTGCCATTGAAAATTTTCTTCAAATTATCATCAGCATTGATATTACGTCTTTCTTTTGGATCCTGAAGTTTGTTTTTCTTAATGTAATCCCAAAGACGTTTTGTTACTTCAGTACGAGGAAGAGGTTTGCTTCCAACGATTGGTTGAAGAGCATCGCTGATGTTCATCGGTTTCATAAAAGCTGCATTCGGTTTGCGTTTTGTTTTCGCTTTTGCTTTTGCTTTTACTTTAGCTTTTGGTCTTGCAGACTTAGCTTTTGATTTAGCTTTTGCTTTTGCTTTAGCAGGAGCTTTCTTTTTTGCTTTTTTAGTTGCCATTTTTTAAAATGATTTAAGGTTTATATTGACAAATAGACGAAGTAATTCCTCTTGAAAACCCATAGGTCAAAAGAAGTTTTCCACAATGACAAACAATTTCCTATAGAGGAAAAATCAGGCTTTCCCTCGAAGAATATTAATTTCTATAGGCAATCAAAGATTCAACGGAAAATACCACTCGGAGAAAAACTGTTTTCGCTCTTGAAATTGATCTAAAACTCCTGAATTAAGCCATAGACAGGGCTTTTAGAATTTAGATATTCAAAATCTCATTGGTAAAACCGTACTAATTTAGAAAGATTTTTTTACTGTTTTATCCAGTGTTTGCCTAGTAAAAAGAATAATGATATTATTGTAAAAAGTATGATTCATTTCTTCGTTATCCACAATGTCAGCCAAATTGTTAATACTGTTTTGCAGCGGAGCAACGTCGTTTTTCGCTTTGTACTAATTATGGTTCAGAACTGGTCAATCTCCGGTTTTAAATGATACCATGAATAAGTTCCAGGCTAAACTTGAAATTCGACACAAATTGACTAATTTCAACTTGTGAAAATCAAGTATAAAAAATATTTTTACTTTTGAAAAGTCTATTTTCGCCTATCCAAAACAGGAATTTAAATTATTCACTTAATTATAGGGAATTGAGAGCTAAAAACAGAATATGAATTTTCCCTGGTAATTAAAATAAAAATACAACGTTAAGTAAGATGCCAACTATAGAGTGTATTTACAACCTTATCCTATTACAACTTGGTTGGAGTTGGAGTACACTTTTAATAACTGTAATCATTATTATCGGCGGGCTGTCATTTTTTTTCTTTTATTATAATCGTTTCCATTCAAAATCGCTTTTAGAGGAAAAGTTAAAGTTGGAAAAGAAATCCGATAAGCTATCACTTCAGCTTATGGAAAAAAGTAATGAATTATCGAAAGTTGAAGAAAAGCTTCATTCAACGCAAGACCAGTTAATTCAATCGGAAAAAATGGCTTCGCTTGGCCAGCTTACAGCCGGAATTGCCCATGAAATTCAGAATCCTTTAAATTTTGTAAATAATTTTTCTGAATTATCCGCTGAGTTATTGGATGAACTAAATGACTCTCTTTCTATTAAAGAGAAAGAAAATATCATTGATGATATAAAGCAGAATTTAAATAAGATTGCTTTCCATGGCAAAAGAGCGGATAGTATAGTAAAAGGTATGCTTCAATTAAGTCGAACGGCTCCCGTAGCAAAACAACCTACAGATATAAATAAACTGGTGGAAGAATTTTTCGTTCTGGCCTATCATGGAATGCGTGCAAAGGATCCGGGATTTAATTGTACAATGGAAAAACATCTTTCATCCAACTTGCCTGAAGTAAAGATCATTCCACAGGATGTAAGCAGAGTTATTTTGAATATTTTCAATAATTCAT
Source organism: Bacteroidota bacterium (assembly GCA_031417555.1). Lineage (GTDB taxonomy): Bacteria > Bacteroidota > Bacteroidia > AKYH767-A > 2013-40CM-41-45 > JADKIH01. Next base: position 48,654 of record JANOVV010000030.1, read on the forward strand.
TTTATTCTGTAGACGAACGGAGTAAAAGTGAGGATAAAAATTATCGTCCTAAAGTCTCTATTTCAACAAAACAATTAAATGGAAATATAACAGTTACCATTCGGGACAATGGAAAAGGAATTGCCGAAAATGTACGTAATAAAATATTTGATCCTTTTTTCACTACTAAACCAACGGGGAAAGGCACCGGCCTTGGCTTATCTATAAGTAAAGATATTATTGAAAAAGGTCATAATGGAAATATAAAACTGGATTCAATGCCCGGAGAGTATACCGAATTTATAATTACTTTACCTATTTAACTTACTGCCATGATAAAGATGCTAGTAGTCGACGATGAAAGGGATGTAGAATTACTTTTCTTACAAAAATTCCGGAAAGAAATACGTAGTGGCGAAGTTGAATTGAATTTTGCTTTTAATGCAAATGAAGCTCTGACTTTTCTCAAAGCATTGAACCCATTTGATCTTGTTGTTGTACTCAGCGATATTAATATGCCGGGAATGACAGGACTGGAACTTTTGAAAATTATCAAAAATGAATATAAAGATTTACGGGTTATGATGATTACCGCATATGGTGACGAAAAAAATTATCAAAATGCAATTTCTACCGGAGCAGATGATTTTTTATCTAAGCCTGTAGACTTCAGTAAACTTAAAGAAAAAGTTATGGGATTTTTGAAATAACTTTTTTTGAAATTGATTTGTGTTTTAATAAACGAATTGAATTATGGAAGCACCAGCGAGAATTCTTGTTGTCGATGATGAACCGGATCTGGAATTGCTCATTCGCCAGAGGTTTCGTCATAAGATTAAAAATAATGAATTAATTTTCGATTTTGCCGGAAATGGAATCGAGGCGCTTGAAAAATTAAAAAAAGCGGAAGATAATTATGAGATGATTCTGACGGATATTAATATGCCGGAAATGGATGGACTAACTTTACTTGAAAACCTTAAAGAACATTTTAAAAACTACAAAGCCGTTGTGGTAAGTGCTTATGGAGATTTAGTGAATATAAGAATCGCAATGAATCGGGGTGCTTTTGATTTCATTACAAAACCAATAGATTTTGCTGACCTGGAAACTACAATGACTAAAACTATTTCTGAAATAAGAGAGATTAGGAACGGTCTGAAAGCCAGAGAACAATTAGAAGTTACCATTCGTGAAAAGGAAATTGCAGAGCTCGATAAAATACGTGCTGAAAGAAGTGAAAAGTTTAAACAACAATTTCTTGCCAACATGAGCCATGAAATTCGCACTCCTATGAACTCGGTCATCGGACTAACGAATCTTCTGATTAAGACGCCTCTTGAAAATCAGCAAAAAAAATATCTGAATGTTATTAAGAAGTCGTCAGAAAATCTTTTGGTAATTATAAATGATATACTGGATCTTTCTAAAATCGAAGCAGGGAAATTGGATTTTGAACAAATTTCATTTTCTTTGGAAGAATCTGTAGATACCGCTTATCATACTCTCAAATTTAAAGCGGAGGAAAAAAATCTTTCCTTTAATTTCAAAATTGATCCAACAGTTCCAAAGACGCTTAATGGAGATCCAACACGACTTAACCAGATATTAATTAATATCGCCGGAAATGCTATTAAATTTACTGAGAACGGTGGAGTCACGCTTGAAATAAAAGAATTAAATCGTCAGGGAAATTTAAGTATGCTTCAATTTTCAATAATTGATACCGGTATTGGAATACCGGAAGAAAGCATTGCAAAAATCTTCGATAGTTTTTCACAAGCGCAAAGTGATACTACTCGTAAATTCGGAGGAACCGGACTTGGCCTTACAATTTCAAAACAATTAGTTGAATTACAAGGAGGAAATATCAAGGTAAAAAGTGAACTGGGAAAAGGAACTGTTTTTATAGTCACAATTCCTTATTTAATAGGCGAAGAAATCGATGTTGGCAAACGTAAAAATTCGGAAAATGATATTAACCCGGAAGACCTGAGAGGAATTCATATTCTTTTGGTCGAAGATAATCCGTTTAATCAAATGGTTGCCATGGATACACTTACCGATTTAATTCCTGACATCACTATTGACCTTGCAGAGAATGGAAAAATTGCATTGGATATGGTATGTAAAAATCATTATGAAATCGTACTTATGGATATTCAAATGCCTGAAATGGATGGCTTCGAAACAACAGGCGAAATCCGTAAAATGCCTCCTCCAAAAAATAAATTAAAAATCATGGCAATGACTGCAAATGTTACATCTGAAGAAATAACGAAATGCTTTGATAGCGGAATGGATTCTTATATTTCAAAACCATTCGATGCACAAGATTTATTAAATAAGATTGGTGCACTGGTAAAATCTATCTAATTAATATTTAATTGTAATTTTTAAAAACAGGGGTGTGGTTTTGGTTTTGTTTCTATCTTGCTGGCTTGTATCAAGAATCAAGAATTTAGTATTAAGGACAAATAACTATTAACTAAAAACAATGACAAAAACAATTGATCTTACTTTTCTGAACACATTTACCGGTGGAAATCCTGATAAAATGAAAAAATATATTTCTATGTTTTTGAATTATTGTCCGGGGCAGTTGGAAGAAATGAAGACTCAATTGGAAGCGGGGAATTATGATGGCTTGCGGGGAACAGCTCATGCATTAAAACCACAGATTACCTATATGGGAATATCGGGTGGAGAAGAACTCATCAAAAAAATCGAAAATCTTGCCGGCACTAAAACTGATGTAGGTTTGCTTCCCGAAATGCTTGATAATTTTCATAAAATATGTAACCAGGCAATTGAAGAATTGAAAATGGAAATAGCTTCAGTTTGATTTTCAGATTCATTTACTTAAAATTCATATTTAAATTTATTTTTCTACTTTTGAAATAATTATACTACTATGAAACAAGTAAAAACCATTTTTATCGTCGATGACGATGCAATGCAATCCTCCATGTTGCAGGACTATCTCAGTAAATACTCAACATTTAATGTTCATATTTACAATAGCGGGGAAGAATGTTTAAAAAATATTTCTCTCGATCCGCAGGTTGTTTTTCTCGACTACAACTTTGATAAAGCAGGGAAAGATGCAATGAATGGAATTGAAATTCTAAAAGAGATTAAAGCACTAAAGCCAGCCACTGAGGTTGTGATGATTAGCGGGCAAGACAGAATTGATGTAGCTGTTAATACAATGAAATATGGAGCTTTCGATTATATAGTAAAAAGTGAAAGTGCTTTTCATAGATCAGAAAATGCTATTTTCAATATTATAAAACGATTAAAGCTGCAAGGCGAAGCCAGCCTATACAAGAAACTGACTCTTACCTTTGGAATTGCACTTTTAATAATGATAATTTTGGTAATTGTATTATATAAAACCGGAGTCATTTCCAAAAACCCGGGATGGGTTTAGAGATTAACTGATTATCAATCGATTTTTTGGGGACTTAATTACAATGAATGTATTTGAGAAATTCAAATCAATTCCGGCAAAAACAAATTAATACCTTGGATTTGCAATTGGATTTCATTTCAGATTTTTTTTAAAGAATCAGCAGAAAACCATACTCCCGATAAATTAATTTTATCTTAATTAAATCAGAGTCAATAAATTTTTCAATTAGAAAACCCCGATAAAAATTAAATGCCTCATTTTCCTTTTCCAATAAAATCAAAATTACCTAAAGTCGGGACTACTATTTTTTCGGTAATGTCGTCATTAGCTGCACAACATAGGGCAATCAATTTATCACAAGGTTTTCCTGATTTCGATGCCTCTGAAGAGCTAATAGGATTGGTCAATGATTACATGAAAAAGGGAATGAATCAATATGCACCGATGCAGGGCATTCTTCCTTTGCGAGAACGACTCGCAGAAAAAACACAAGACCTTTATAAAATAAGCTATAACCCTGACACTGAAATTACAATTACCAGCGGAGGAACTGAAGCTATCTATACCGCTATTACAGCAATTATCCGTGAAGGTGATGAAGTAATTGTTTTTGAACCGGCGTATGATTGTTATGTGCCTGCTATAGAATTAGCCGGCGGAGTGCCGGTATATATTTCTTTAAAATCGCCCGACTTTAAAATCAATTGGAACGAAATTAAGAAAGTGATCAGTCATAAAACAAAAATGATAATGATCAATACTCCTCATAATCCTACAGGAACAGTAATGAATGCAGGTGATATGAAGGAATTAGAAAAAATTGTTGCTGGAACAGAAATATGTATTATTAGTGATGAAGTATATGAGCATATTATCTTTGACAAATTAAAACATGAAAGTGTTTTACGCTATCCCGTTTTGGCTGAAAGAAGTTTTGTTGTTTTCTCGTTTGGGAAAACATACCATACAACCGGATGGAAAATCGGTTATTGCTTTGCTCCTGCTAACTTAATGGCTGAGTTTCGAAAAATTCATCAGTTTGTTGTCTTTAGTGCCAATACTCCTCTTCAATATGCGCTTGCTGATTTTATAAAAAATAAAAACTATCTTACTCTTTCTGATTATTATCAGGAAAAACGCGACTATTTCCTTAAGCTTATAAAAGGATCTCGTTTTAAATTTACACCTGCAAGCGGTTCTTATTTTCAATGTCTGGATTATACTTCTATAACGAATGAAAAAGATACAGACTTTGCTATAAGACTAACAAAAGAATTTAAGATAGCCTCAATTCCTATTTCTGTTTTTTATCATGAAGGAATTGACAATAAGGTGTTACGTTTTTGTTTTGCAAAAAAGAATGAAACTCTGGAAATGGCAGCAGAGAAAATTTGTTCTGTCAGATAATTTATAGAATATTTAGTTTTATAAAAATTATTATAAATGATAATCATTAATTAACCGTCGATTTTCAATAATCACTTTCATGTCTGATTTAAAAATAACATTGATACAAGCCGATCTTTTCTGGGAAGAGAAAGAAAAAAATCTTGCTATGTTTTCCGGAAAAATATCTTCGATTCGGGAAGAGACTGATTTGATTATACTTCCTGAAATGTTTTCTACCGGCTTTACTATGAACGCTGTTAAGTTGGCTGAAACAATGGATGGAGCTACTGTTAAATGGATGAAAGAAATTGCAAATTCAAAAAAATGTGTTGTTACGGGAAGCCTTATCATTAAAGAGGGTGATACATATTTTAACCGACTAATCTGGGTTACGTCTGAAAATATCGAATATTATGATAAGAGACATTTGTTCAGTTATGCAGGTGAAGACAAAACTTATGGCAAAGGAGAGAATAAAATAATAGTAACACTAAAAGGCTGGCGAATACTTCCTTTGATTTGTTACGATCTTCGTTTTCCAGTGTGGAGCAGAAGAAATAAAAAAGAAGATTATGATTTATTAATCTATGTTGCGAATTGGCCGGAGCGAAGAGTTCATGCCTGGAAACAACTTTTAATTGCCCGTGCAATAGAAAATCAATGTTATGTTGCAGGAGTAAATCGTATCGGTAATGATAGAAATGAAATTTTTCACTCAGGAGAATCCGGAATAATTGATTTCAAAGGTGAAAATATTTTCAATGGTAATACAAATGAAGCATTTATTTTTACTCAAACTATTTCAAAAGAACCCTTAACTAATTTCCGTAAGCAATTTGCTTTTTTTCAGGATGGGGATGAGTTTGAAATTTTGTAATTATCTTTTTTCTTAATGAAATACTCCTATTAATGGTATGAATTTATTTATAAACTAAAAATTAATAAGGGTCTTCCTGTAAATTCTAAAATAAAAAATAGAGCGAGTGGTTTTTAATATCTGCTGGCTCTTTTTTGTTTATATCATTGAAGATTTTGTTAACAACAGTAAATTTTGATTCATCAGGACAGTATTTTCCCTTGGCCA
>JANOVV010000031.1:0-62887 GCA_031417555.1 Bacteroidota bacterium
CAGTGCTATTACTACTAACCTTACTGTGATTCCTAATACATCGAGTACTGCAAACATTTCTATATGTAATGGTTCAAGCTATACACCTCCTGGTGGAACTGCGCAAACGACTTCCGGAACATACATAACACACATTGCAAATGCAGCAGGTTGTGACAGTACCATTACTACAAACCTTACGGTGATTCCTAATACATCGAGTACTGCGAATATTTCAATTTGTAATGGATCAAGTTATACGCCTCCGGGTGGAACAGCGCAAACAACGGCAGGAACATACATAACACACATTACAAATGCAGCCGGTTGTGACAGTGCCATTACTACAAACCTCACGGTGATTCCTAATACATCGAGTACTGCGAATATTTCAATTTGTAATGGATCAAGTTATACACCACCGGGTGGAACAGCACAAACAACGGCAGGAACATATATTACACACATTGCAAATGCGGCTGGTTGTGACAGTGCCATTACTACTAACCTTACAGTGATTCCTAATACATCAAGTACTGCAAATATTTCTATTTGCAACGGGCAAAGTTATACCCCTCCGGGTGGAACGGCGCAAACGACTTCCGGAACATACATAACACATATTTCAAATGCGGCAGGTTGTGACAGTGCTATTACTACTAACCTTACTGTGATTCCTAATACATCGAGTACTGCAAACATTTCTATATGTAATGGTTCAAGCTATACACCTCCTGGTGGAACAGCGCAAACAACTGCAGGAACTTATGTAACAGTAATACCAAATGCCGCCGGTTGTGACAGTACTATTACTACAAACCTTACGGTGATTCCTAATACATCGGGTACTGCTAATATTTCAATTTGTAATGGATCAAGTTATACTCCGCCGGGTGGAACAGCGCAAACAACGGCAGGAACATACATTACTCTTATTGCAAATGCAGCCGGTTGCGACAGTACTATTACTACAAACCTCACAGTGATTCCTAATACATCAAGTACTGATAATATTTCTATTTGTAACGGATCAAGCTATACACCTCCGGGTGGAACAGCACAAACAACGGCAGGAACATACATTACACACATTACAAATGCAGCCGGTTGTGACAGTGCCATTACTACAAACCTTACGGTGATTCCTAATTCAGCTAGTACTTCGAATATTTCAATTTGCAACGGGCAAAGTTATACCCCGCCGGGTGGATCTGCACAAACAACATCGGGCACATACATAACTCATATTACAAATGCAGCAGGCTGTGACAGTGCTATTACTACAAACCTTACTGTGATTCCAAATACTTCAAGTACGGCAAATATTACTATTTGTACAGGAACAACTTATACGCCTCCTGGAGGAACTGCTCAAGGCACTTCAGGAACTTACATCACTCATATATCAAATGCAGCAGGATGTGATAGTACAATAACTACAAATTTATTAGTTATTACTGCATCAAATACATCGCAGAATATTGAAATCTGTAAGGGCGGTTCGGCAACCTTACCCGACATGACTGTGGTATCACCAATTGTAAATACAGATTACACAACTACTTATTCAAGTATAAATGTTCCGGGTTGTGATAGCGTCATAACCACACACGTAATTGTAAACCAATTACCGGTATTAACAGCGACTGTATCACAAATTCAATGTACAGGAAGTACAGGCAGTGTTGTTCTAAGTGCAAGTAACGGAACACCTTCATATACCTTTGGCGGTTCCCCTACTACAAATTTATCGGCAGGGACTTATAATTATAACGTAACGGATTCTAAAGGATGCGTTGGTACAACATCTGCAACAATTAATCCGGCGCCTCCGCCATTATTGTTTTCTTCTACAACAAGTCAAATCAGTTGTTATGGAAATAAAGGAAGTGTTTCTTTAAGTGTAAGCGGTGGTGTTTCTCCTTATGTTTTTAGTGGATCAAATACCACTAATCTCACAGCTGGTACATATAATTATACTGTTACTGACTCTGCAGGATGCAGTGCTAATCTTTCCGCTACAATAAACCCTGCACCACCACAACTAATTCATACTGCAACCGCTACACAAATTGCTTGTTATTTAGGTAAAGGAAATGTAACATTAAGCACTACAGGCGGAACACCAGGATATGTTTTGTCTGGTTCGCCAACAACAAATCTATCAACTGGAACTTACAATTATACTGTCACAGATTCCAAAGGATGCACGGCAACTGCTTTTGCTTTTATAGCACCGGCTCCTGCGAGATTAACAGGTACTACCTCTGCGACAACAACCAGATGCGATGGAAATACAGGAACAGTAAGTATTTCAGCTTCCGGAGGTTCTGCTCCTTATACATTCTTATGGAATACTTCGCCTATTCAAACTACACCACAAGCTACAGGTCTTGGAGTAGGAACTTATTCTGTAAAAATAACAGACGGACACGGTTGCACAGCCACAGCATCTAAAGCTGTTACAAAAGCTCTTCCTACTACTATTAGTATTACTGGAAAAAATACTTATTGTCCGGGTGAACCAACATCTTTATGTGCAACCACAGGTTTAGTTTCATATTTATGGAATAACGGAGATACCACACGCTGTAAAAACGCTAATACTGCCGGAACTTATTCTGTTATAGCAACAAACATAAGTGGATGCACAAGTACTGCCAGCAAAGTACTTGCTGTTGGTACAACTCCCATTGTTTCAATTACAGGAAACGACTACATGTGTCCGGGAAGTACTACTGTGCTTTGTGCAACAGCAGGTTTCACAACATATAAATGGGACAACGGATTAGGAATCAATTGCAGAAGTATTACTGCTGGAGGAAATTATTCAGTAATAGTTTCTAATACTCTGGGATGCACTGCTTCAGCAAGCCGCACGGTTAAAACTCCAATGAAGTTAACATCAAGTACAGTTTATGGTATTTGTTCGAACGGCTATTTAGGTACAGCTTCCATAGCAGCAACTGGACAAACAGGCCCATATACATATTTATGGAGCAATGGTTCTACTGATCAAAGTATTTCAGAACTTGGAGCAGGAACCTATACAGTTACTGTTACCGACTCTTATGGTTGCACAGCAACATCGGCACCTACAGTTGTTGTAAGTAAATTAACTTCTGATTATTCAACCATTAACTCTTCTTTTAACTCTTCCACTATTTCGTTGGGATCAAACATCTGGTTTAGTGCTGTTATGAAAGTAAATTATATTGGAACTTATCCTGTGGTAATTAAATTTACAAATCAGACCATACAAAGTTCAAAATTTAATTTATCTCCTGCTAACGGAAAATTAATATTGACAAATTCAGTTGCACAGTCATCTACTGTTTTTGATGGAACAGAATGGGTAACAACAGCGCCGCCAAACTTAGCAGGACAATACTTTATATCCGGGTACGCATATCCGGTTGCATTAGCTATTACTGCCAATTTAAATCCCGTCTCATGGAAAGGTATATGGACTGCATCTTGCCCCGGCGTTAGCTCTGTTGAATGGAAATGGTCAGCCGCTGTATATTCAAGCCTAAACGCAAATCTTGATTCATTAGGCGTTAAACCGGTGGATGGAAATACAGCATCGCCTTATAACAATAATGATCTTGCCGGTACACCTGAGAATTATACAGCTAATTTAATAGTCGGTGCCCGAAGTACCGGGGGAACAAATTACACCGGTTCTTATTCCGGACTTGGAACCCGAACGCCATGCGCACCAGCAGTATGCACCGTTAACAATACAGGTTTTGTAAATCGATTTAAAACTGATCAATTGTTGAATAAAGAGGAAGCACATATTCTTTATAATGCTTTTCCAAATCCATTCACATCAACCATTACTATTGAATTAGGAAGAAATGATATAACATGCCATACAACAATAGAAATATTTAATGTGGCCGGGCAAAAAGTCGCTTCTGTTTTTGATCAGGATATTGAAAAGGGAATTAAATACAGCGTTGATTTTAACGCAGAAGATTTAACAAGTGGATTATATATCTGCAAGATTATTAGTGGCGACGATGTAATCAGTAAAAAATTGATCCTGAAAAAATAAAGGCCTGTTTTTACTACTATCATTAAAAAAAATTGGATTAGATACAAGTTGAATTTATTTTCAATTGTATTTAATCCAATTTTTTATTTACTATAAATACCTTTATATATTAGTTTTTATTTTGCCAATAGTTTTTTGGCTTCATCATACGATGGAAAATCATTGTAATGCCACATGGCTGCTACTGTACCATTTTTTAATAACATCAATCCCGGATTTGAACGAATCATAGTTTTCAATGCTGTTTCATCTGTATTGTAATATTCAAACATTGAATTATGTTTATGACGAAATTCATCGATATCCTTAGGAGAAGAACCCGTTAAACCTATAAACTCAACGCCATCCTTCTGACAAAGGGCAACAAAATCATTGACTTTTCCCTGTACGTTTTCTTCTGCATGATTGATTTGATATGAAACAAGAAGAAAAACATTTTTCATAGAAAGTACATCAGAAGTAACATCTGTTCCATCCGATGAACTCACAGTAAAATCATGAATTTTTGGCTTATCCCCTTCCTGAATAACTTTATCCGTACGATCAATAAATTTCCATGTTTCATCAATTCCCGCAGTTGCAATTTCTTTTTCACTAAATTCATGCTTTACTCCATCCTTTTCATAAATAAAAACCATGACAACACTGTCTTTCTTTGCTCCCGGTGGAAGAATCATTCCTTCTGAAATATTTTTTCCAACCGCATACGGACGAAAATCAATAATAGGTAAGTGACGATAACAATACACTGAAAATAAAAAAGACCCTATAAATCCCAGGTAAGAAAGCCATGTAGAAGCTCCTTCACCAAAAAGTGGTTTGATATTATTTCTATTTATAAAAATGAAGAATATGAAAATAAACAAAACAACATCCTTCATGAATGATTCAAATGGTTTCAGGTGAAGAGCGTCGCCAAAACAGCCGCAATCTTTAACTACATCAAACTTCCATGACCAAAATGTGAGAAATGTAAAAAAGATAATCATCAATAATAATGACCACGCCGTGAATTGCATTTTTGCACCAAGTAAAAGCGCAAAACCCAAGCCGATTTCAAAAGCGCAAATTAATATTGCCAGAATTAATGATATGTGAGAAAGCCAGGGCATATGAAATACACCAAAATATTCATCAAGCTTATAAGAAAATCCAAGTGGATCATTCGCCTTGATAAAACCGGAAATAATAAACAAAACCCCGACAAAAATTCTCGAAACCTGCGCTAGTATTCTCATTTATTTGTAATTTGTTTAACAATTAATATTTAATAAATCAAAACTCCTGATTTTTGGCTCTTGATTCTTTGACTCTCTTTCTAAATTTCCCCTTCTTTCATTTTTATCAAAGCAAAAACAGAATAATTTATAATATCATAATAATTCGCATCTACTCCTTCGCTAATTAAAGTTTTACCATCATTCCCTTCGATTTGTTTTATACGCAACAATTTCATTAAGATTAAATCTGTCATTGAACTTGTACGCATCTCACGCCACGCTTCACCATAATCATGATTCTTATTTTCCATCAAACTTTTTGCTTTTTGCGCATGAAAATCGTAATGATGAATAACTTCATCTTTATTCATTTCAACTTCCGATGTACTCCCCTTTTCCAATTGTATTAAAGCTATGATACAATAATTAATTATGCCAAGAAATTCTCCTTCAATTCCCTCATCGACTAATTGAACTCCTTTTTCTTCGATGTTCCGGATTCTTTGAGCCTTAATATAAATCTGATCAGTTAACGAACTAACACGCAGAATTCGCCATGCTGTTCCATAGTCTTTCATCTTTTTAAGAAAAATCTCTTTCCCTCTTTCGACTATTTGGTCGTATTGTGCTGATGTAGTTTCTGCCATAATTTGTGCAGTTTCAACCGTTGATTTCATTTTTTCAACAGGATAAATTTTTTGTGCTTTATTTGCAAAAGATTTTGAATTTTATTGCTTGCGAAGATACGTTTATTCACATGAAGAAATCCTTAAACTGTAAAGGCAAATTATTAGATTTATCAACACCGGTAATAATGGGTATTTTAAATATTACCCCTGATTCTTTTTATGACGGTGGACAAATAACAGGAGTGGATTCGGCTTTACGTTTGGCGGAATCCATGTTAATAGAAGGTGCACTAATATTAGATATTGGTGGACAATCAACCCGACCCGGAGCAAAATCAATTAATTCAACCGAAGAATGGAAACGTATTGGCCCTTCTTTAATTTCCATAAAGAAACATTTTCCGGACGCCATTATTTCTATCGATACATTCCATTCCGATGTCGCCAAAAATGCTGTTGAAGAAGGAGCATCAATAATCAATGATATTTCTGCCGGAGAATTCGATAAAGGAATGTTTTCATTTGTATTACAACGTCAGGTGCCCTATATACTAATGCATATGAAGGGCAGTCCGGAAAATATGCAAGAAAACCCGCAGTATGAAAATGTTGTTTCAGAAGTATTAAATTATTTCATTAATAAAGTATCGCATTTGAAAATGATGGGACTAAACGATATTATTATCGATCCCGGATTTGGTTTCGGAAAAACCATTGAAAATAATTTTTCACTATTGAAAAATCTTTCTCTTTTTCAAATACTCGATTGCCCTATCCTTGCCGGTGTCAGCCGAAAATCAATGATAACAAAAACACTTAATATTACTCCGGCTGAAGCTTTGAATGGAACGACTGCTTTGAATACAATTGCTTTATTAAATGGCGCTTCTATTTTAAGGGTTCATGATGTTGCTGAAGCAATGGAAGCCAATAAACTGGTAATTGCTTATCAAAAAAGCAAATGAAAATAACAGTCCTTATTAATAAAATAGTATATAATTCTTATTTCTAAGACAAGTCTCAAGGATATTATTACTAATTTTCAACTCTGTAAAATTAATCATCCAAAACTAAAAACTAAGCCATCTTTCATGTTTGATCTTTTTCATATTGGTTTTCTTACAATTCGGCTTATTGATGTTATTGACATTTTTATTGTTACTTTTTTATTATTCCGATTATATAATCTTCTCCGTGGTGGTGTTGCTATTAATATTTTTATTGGCCTTCTAACTGTTTATGCTTTGTATTGGATCTGTGTTAAGATTCTGAATATGGAATTATTGGGGACAATTCTCGGACAATTTATCAGCCTTGGGTTTATCGCTCTTATTATTGTCTTTCAGCAGGAAGTCAGGCGTTTTCTTCTTGTTCTCGGAACTAATAACATTTTAGCTAAAAACACTTTCACGAAACAAATTCTTCCATGGAACTGGCAATTTCAAAAAAATCCTCCATTGGATATTTCTGCCATTGTAAAAGCTTGCCGTCAAATGTCGAAGGATCGTACCGGAGCCATTATTGTTCTTGCAAAATCATCACAGTTAAAATATTTTGCAAATACAGGAGATACAATGGATGCCGAAATTTCCCAGCGCCTGATCGAAAGTATTTTTTTTAAAAATTCTCCTATGCATGACGGTGCCATCATTATCGTAAACAATAAAATAAAAGCTGCCAGATGTGTTTTACCTGTCACAGAAAATGTCGAATTACCCGCTCATCTTGGCATGCGACACCGAGCTGCAATTGGAATTACAGAACAAAGCGACGCTTTAGCAATTGTAGTTTCTGAAGAAACCGGTGAAATTTCTGTTTCCCGTGAAGGTCAGATTAAGGTTAATATTTCTGTAGAAGAACTCGAAAAAAGTTTACGCGATGAATTTGAACAATAAATTTTTATCTGAGAATTAACTTAAAGTACTATTAATTTATTTTTCTATTCCTCAAATTTATTTATTCTTTGCTTCAAAAGATTTTATCAAATCCTCATCCGATAAATTAGCATTTAATTGATCCAATGAAGCCTGTGCCGAAGCTGTAAGTTTATGTTCAGGATATTTTTGAATAAATTCTTTATATTTTTCTTTTGCTTTTTCCTTATCCTTTATTGAAGTCTCATAAATAAATGCCTGCATAAATAATGCTGATGCCGCTTTCCTGTAATCAGGAAAAGTCATTCTTAACCTTTCAAAAATAGCAATAGATTCTTTAGGCCTGTTTAAACCATTTGCTAAATCTGCCGCCTTAAACAAGTAATTTGCCGATAAAGTATCTTCCTTATATGTATCGGCAAAAACAAGGTAATTATTAAAAACCGTATTCGATTCATCTATATTCAATGCTTTAACAGAATCACTGAATAATTTTGTCTCTCCCAATTTAATCTCTTTGGCAAGTTTATCTTTTGCAGATTCGCACGAAACAAAAATGAAAACAGTAAGTACAAATAATATCAATTTCTTACTCGTAAATAGTTTATTATAATTCATATTTTTAATTTTTCTTTTAAGTCAGGATTCAAATTTTATCTATTTAACCTTAGCAGGGAATTTCATTTTATATTTAACATCTACAATTCCATTTTTAATATCTAATAATTTATTTTTCAAAAGTCTTCTTCTAAAAGGAGAAATGCGGTCTGTAAAAAGTACTCCTTCAATATGATCATATTCATGCTGCACTATCCTTGCCGCTAGTCCATGGTATTTCTTTTTATGCAATTCCCAGTTTTCATCATAATATTGAATAAGAATTTCATCTTTCCTCGCAATATCTTCCCGAATTCCGGGAATACTTAAACATCCTTCATTAAATTTCCAGGGATCTCCGTTTTCTTCTTTAATTATAGGATTAATAAAAACCTGCTTAAAGTCCTTTACTTCTTCTTCCTCAAAAGGATTTCCATCAACAATAAAAAGTCGTATTGAAAGTCCTATCTGCGGCGCAGCAAGTCCGACACCATTGCTTTCATACATGGTATCAAACATGTTTTTTATAAGTTCTTGCAAAGCGGGATACTTTTTATCTATTTCAGTTGCACGTTTTTTTAAAACGGGATCCCCAAATGCGTAAATCGGTAATATCATTGTATAATTAACTTTTATTCATTTCCATATACGATTGCAGGATGATAACTGCACTTCTCTGATCTACAAGGGCTTTGTTCCTCCTATCAGACTTTTTTAATCCATTTAACAGCAAAGATTGAGTCGCAATTTTTGAAGTAAAACGTTCATCAATCCTTTTTACTGGAATGTCAGGAAAGGCTGTTTTCAGCTTTCTGATAAAATCCTCAACGTGTGGAGTAATGGAAGACGGTGAATTATCCATTTGCCTGGGTTCGCCCACAACAAAAAATTCTACCTCCTCTTTTTCAAGATATTTTTTCAGGTATTCTATCACCTTACTCGAATGTACTGTATCCAGCGCTGTTGCTATGATCCTGCCCGGATCAGTAACTGCTAAACCGATCCTTTTTGTACCATAATCTATTGCCATTATTCTTGTCACCCTGCAAATATAATTGAAGTTTAATTTGAAGTTTAAAGACTGTAGTTTTTCTTTGTCGTCTGATACCCACAATATGAAGGAAATTATTGAAAAAGCATGGCTTAACCGCGAATTGCTCAAAGAAGAAAAAACACGTGAATGCATTCGTGAAATCATCGAACTACTGGATCGAGGGGAGTTAAGAGTTGCTGAACCTCTCAATAATGACTGGCAAGTGAATGAATGGGTTAAAAAAGCTGTCATTCTATATTTCCCTATTCAACCAATGGAGACTTCATTTGCCGGCCCAATGGAATTTTATGATAAGATGAAACTTAAAAAAAATTACGAAAAATTGGGCGTTCGTGTTGTTCCTCATGGTATTGCGCGTTACGGAAGCTATATCGCCAAAGGGGTTATTATGATGCCTTCTTTTGTTAATATTGGTGCTTATGTCGACTCAGGAACAATGATCGATACCTGGGCTACTGTTGGCTCATGTGCACAAATAGGTAAAAATGTTCATTTGAGCGGAGGCGTTGGTATAGGCGGTGTTCTAGAACCGGTTCAGGCTGCTCCGGTAATAATCGGGGACAATTGTTTCATTGGCTCCCGTTGTATTGTAGTTGAAGGTGTAATGGTCGAAAATGAAGCTGTTTTGGGTGCCAATGTAGTATTGACAATGTCTACAAAGATCATTGATGTAAGCGGAAGCAGTCCTGTCGAATTCAAAGGAATAATCCCGGCAAAATCTGTTGTTATCCCCGGCTCTTATCCAAAAAAATTTCCGGCAGGCGAATTCCAGGTTCCTTGTGCTTTGATCATTGGAAAGAGAAAAGATAGTACCGATAAAAAAACTTCATTGAATGATGCTTTGCGCGAATACAATATTTCTGCTTAATCTATGAGCCAATCTTTTCTGATTATTCAAACTGCTTTCACCGGTGATGCTATTTTACTTACATCGCTTACAGAAAAACTTCATGAAACAAATCCTGAATACAAAATTGATGTATTAGTAAGAAAAGGAAATGAATCTCTTTTTTCTAATCATCCTTACGTAAGAGAAATATTGATATGGGATAAAAAGAAAAATAAATACAACAATCTTTTTAAAATCCTGAAAGAAATTCGTAAAAGAAAATATGATGTAATTGTTAATCTTCAACGGTATGCAAGCACAGGCATTCTGACGGCTTTCTCTTTAGCTAAAGATAAAATAGGTTTCAATAAAAATCCATTATCTTTTCTTTTTACAAAACAAATAAAGCACGAAGTAAAAAATGGTTTGCATGAAATCGACAGAAATCAGGTTATGATTGAAAAATATACGAAAGGTAAGGCGTCACGTCCTCGTTTATATCCCTCGGCAATTGAATTCAACACGGTTGAGAAGTATAAAAATTATCCATTTATTACTATTGCACCTGTATCTGCCTGGTTTACTAAAACTCTGCCTGCTTACAAATGGATTGAACTCATTAAAAATTACAATATTCGATTTCCCGGTATACAATGTTACCTTCTTGGCTCCAATGATGAATTTAATCTGGCAGAAATCATACGACTTAAATCTGAAGAAAAAAATATTATAAATCTTTGTGGTTCTCTTTCTTTTCTTGAATCTGCAGCACTAATGAAAAATGCTGAAATGAATTATGTAAACGACTCCGCTCCTCTTCATCTGGCAGGTGCAATGAATGCTCCTGTTACTGTTGTATATTGTTCGACTGTCCCTGATTTTGGATTTGGACCTTTATCCGACAAATCCAAAATTATTGAAACTAAAATAAAATTGAATTGTCGTCCGTGTGGTCTTCATGGCTATAAAGAATGTCCGCTTACTCATTTTAAATGCGCTCATTCAATTAATATCGAAGAAGCAATTTCACTATGAAAGAATACTTAAATGAAGTAAAAAAAGCTACTGCCGTTTTGAAAAATGGCGGAACTATTCTTTACCCGACTGATACTATCTGGGGTATCGGATGTGATGCAACCAATGCTGAAGCAGTAAAAAAAATATACGCCATAAAACAAAGGACCTTAGAAAAAAATTTCATACTTCTGCTCGACAATGAATCGAGACTGGCTTCTTATGTGAAAGAAATACCGGATCAGGCCTGGACTTTAATTGAATACTCTGAAAAACCAATTACAATTATTTATGATGGCGCAAAAAATCTTCCGCCCGAGCTAATTTCTGCTGATGGAAGCATTGCCATACGAATTACAAAAGATGAATTTTGTCAATACCTTATTGGTGCATTAAGAAAACCTTTAATTTCAACCTCTGCAAATATCAGCGGAGAAAAAGCTCCTTCATCTTTTGATGAAATTGACGATCTAATTATTAAAAAAGTTGATTATGTAGTTAACTGGCGCCAAACAGAAAAGATTATCGCAAAACCATCTACTATTATCAGTCTTAAAACGGATGGTCAAATTAAGTTTATTCGACAATGATGTAGTAACTTGCAGCTCCTAAAATGAGAAAACATCTTCAACATATTATTTTTTCAATTATCGCCGAAGAAGCAGAGGCCCTGAAAAGCGATGCATTCGTTGTCGGAGGATATGTAAGAGATATTTTTTTGAAGCGTATTTCTAAGGATATCGATATTGTTGTAATTGGTAGCGGTATTGAACTCGCCCAAAAAATCGGACACCGGCTAAAAATAAGTGTAAATATTTTTAAAAATTTCGGTACTGCCATGATTAAATATGATGAGCTCGAAATTGAATTTGTTGGTGCCAGAAAAGAATCCTACCGAAGCGATTCCCGAAAACCAATTGTTGAAACAGGTACATTAGAAGATGATCAAAAAAGAAGAGACTTTACGATCAATGCAATGGCCATTCATCTTACGAAAAATAATTTCGGAGAGTTAGTAGATCCTTTTAACGGTGTTCAGGATCTAAACGATAAATTATTACGCACTCCTCTCGATCCGGATATCACTTTTTCGGATGATCCTCTTCGAATGATGCGAGCTATACGATTTGCATCTCAATTACATTTTACTATTGATAAAACCGCACTCAAAGCAATAAATAAAAATGCACATCGAATAAGTATTGTTTCTGCAGAACGTATAACCGAAGAACTTAATAAAATCATTTTATCTGATAAACCTTCAATCGGTTTCGACTTACTTTTTAAAACAGGGCTATTGCAAATAATTTTTCCTCAACTCTGTCTTTTACATGGTGTAGAATATATAAATGGAAAAGGTCATAAAGATAATTTTTATCATACGTTAGAAGTACTAGACAATGTTGCTAAAAACTCGAACGACCTTTGGCTTCGTTGGGCCGCTCTTTTGCATGATATTGCTAAACCCGCTACAAAAAGATTTGAAGAAGGTCAAGGCTGGACCTTTCACGGCCATGAAGATAAAGGAGCCCGCATGGTTAAACATATTTTCAGAAAATTTAAATTACCGTTAAATGAAAAAATGAAATTTGTTGAAAAAATGGTTCAACTTCATTTGAGACCCATTGTCCTTGCCAAAGAATTTGTTACTGATTCGGCTATACGACGTTTGCTCTTTGATGCCGGCGATGATATAGATTTTTTAATGATACTTTGTCACGCTGATATTACCACGAAAAATGAATATAAGATCCGAAAGTATAAAGATAATTTTAATATTGTTCAGGAAAAACTTAAAGAAGTAGAACAAAAAGATAAAATCCGAAACTGGCAACCTCCTGTTACCGGCGAAGATATTATGACCACCTTTGGCCTTGGACCGGGGAAGGAAGTCGGACAAATCAAAAATGCAATCCGGGAAGCAATTCTGGAAGGCGAAATTAATAATGATTTTGATCAGGCTTATAATTTCATGCTGAAAGTAGGAATCGGTCTGGGACTCGTTCAAAAAACTACAATTAACCGAACCGTTTAATTTTTTTATCATATGCATAATAAAGAAATTTCTTTTTACTTTTGAGAAAAACAAGAATTAACTACAACTATGGCAACTTATCGTTTTCGTGTAACTTTTGAAGATTTTGATGATGTAACTCGTGATATTGAAATTCGTTCAACACAAACTTTTGAAGAATTGCATTACGCTATTCAAAATGCAATCGGTTTCGATGCTTCAAAAGAAACTTCTTTTTTTCTAAGTGATGATAATTGGAAAAAAGGGAAAGAAATTACAACACGCGTAATCCGCAATGATGATACTGAAACTGCCAGCCCTATAAAAAATTCAAGACTATGCGATTTCATTATAGATCCGCACCAAAAAATTTATTACCTTTTCGATACCACTTCTCATTGGACTTTTCGCATTGAATTAGTTAAAATTAATCGTGAAGAAGAAGGAGGAATAACATATCCAAGATGCATTAAATCCACCGGCGAAGCACCAAAACAATACAATACAACTAATATTGCTGCACTCCCGGTTCCGGAGGAAGAATTCGATCTTGCCATTGAAGACGAAACCGAAGAAGTTGACGATGGAGATGAATTATTAGTCGATGCAACTGAATTGCCCGAAGGCGAAGAGAAAGAATCATTCATTAAAGCAGATATTGAAAGTACTGACGATGATTTTGAAACAGCCGATGAAGATGCTATTGATGATGATGGCGCCCAGGAAAAAGACGACTTTTAGCAGGGATGTGGTTATTCGTTAATTGTTAATTGAAATCGTTGAAAAAGCTCGTTGTCATTACAGGTCCTACTGCATCAGGGAAAACTTCGCTTTCTATACGACTTGCACTTCACTATCAAAGTGAAATATTAAGTGCCGACTCCCGACAGTTTTACCGAAAGATGGATATTGGTACCGCTAAACCTTCTAAAGAGGAATTAGAAAAAGTCACCCATCATTTTATTAATTCACTGGAAATTGACGAGAAATATAATGTTGGAAGATTTGAAGAAGATGCATTAAAAAAAACAAGTCTGCTTTTCGATAATTATGATATTTTATTTTTAACAGGCGGAAGTGGATTGTATATTGATGCTCTCTGTAATGGAATTGATGATCTTCCGGAAACAGAAATTTCTGTTCGGGAAGAGTTGAATAGAATTTATAAAACAGAAGGCATTGAAGCTCTCCAAAAAAAATTACTGGAAACTGACCCGGAATATTATTCTCAAACGGATTTAAATAATCCACATCGTTTAATTCGAGCATTGGAAGTTTCAATTATAACTGGATGTAAATATTCTTCGTTCCGAAAAAATATTAGCAAAGAAAGAGACTTCATCACCAGAAAAATAGGCTTACTTGTCGATCGGGCCGAATTATATAATCGAATCAATCTGCGGGTCGATGCAATGATAAAAAACGGGCTGGTTAAGGAAGTACAAACCCTCCTTCTATACCGCAATGCAAATGCTCTTCAAACTGTCGGATATAAAGAAATCATAGACTATTTAGATAATAAAATTTCTCTCGATGAGGCTATTGAAACCATTAAACAAAATACTCGCAATTATGCCAAACGTCAAATGACCTGGTTTCGAAGAGATAAAGAAATCCACTGGTTCGAGCCGGAAGAGTTCGAGAGCATATGCAGGTTTATTGGTGAATGAGGGCTAGAATCAAGTATCGAGTATCGGGTATAAAACATTAGCCGATACTTGATACCCGATACTTAATTCCTGACTCTTGATTCTTTAGTAATGAAACCTCACAGCTGCAAAAATATTTCTTCCAGGTGCATTTATTCCGCTTGCAAACGTTCGGTATTGCGTATCCAAAATATTATCAATTCCGGCTTGAAGGGTAATTAGCTTATGTACTTTGTAAGATGCCCGTAAATTTAAAGTAAACCAGGCAGGCATACCTTCCGGTGTAGCATATTGTTCATTGTCTTCGCCACTTAAATAATAATTCTTAAGTCTTTTCCAACCATTGTAATTTATAATTAAATCAGAAGAAAATTTATCGACCGTATATGACAATTGTAAATGCATCAGGAATGGAGGGATATGATCAAGCGGATAATCGCTACTATCAGTTTTAATTCTGCCATAAGTATAATTCATCCCAAATAATAATTCTATTTTATCAGACATTTGCGACCTAAAGTTTGAAGAAAATCCATAGAGGTAAGCTTTTTGTTTATTCTGATTAGCAAAAACACCACTTAAAGTACCATCATAAAGGATGGAATCCTGACCATTAAATTTAAATTTGTCAGTAACAATTGCATCAATAAATCTGGAATAATAAAAAGCATTTTCCCAGCTTGTTTTATTATTAAAAACTTTTGTAATGCCAATTTCCGAATTGATGGTTTTTTCCGGTTTCAAATCAGAGTTTGGAACAATGATAGCTCCAGGTGAAGATTCAAATATTTTACTCAAATCGTCAACATTCGGTGCCCGAAAACCCGTCGAGAGAAGCAACGAAAGTTTTAAATCTTCCGAAGGATTATGAATCAAGCCGACACTACCAGAATATACCAGATTACTTTGTTCAGCTTTTGTGTATGGAAGATTGAAAAAAGAATTATCCACAAATGTCGAGTGCAGATTTATTAATCCAAGTCTTAATCCATCAGTAAAAATAAAATGATCGTTTATTTTCCACGTATGCGAAAAATAAGCTGCTGATAGGGTCATTGTATTATCACCATCCGGATAACGTGTATCAAGTTTTTTTTCTATTCCTGTTTCAATATCTTCTTCATTCGCTTTTGACTTTAATGTATTGTATTGTGCATCCACTCCTAACCTTACAGAATGTTTACCTGAAATTCTCTGCAAGTCCACATTAGCACCTATTACATTTACCTTTTCAATCCGACGCTGAAGATTGTTTTTTCCAAACCTGCGTGTATTTCTGCTCTCTTCTATATTCTGATAATTAATTCCAGCATGTAAATTCTGAAAAAATGAACCTGGCATACTTATATTTAAATCATATGCTGTTAGTAATCTTTTTTGAGGACCGTAATACCATTCAGCATATTTTAAACCATTTCCCGAAGGATCTGTTAACCTGTCATATCGAGGCACATCAGATGAATTTGAATATTGAAGATTTAAATTGTGTACTACATTATCATTTTGTTTGAAGGAAAATTTTTGCATTAAATCATATTGCGAGTAACCGCTTTGAACCTGCAAAAAATTATTCTTATTTTTTATCAATGAATCCTTTCCATTTATTCTCTCCACATAAAACGGTCGCTCACCGTAAGATGTTTTATAAAATGGATTTTTAGATTTCCCTCCTTTGAGATCATCAAACTTTGAATATGAAATTGAAGTTAATGAAGCGAAATTATTACAACCAATATTGAAATCTACATGGCTTGCCAATTCATTATTGACACTTCCATATCTGACAAAAGCATTTGCCTTAATACTACTTTCTTTACCATCAACTGAAAAAGAAGGACGTTTAGTATATAAGTGAATAACTCCTCCCAATGCATCACTGCCATATACTGTCGAAGAAGGACCAAATAAGACCTCTACCCTGTCCAATATAGAATTATCGAGAGTAACAATATTCTGAAGATGCCCTGCCCTGTAAATAAGATTATTCATTCTAACTCCGTCAATAACCAATAAAATTCTGTTTGCTTCAAAACCGCGAATTGCAGGACTTCCGCCGCCTGATTGACTTTTTTGGACACTCAACGTACCTGAATTTGCCAGTAAGTCTGCAGTTGATTGCGACTGTGAATTAGCAATCTGAGCAGCTGACAATATTTGAATTTGTTGTGCTACATTTCTTTTGATTTCTTCAGTTTTATTTACTGAAATAATTACTTCATTCAGATTAATTCCTTTTAATTGCATGCTGTCCGGAATTGATTCTTGCGAATATAATAATTGACTATATAGAAGAATTGCTGCTATAAAAGCATATCGTAAAATTTTCATTTTTTGATTTTGTTTAAGAATTCTTAAAAAAACATATCAGATAAACCTAGAAGGTATTATCTGAATAAGAATTCAAGTTTATTAATATGTAAAGTCTGGAATGAAGACAAAAGTCTTCGAAATATATTAACTAAATCTCCTTTGGAGGAGGAATTAATATATCTGAAAAATTATTTACTATACTTTCAGAAAATGAAAAAAATAAATTTTGATTTACATTGTTTAATAAAACTGTAAAGTTTATTGAGGGAATTATATAAATTAATGAAAATAATTTGGTAATTTTTTCGGGAATTCCACTGTCGTGTTTATTATCTATTCCGAAATAATTTTTAATTTTTTGTATAAGACCTGACTCAGCACTATCAGCCAATACTTTTAATAAAACATTATCCCCGGAAATTTTTTTGGATTTAATATCATACATAATCCCATTATACAAAATTTCATGACTGTTAATTTTACAGTCATTGAAATTGCTCAAAGAAAAATTTAGATATTCAAATTTACTTTCAGAATTCTCGATAGAAAATTGCATTTTATTCTGAATTACATTCCGTTGAATTTGAAAAAATAATATCATTCCGCATGATTGCAAAAGAATTATAGCAAGTACAGAAATAAATAAAACTTTTTTCATTTTCTATTAAATGAAATTAAATTGCTGTTTGAAATTTATTTTCATAAAGCAATTTCTTTAATTAGTATATCAAATACAATGAAAACTATTACTTCGCCGGCAATAATACAAACTTAGCATAATTATCGGTTTTTAAATATTTATTCGCAAATATTTGAAAATCAGCTATTTTTAGGGTTTCTACCCACTCTTTAAAATGCAATAAATCAAGAATATCCTCGCCATTCTGGTAATTAGAACTCATCGTATTAAGCCAAAAGTTATTCTCTTTTACATAAGTTTCCCTCTCGCGAATAGCTGTCTCTTTAATTTTAACCAGATTTTTTTCATCACAACCCTTTTCTTTTACTTCGCTGATTACATCGAGAGCCGCTTTAATAAGCATATCAACATTATCGGGACTGCAAGAAAAACTAATTACCTGCTCAAGATTTTGTTCAGGAAAATGTTGAGGAATGGAATTAAATCCTACTCCATAAACTCCACTTTTTTCTTCACGCAAAACTTCACGCAAACGAATACTCACTAGTTTATTCAGAGCATTTACTTCATTCCTATTTTTTCGATTATACTCAAAAGGCATATTCCAACGAAGTATGACATTGCTTTTGGGCTCCTGTCCCATCTTAACCGTCTTTTCCACAATTCCACGAGGTGGCGAATCACCGATATCTTTCCATATGCTTCTCTCTTTAACAGAAGGTAAACCGCCTAAATATTTTTGAACTAAATTCTTTAGAGTATCCACATTAAAATTCCCCACAAAAAAGAAAACAGAATTAGATGAATTTTTAAATCTCTCTTTATAAATTTCAAAAGCACGGTCAAGATCAATTTCATTTAATCTGTCAACCGTAACCGGACGGGAATGAAAATTATAAGAACTCATAGCATAAGCAACCGTATCAGAAAAAACGGACTGTGGATCAGCATTTTTATTTTTTAATATCGACTTCCGTTTTTCGATCCATGAAGTAAAAGCAATCGGATCCTTACGCGGATTTACAGTATAAGAATATATTAATTGCATTAAAGTTTCTAAATCCTTAGGCGAACATCTGCCGCTAAAACCCTGTTGCAATTCACTCACATACGGTGAACACGCTACAATTTTTCCACTTAGTTTTTTGTCAAGCGCATTTGCATCAAACTCACCAACACCAGATTCGTCAATAATTTCATCTGAAGAAGCCGCAGAAAGAAAATCTTTATCCGGATAAACAGACCAACCTCCCCAGGAATAAGAACTAAATATAATTTCATCATTTTTAAAATCAGTCGGCTTAAAAAATACTTTTACACCATTCTCAAGTGTTATTTCTGTGATATTAAATTCTTCTGTCCGTTTTGTAAAAGTAATTTTGGAACTCGAAGGAATATTTTCAAGCAATGGTTTATCAATCACTTTATCATTATATACTTCCAGTTTTAATGTATTAACGGAGTTAAGTATACTTTTAATAGTTTCATCAGAAGGCATTTTAGTACTTTCTTTATCCGGAGCGGTAATAAGAACTACACAATTATTACCTTGAGTTATCCATCTATTCCCAAATGAATTTATTTCTTCGAGTGTAATTCCATCAATATATTTTTTCATTAAATTATATTCGAATTCAATTCCCGGCATTGGTTCTTCCGTTAGAAAATTACTAACATATTCTCTGGCAAGACTTCGGGATTCGGTTTTTTCTCTTTCAGAAAAAGCCATTTCCATTCCACGCATCATTTCGTTTTTTTGTCTTTCAAGTTCTCCTGCAGTAAAACCAAAACGTCGTACACGCTCATTCTCTGTTGCAAGGGTTGCAAGTGCCCGCTCTATTCCGTCTTCACGGCAAATTGCAGAACATGAATAAGAATAAGCATTCCTTACAAGACTTCCATAACCGCTGGATGAATTGAGGAAAGGCGCATCGGCTAAACGCTCGATTTCAGTAGTACGTGCATTCATCATTGCAGAAAAAAGTTGCTGAGCAATTCCCCGGCGATAATCACCAACTGTAACTTGTTTTTCGACAGGTTGCTTATAAATAATTTCCACATCTGCATAACGTGCTTCTTTATCGGTAGCTTTGGCAATGATTACATCCCTGTTATCAGCTACATTATAAACCTGAAGAGGACGTGCATTGGCTTTAACAGGTATGGATGAAAATTGTTTTTTAATTTTTGCTTCCATAACTTTAGGATCAAAATCTCCAACAGCCACTACAGCCATTAGATCAGGGCGATACCAATCCTTATAAAAGTTTTTTAATGTTGTTTGAGAACTTTTCTCAATAATTTCTTTTTTACCTATTGGCAACCTATCTGCATAACGGGAATATTTAAATAACAATGGCCAGTATTGACGACGCATGCGCTCATTAGCGCCCTGACCAATTCTCCATTCTTCTACCACAACACCTCTCTCTTTTTCAATCTCCAATGAATCAAACGAAAGATTGTGCGCCCAGTCTTCAAGGATCTGTAACCCTTTATCAATAATTGAAGGAGTATCGGTAGGCAATTGAATCATATACACTGTTTCATCGAAACTTGTATAAGCATTTAAATGAGCACCGAACTTTGTGCCTACTGATTCGAGATAATCAATTAATTCATTCTTTTTAAAATTTTTAGTTCCGTTAAAGGCCATGTGCTCGACCAAATGCGCAAGGCCTTGCTGGTCGTCATTTTCAGACGTGGAGCCTGCATTCACTGCCAATCTGAGTTCGGCTCGTTTCTCGGGTTTTGCATTCCGTCTTATGTAATAATGGATGCCATTTGGTAATATTCCTGTTATCGTTTTGCTATCTTTTGGTAATGGAACAGCCAGATCATCCTGAGCTAAAACAGGAATTATAAGCATTAATCCAACTAAAAGGGAAAAAAAGTTTTTCATAATCATCATGTTTTTGTTTTCATTTGAAGTGTGAAAGATAGAAAATGTAGATTGCACCGCAACATTCAATCGATTTATTTTATCAAAAATTTTCAGGCAAATGAAATTTATTTTGGTAAATATTAAAAATTCCGCTTTTACTAACAATTATAAACTGTAAACTTTTTTAGGACGAGTCGAAGAAGTAGTCGTCGCGAAACGTTGCGAAACTTCGCGCCCTTAGCGTTAAAAATCCGAACTTGAGTTGTTTCCAAAACCTGATTTAAATTAAGTTGTTGGAACAATTTTTCTTTTACCTCCAACATCGGAAACATTTAATCATTGATGATGATAAATGGACGAGATGTTTTTAAAAGCAAAGGGCGCGACGTTACGCAACGATTCGCAAAGAAAGAATTATAGTCCGGCAAAATAATCATAGCCTTTTAGAGCCCAATAATCCGGAGGTTTGGAGTCAGAAAAGAAAATAGTTCCAATACGTTTAATATGTTTGATGCCATATTTCACTGGAATAATTAATCGTAATGGTGCTCCTTGATTTTCCGGCAAAGGTTGTCCATTCATTTCATAGCACAGTATCGTTTGAGGATGCATCATACTTGGCATGTCGATTCCAACATAATATTCGCCATCAGGAGTAATAAGTCCGCAATAACCGGCAAGTTTTTCAGCACTATTTTTAGTATCAGGAATTGTATTATCTCTGGTGCTGATACTATACTTTTTTGCAAAATCTGAAAACCGAACTCCACCCCACCATGTAATCTGGCTCCATCCCTCTATACATTTAAAATTAAAAACTACTTCTGTTTTGGGAAGCTTTCTGATTTCATCGATGGTAACTACAATTGTATCCGATGGCAATGGCGCTAAGTTTGAAAACCGAACGACTTTTAATCTCCACAAGGTCGAATCTAATGGTGATTTTAAACCATACTTTCCATTTACGCGAACTCTTCGGGCTGCAATATTTTTTGGAAACTCTTTGGCAAGAGAAGGATTATCATAGCCTCTGGCAAAGATTTTTGAATTTACATCCAATACTTTTCGCAATGGCGCATAGGCATTATCTTTTTTCGGTTGCGTAATCGTCCAGCGGTAAATTCCAAATGCGCCAAGTATCAATAAAAAGAAAACAGAAAAAGAACGGATGGTTTTTCTCCGAACCATTTTTTTAAATTCATCTTCGGGTGTACGTATTTTATCTTCCATTTTCTTTTTCTTTTTCAGATACTGATTCATCTTTTTTTACTTCCCAACCCGTTACAACAGATCGAAAATTATTCCAACCGGCGAGTATTACCTGTAGAATGTGAATTACGAAAAATAACAAAAATCCGATCGTCAGCAAAAAATGCTGAAACCGTGCGGCTTCATATCCACCGAGCAAGGTCGTTAAATATGAAAATTCAACCGGTTTATAAATGACTAATCCTGTTAGCAATGAACCAAAGCCCATGAAAACAATGCCTGTATAAGCCAATCGTTGTGCGGCATTGTATTTCCCCTGATCCGGTTTTTTCTTTCGAATGTGTAAGTCGTGTAACAATACAAACCAAGCATCTTTAAATGACGATAATTTAGGAATCATTTCACGCCACTCGCCTGAAAAAATAAGGTAAATAACATATATCAATCCATTAAAAAAGAAAAACCACATAAATACAAAATGCCACGACATCCCTTCGGCGAGCCGGTATGGAATGTTTAATGCTTTATAAACGGATGGAGGATAAAATTTAAAAAGCACATGATTGGCTACTGTAATTTTATAAACTCCATTGGCCCAATAAATAAGTGTACCGCTCCATATCATAATAAAAATGACAGGAAAATTTATCCAGTGAAAAATACGAACCGGCAGAGAATGTTTATCGAGCAGTTTTTTCATTCGCAATTTGAATTAAGCGAATGTATGAAATAGTATTGGGATTTGTAATTTGAAAAAAATAGAAATAATTCCAATATTGAATTAAATACTGAACTACTAAAAAAAAAGCGAAAACCAATTAATGCTATTATTCTTTATTAAACATACAATCGATAGTTTCTACAAATTAAAAATTCATAAAAAAAGCCTGTACAGTCTTTTCCGTACAGGCTTTAATAAGTCTTATCTAAATCGCTAATTATTCATTTCATTTTCCGAATGGCGGTAAAGCTCTTCGATTTTCAATGAAAGTTCTCTGACCAAAGAGAGTTCTGTTGAAGACAAATTGCTGTAGTCTCCTGAATTCTTTTTAGCGTCCATTTTACTGAATGGATAATTAACAGGCTGCGATAGTAAATGTGAAAGCAAGCCGTCGTAATACCTTTGTCTTTCCAAGGGTCGTAGTTTTTGAATGAGTGCACGTATGCTTTTTACGTGCCGCTCGATTTCGAATTCGAGATGGGAGCGGTCTACAGTGGGTTCTACCACTTTCATGACCGGCGCTCGTTTTTCGTTTGAATGGGTTGTGTTTTTTTCTTTGCGCATTTCATGTTTTATTTATATAAACAATAATACAGCGCGCACGTTCATCTATTTATTAACCTGTTGGTATATCTTACACTATCATTGTAGCTGCAATAAGTCCGGGTTCCTTGTATTTCTTGACTTTTGGCCAGAAAAATTTAAACTGAGCCCCATTTCCATGTGTAGATTCCACCCAAATCTTACCACCCTGGTCTTCTATTATTTTCTTTACAATGGCCAAACCAACGCCTGTACTCTCTACAGAATCGCGTCTGTTTAAGGTTTGAAAAATCACAAATATCCTCTCATGGTATTGTTTTTCTATGCCGGGACCATTATCTTTTACTGAAAATATCCATCCTTCCGAAGTCTCTTCAGAAAATATATCTATTTGTTTTTCTTCTTTATCATTATATTTTATTCCGTTTTCAATCAGATTACTGAAAACCTGGGAGAGGCGGATTTTATCTGATACCATTACCGGTAAATCAGGGGATATATTCAATTTCAGATTATCCGGCATACCTATAAAATCAACGGTATCTTCTACTAATGCTTTCACATCAAATCGTATTTCATCGCTTTGAACTCTATCTGCTTTTGAATAATCGAGAATGGCATTAATTAAATCTTCCATTCTCTTTACACGTTGTTTAATAAGTTCGAAGTTTGCTTTAACCTCTCCTTTCATTGTATCACCGGCATCTTCTTCAATCCAGCCGGTAAGGTTACCGATGGCTCTCAATGGAGCTTTGAGGTCGTGAGAAACGATGGAAGCAAATTTATCGAGTTCTTTGTTTGTCTTTTCTAATGAAGCCGTATACTCCTGCAATCTCCTGTTACTGACTTCCAATTGATTTCTTTGAAGTGTAATACGTTCGATGATCACATTCTTTCCGCTGTTCAGATAACTTGATTGAGCGGCTACAAGAAAAAGTGCAAAAATAAATGTGGTAAGAGCATCCTGGTTTATTATATGCTGATCATTCTTTAGTAAAGCATAACTGGTAATAGTCGTATACTCCGATAAAAAATACAAAAGTATTACTCCACCAATGGCTAAAAATGTAAACCATTTTCCGGATCGCGGTCCAAGCAACATAAATGCTGTCATGATTTCAACACACATGTAAATTGTTCCTGTATTTACAACACCACCCGAACTGTATGCCTGCAAATGAATGACTAAGAAACCGGCAATAAGCGTTATGGCATAAGATGTAGGAAGTTTTTCAATTTTATTTACTGACAAGAAATTTATCAGCACTACGAATGAAAGTATTACCATTACTATAGATAATAAACTTGTTCGTTCGAAACTTGTTGAAATTTGAATGGCTATTCCCAGACAAACAATAAAACTCGTATATGAGAAGATACGGAAAAGTGCGAATCTCTGGCGCGACAATAAATCGTCTGCCGGAATTCTGTCGTACATTTCACGACGTGACAATTTCCTGAATAATGTTTTCATTTTATTTGGTTAGTTACCTTAATGCCAATAAAACGGGAAATCTATCCTTAAGATACCGAACTGTAAGATTCTGATATAAATTACAAAAAGTGTTCTTGGTTTATTTTGCAAAAACCGATTAGGTTGTTACAAATCTGCAATTAACTTCATTAAACAATGATTTTGAATTTGAAAAAATATTAACATTTCAATAATTCCTAATTATTATTTTTTTTGATTTTCGTACTTCAATCAAAAACAGGGTCTAAAATGGAATACCACTTAGTAACAACTACTATTATTATTCGTATCAAACATAATAATAAACCAAAATGGATAAGCTGGTAAATATTCTTCTTGTAGATGACGATGAAGTTGATTGTATGAATGTTCAGCGGGCATTTAAGAAAAGCAATATTTCAAATCCCTTATCTATTGCACATAATGGAGTTGAAGGGTTAGATATGTTAAGAGGTACGAATGGAGTTGAGCGAATTGATCCTATTCCAAGAATCATCTTACTCGATATCAATATGCCAAAAATGAATGGCCTCGAATTTTTAAAAGAATTAAGAGCAGATAAAGAATTGCATACAATAAGCGTATTCGTAATGACTACGAGTAACGACGATAAAGACCGCTTTGAGGCTTATAATTACAACGTAGCCGGATACATCGTTAAACCAATATCTTTCGAAAATTTTGTTGCTGCTATTTCTATCCTGAATAATTTCTGGCAGCTATGTGAGCAACCATAATGGTATCAAGTAGCAAGTAGCAGGTATTAAGTTTCAGGATTGCATCATGATACTTGATACCTGATACTTGATACTATCTAAGCTACCAACTTAAAATGCTTATAAATCTCCGACATACTTGATTGAGAATCTTCAAGTGCCAGTGGTAATTGGGTAGAAATTTCTTTTAAAATATTTTCGATGTCTTCGTACGTATGCATTCTGTTAATTGGTATACGTAATCCTGTGTTATTATAAGAGACACTTGGGAAAACACTCAGGTTAAAATAATATCCAAGGTTCATCATTCTCCTGACCATATTGTAACCGACATCCGGTTTACCTACTCCGATAAATCCTATAGGAGATATTGATTCACTTATTAAAGGCAAACCCAGTTTCTTAGCGGTCATATTAAAATAAAGCATCTTATCCGATAGTTCTTCCTGCAATGTATATATCTCATTGCTAAGATGGATTTTTGCAGATTCAATAGTGGCACCAAGAATCATTGGCGGCATTTGAATTGAAAATATAAACGACTTGCTTGTATTTTTTGCCAGTTGAAAAACTTTTTGTTCAGGATAAACTAAAACTCCTCCCGAAGTACCAAAAGCTTTTGTAAGTCCGGTAGTAAGAAAAAGTTTTGGATGAAAGTCACCCTGACTAGTTACATAGCCTGTACCATTGGGACCCGCCCAGCTCATACCATGTATATCATCAATGTATAAATACAATTGCTCATACTGATCAGCCAGTTTGTATAACTCTTTTATTGGAGCCAGATCGCCTTGCATAGAATAAACTCCATCGGCCATATACCAAATCTTTTTATAGTCATCTTTTAATGCTTTGATTCTGCTTTCAAGCATATCCAATCTATTGTGACGGATTATCTCAACATGGATTTCTCTGTTTTTTAATAACTGTACCGCCGTTTGTACGCTATCATGAACTTGTGAATCCATTATCACTGCATCATCATTTCCGACAAGTATCGGAATGTTTGAAATATGACCAACTGTTAAAGATTGCAAAAGCAAAACAGGTTTATTAAAAAACATCTTGCTTAATAATTCTTCTGATTGCTGATAATAAGAAGATGAAACATAAGCTCGTGATGAAGAAAATTGCGTTCCATATTTTTCAATAGCCGAAATAGCACCGGCTTTTAAACGGGCATCATGCTCCAGGCCTAAATATCCGCAACTTCCGAAATACAATAATTTATTTCCACGGATAGTTAAATGTCTGCCATCTAAACTTTCATCTTCATTGTTATTATGTACGATACCCAACTTTGTAGCAATGGTTGCTACCTGCGTCATAATATCGACTACCATTTCATGTTTATTCTTTAAATCGGACATAATTATATAATTTTCAAATAGTTAGGATTAACAAGAATATATTAAGGCTTATTACAAAATTATTCGGTAGCCAATATAATACTTTATTAGAATATTCAAGTTATCACCATAGTTTTAAACAAAATAATTCACTTCTTAACCTACAATAGAATGTGGATGTTACGGTGCAAAACGTTCCCAAACAAACGGTGTAAAAGTATCACCAATTAATTTTTCCAGAAGTTCCTTAAAAATTAATTCTCCGTTTTGGCTATTTGAAATTAATATTATCGAAATTCCTTTATCTATAAAATTTATATTATAATTCCTCCATGCATCATCGTGTCCTTCTTTAAAAAAGGCCTTACCATATTTACATTTTAAAAGCCCCCAACCTAAACCGTAAGATAAATGAATCTTTTTATTCTCTGTTGTTGTTTCATTTGTAATTGTCGGAAATTGGTACTTTGAAAATATTTCAATTTGTGGAGAGAACATTTCTTCAAACAATTCTTTATTCAATCCTTTCCTTTGCATTACGTATTCGATAAATCGTGAATAGTCAGATATAGTTGTAACTAATGAACCTGAAGCGACAGGAATTTTTCTTTTTTTCTTTGGATTAAGTTCTCCACTGGCCAAATGGCCTATGGCATAGTTATCATCAAATCTTTCATGCCAAATATAACCTGTCCTCATCATTCCAATGGGATTAAATATTTCATCAATTGCCAGATCTTCAATTGTTTTTTTTGTAACCTCTTCTTCGACCAATTGTAAAAGTTTTAATCCTTCACCCGAATAAGCATATCTCGATCCGGGAGTAAAATATATTTTCATTGTACCAATAGTATCTGTTTCTCCTGTGGTAACATTTATCCACCTGGAATTAGGAAGTCCCGTTGTATGGCTTAAACACATTCGTGCTGTAAACAATTTCCATCGGTCATCATTTTTTAATTCGGAGTAATATTCATAATCTGACCATGGTTTGCTTAAATATTGATACAATGGTTTGTCTAAATCAATAACCTTTTCCTGAATAAGTTTTAAAGTAAGAAATGCAAAAACAGCTTTGCTGAAAGAGGCTGCATATAAAACAGTAGACGTATCCAGCATTTCATCTTTTAATTTATTTTTAAAGCCATAAGCTTTTGCATAAACTTTTTGATTGTTATTTAAAATTGACAAACTCAATCCCAGAACATTGGCAGATTCCATTAATCGTACAATGTTTTTATCAATATCAGAAATTGATATTCTACTTCCATCAAGTTTAGTAATAAATTGACTTTGCCCGAATGCTAATTCGATTGATAATAAAAAAACAATTAAAAATTTATTTAGCATTCGATTTAATTTAAAAGATTACGTTTTAAAATTTTAAATTGGATTTAAGCAATGATTACATTATTTGAAAAGAGGAGTCAATGACTTTCCACTGTTACCATTTGGAAATTCAATATTCAATAATGTTGATATAGTCGGAGCTATATCACAAATACTGACAGATTCTGCAAATGAACCGGATTTAATTCTTTTACCGAAAAAAATCAGTGGAACATGTGTATCATAACTATAACCGGTTCCATGTGATGTTCCGGTTTTTGAATACCAATCGACCCAACCCGGCTGAAGTTGAATCATCACATCGGCAGAACGCTTTACATTAAATCCATTCTGCATTAGTGAATATATTCCGGTGCGGTTAAGTCCACGAGACAATTCTGTTGCAGTCATCGCCACAGAAACACCACTTAGTTTTGTAACAAAAGCTGCACACTTATTTTGAATTTCTTCAAGATTTAATTTCTTTGATTCAATATATGTTCTGTTTAAATAAATATTATGAGCACTTGCATTTGCAATTAGTGAATCGCTTCCATAAACATCTTTAATATACTTTTTCAATGTATCAACAAAAGCACCCGATTCAAATTTACCTGCATTTAAATGACGGTCTGTTGCATATTTAGGATTATTTGCAGCGCCGTGATCAGCTGTAAGAAATAAAAGATAATTATTTCCTGTCCATTTATCGAGAAAATTTAACAATGCTGCAATGTCCCTATCAAGACGTAAGTAAGTATCTTCGAGTTCTATAGCATTTGTTCCATACATATGGCCAACATAATCGGTAGATGAAAAACTAATTGCAATAAAATCTGTTGATTTTCCTTTTCCTAAATTCTCGCTGCGAATAGCTTGCATTGCAAATTCATTGGTAAACGTATTTCCAAAAGGTGTTGCACGAATTAGTTCACTTTCTTTAGCTTTCAAAGCAGGTAAATCATGAGGAAAAATTGGTTTCAGTTCTCCTTCAAACAATCCTTCATAAGCATTATCATCAGCCGTGCTTTCTGTATATTGATCAATAGGAAGTAATGTTGTCCATTTGAAATTGAGTAAGCTGTCACTCATTTTTCTTTTATTAAAATCACTTACCCAGGAAGGAAGTTCTTTCATATAATAGGTACTTGTCACCCAATTGTTAGTATACGGATCATGCCAATAGGCTGCATTAGCAGTATGACCTGCAGGCAGAATAGCCCCTCTGTCTTTGAGTGAAATACCAATTACTTTAGAGGACATGTTTGTAGCTAACCTTAATTCATCTGTCACTGTTGTTGTAAACATATTTCTTGGCGACATTTTTCCGGAAATAGAAGTTGTTCCTAGTGGCATCACTGTAGAATCTCCAACACAATAAGCGGTTTTTCGAATGGATAGATTATACCAATCATTACTAATAATACCATTAATGGAAGGAGTTGTTCCTGTATAAATACAAGCATGACCCGGAGCCGTATAAGTCGGAACGTAATTAAAATTAGCATTTGAAAAAACAAATCCTTCGTTTACCAATCGTTTAAATCCATCATTGGAAAATTTATTCCAGAATCTATACAGGTAATCATAACGCATTTGATCTACGACAATTCCGACAACGAGTCCGGGAGATGAAACAAGAAATGGTCCTTCAACATTTGTTTTTGAACGCTGTGCTTTCGAAGTAAAAGAAAGTATCACTAAAAGAATTAAGATTGAATATTTTTTCATTTCTGGTGTTTATATTATGCAATTTATTATTTAATAATTAAAGTATTATTCAGTAATTTATTCAAGCCTGTGTTTTTCGATTTACTTTGGATCTTTGAATACGTTTATTAAGAAAGACGTAAATCATTTCTATGCTATTCCCCACAATCAATCCTAATAAAGCCCCACAAATTACATCGCCGGGAAAATGGACTCCAAGGTAAATTCGACTGAATGAAACAACAGCAGCCCAAACCCAAATTATTTTTTGTAGAGTTAAATTTCTTCGTTCAAAGAGTCTGGTAATAAAAGCAGCCAAGGCAAATACATTTGCTGCATGCGAAGAAACAAACCCATATTGCCCACCACAATAATCT
This sequence comes from Bacteroidota bacterium, assembly GCA_031417555.1. GTDB lineage: Bacteria > Bacteroidota > Bacteroidia > AKYH767-A > 2013-40CM-41-45 > JADKIH01. Next base: position 30,185 of record JANOVV010000031.1, read on the forward strand.
TTCACCAAATGTATCTGAGATGCTAAAGCAGGGTCGTGACAAGGCCTCAAACGCATTACATTTTCTTTTATTATTGCAGATGATATCTGATCGCTGATTGTGATGACTGCAGCAATAAAAAAAACAGTAAATAAAAAATTTGATTTATCGAACTTAAAAACCTTCCAGGCCAAGTAAGCATAAAAGGGTATCCAAAACCATTTATCGCTAAACCAATAGAAAATAAAATCTAAAAAAGGATTGTTGAGTCGATTGAAAAATAATAACAATTCCGCATCCAGATTTTTTAAACTTTCAAGCATGCTACTCTTGTTTATTCAACTCTTTCCATAAAACATCTTTAAGTTCATCAATTCCTTGACCGGTTATCGATGAAATAAAAACTGTAGAAATTTTTTCAGGTAATTCCTTTTTCATTTCTGCAATTAATCCTTCATCGAGCATATCAGCTTTTGTAATTGCTAATACAGCAGATTTATCTAACAATTCAGGATTAAATTGAAGCAATTCATTGATAAGGATATTATATTCTTTTTTTATGTCTTTACTATCGCATGGAATCATAAAAAGGAGAATCGAATTTCTTTCAATATGTCTAAGGAAACGAAGCCCTAAGCCTTTACCTAAATGCGCACCTTCGATGATTCCGGGAATATCAGCCATGACGAACGATCGGCCCTCACGGTATGCTACAATTCCAAGATTAGGTACCAATGTCGTAAAAGGATAATCAGCAATTTCAGGTTTAGCAGCACTAACAACAGATAATAAGGTTGATTTTCCTGCATTTGGAAAACCGACCAAACCAACATCTGCAAGAAGTTTTAATTCAAGAACCTTCCACTCTTCTTTACCGGGTTCTCCGGGTTGAGCAAATCGAGGGGTTTGAACGGTTGATGATTTAAAATAGTCATTGCCTTTTCCGCCTCTACCTCCCGGAACCAATATTACTTTTTGGCCATCTTCGGTTATTTCAAACAATGTTCCACCGCTTTCAAAATCTTTCGCCACTGTTCCAATGGGTACATCTAATATGACATCTTTTCCATCAGCGCCTGTTTTTAATGCACCTAATCCTTTATCACCTGGCTCGGCAAGAACATGTTTGCGGTATTTAAGATGTAACAGCGTCCACATCTGCTTGTTACCCCTTAAAATAATATGGCCGCCTCTGCCTCCATCACCACCATCCGGGCCACCTTTGGCTGTATTCTTATCACGATGAAAGTGAATAGAACCTTCTCCTCCTGCTCCACTGCGGCAACAAATTTTTACATAATCTACAAAATTGGAATTCATTCCTCTGCAATAAAAAAGTGAAGGGCAAAGATCGGGAAAAAAAAATTAGGCCTTTATAACATGACAAAGTCTTCCAAAAATATCATCAATACTTCCGATTCCATTGATACTAAAAAATTTCCCTTGTGCCAAATAATAATCTTTTAAAGGCGCCGTCTTTGCATTATATTCTCCAATACGCCGGCCGATAACGGTTTCATTCTGATCATCCGGCCGTCCCGATTCTTTTCCTCGATTCAACAACCTTTTTATCAATTCCTGATCTTCAACTTCCAATGCCAACATCATATTTATTGACGATCCTTTTCTTTGCAACATTTCGTCTAATGCCTTAGCCTGGGCTGTAGTTCGAGGGAAACCATCAAAAATAAACCCGTTAGCATTCCTATTCGCGTCAATTCGGTCTTCAATCATTTTTATTACAACAGAATCAGGAACTAAAATACCCTGATCCATTAGTTTTTTTGCTTCAAGTCCTGCTACTGTTTTATTCGCAATTTCATTTCTAAGGATATCTCCGGTAGAGAGATGAACAAGCTGAAATGCTTCAATTAATTTTTCAGATTGTGTGCCCTTTCCCGCACCGGGAGGGCCAAAAAGTACAATATTCATCATACAATTAAATTAGTTTATAAATATCCTGAAGATTCCTTCCAAGACCATCATAGTCAAGCCCATAACCAACTAAAAAATCATTCGGGACTTCAAAGCCTAAATAATCAATTTTAATTTTTTGTCTTAAAGCTTTTGGTTTCAATAAAAGGCTGGCAAAATATATTTTTTCGGGATTTTGTTTTTTAATTTCATCAATAAGATAAACAGCCGTATCGCCCGTATCAACAATATCTTCGACCAAAACAACGGTGCGTCCTTCAAGCAATTCGTTTATTCCTACAATACTTTTTACAATACCGGTAGATTGAGTGCCTTCATACGATGAAACTCTGATAAAAGTGACCTCTGCCTCAATTGAAATTTTTTTAAATAAATCCGCAGTAAATATAAAAGATCCATTTAAAACACAAATAAAAATTGGACACTTTCCTTTAAGCTCATCACTTATTCGGGAAGCCAGTTCTGAAATTTTTTTCTGAATAATTTCAGAAGAAATTGAAATTTCAAATGTCTTATCTCTGATGGTAACTCTTTCCATTGGCATGTTTGCAAATGTAAAATTAAAGTTCAAGGATAGTAGTAAATGGATGATTTTTTAATGTTTTATATCAGGTTGCAGGTATCAAGTATCATGTATCATAAATAATAATAAAAATCAATCTTGATACTCGATACCCGATACTCGATACTAAATGTATTATTGATTAATTTGCACCGTTTTATGAAAAAGCATTTCAATACTTTAAAAATAGGCTTACTTGGTGGCGGGCAACTTGGGCGCATGCTTTTACAGAAAGCAGCGGATTTTTCTTTGAAAATTAAAGTTCTCGATCCCGACCCGGCAGCACCATGCAGATATCTTACTGAAGAATTTATCAATGGAAGTTTTCAGGACTATGACACAGTTTATTCTTTCGGTAAAAATTGCGACCTGATTACTATTGAAATTGAACATGTTAACGTTAAAGCGCTGGAAAAGCTCGAAGAGGAAGGCGTATTAGTTTATCCCCAAGCCAGCGTTATTAAACTGGTTCAGGATAAAGGTGAACAAAAAATGTTTTTCAAATCGCATAATATTCCAACAGCTGCTTTTCAGTTAATCGAAAACAAAGAAGAACTCCTCAATTCTAAAATCGATTTACCTCTAATGCAAAAGCTCCGAAAAGGCGGCTATGATGGCAGAGGTGTTTATAGAATTTCATCTACTTCTGATTTTTCAAATGCTTTCGATGCCCCTTCTGTTCTTGAAGAAATAATTCCATTCAAAAAAGAAATTGCTGTAATTGTAGCAAGAAACAGTAAAGGTGAATGCACATGCTTTCCTGCGGTTGAAATGGAATTTAATTCCAAAGCTAATCTTGTCGAATTTCTTTCTTCTCCTGCAAACCTTACGAATGAAATAAAAATTAAAGCACTTAAAATCGCCATTGATGTCGCTCAGTCTTTGGAAATAGTTGGTTTACTTGCTGTAGAAATGTTTCTTACGGAGAACAATGAAATATTGGTTAATGAAATAGCTCCCCGTCCTCACAATAGCGGACACCATACAATTGAAGCTAATACAACTTCGCAATATGAACAACATTGGAGAACTATTTTAGACTTACCACTTGGTAAAACGGATTCTATTCTTCCTGCCGTAATGGTTAATCTATTAGGCGAAATTAATTACGATGGTCCGGCTGTTTATCAAAATATTGATCAGGTTCTCTCTATGGAAGGTGTTTATATTCACCTATACGGTAAAAAATTTACAAGACCTTTCCGTAAAATGGGGCATGTAACTGTTATGGCTAAGAGTATGGAGGAAGCAAGAAGCAAAGCAATGGAAGTTAAAAAAATTCTTCGGGTGATTAGTGAGTGAATAGATTTAAATCAATACCAGAATTATAAAAAAGAGATACAGAAAATCCCCCTTCCGGACCTGGAACCCTCGCTTGGCGAAGTCTTAAGTGCGAACCACTAACATTATTTAAAGATGTAAACCAACCATGAGCGCGTGACTTCGTTCACGATGCAGCCGTGGAAGTTACAAAATTTATTTTTCCTTATTTATTTCTTTTCACATTTAATTTCCCATCAATTAATATATTCCTTTTACATGGTTGTGAATGCTTACGGCTGTGAATAAATTGCGGCATGACTCAAGGTTGTAAAATTGATAAACAGGATGGCGCATATTTTTTAACATTTACAACCGTTGAATGAGTTCATGCTTTTAAAGCAACATAATAATCATCCTGAAGAAGTTTATAATCCTAAATTTACTTTAAGCAAGATTAACTATATACATAATAACCCTGTTGAAGCAGGTTTGGTCGACAGACCGGAAGATTATTTATTTAGCAGCGCAGTTGACTATGCCGGTGATAGAAGCCCTGTAATTGTTTCTCTTATAAACCTGCATAATTTGTATTACTAAAAAGCATATCAAGGCTGCGTCGTGGACGAAGTCATGCACTCAAGGTAGGTTTATGTCTTTGATTAAAGTGTCCTTATCGCGCTGGTTATAAAATCCGCACCGACATGCATGTGTAGATAAGTTTGTGGATTTATTTAATAGGAATTTGGCGTAAAAAGAACCTTTATAAGAATTTCCTCATCCTGCATAAATCTCTAAAGTATAACGATCAAATTTTTAGTTCAAGGAAAATAAAATGAAGTTCAGTATTGGTAGGAATGTCGGTCGAAGTGGTAGTGCTTCAAAATAATACGACAAACAAATCCTGGGTAGTGGAGACTAATTGTTAGTTGGTGATTGTTCTTTGTGCGAAACTTGTAATTGATACGAAAAGGAGTATTACAAATAAAAGTCTTTTATAAAATAATTATTGGCTATTAAAGATAGAAATAAGATTGAATGAATCAAATCATGAGCTTATTAGGTGTTGTTATATTGGCCAACAACTGGTAACTGATTACAACCACTGCAGTATTTTGATTCCTTAACATTTTTAATAGATTTGTAAGAAATAATCTTTGTAAAATGTCACTCAATTTTAATCATTACACCATGCTAAATAAAATATTGTCTCTAAGACAAAAAATGCTCTTCTTTTCTCTGGTATTATCTGCATTATTCAACAAAAATTCTTTCTCTCAATCAGCCGTATTTCAATGGGCAAAAGTTTCCAGCGGGAACTGGTATGAACGTGGTGTTAAAAATCAAACCGACGCTCAGGGTAATGTATACGTCACTGGATATTATGCAAGCACTTATGCAACTTTTGACACTGTACAATTTCACAATGCAAGTCCAGGCAATAATGATTACATGTTTCTTATTAAATATAATTCACAAGGGAATTTGGTATGGGCGAAATCATTTGGAAATACTGGCGACGAAGTTCCAAGTGATATGGAAATTGATAGTAACGGTTTTTTATATGTTCTTGGATATTTCGAAAGCCCTACATTAAATTTTGATACCATAACGCTTGTCAATTCTTCAATGAATAGGGCTAAAGAGATTTTTGTAACAAAATTTGACTCAAATGGAAATGTTATCTGGGCCAGATCTTTTGGTAGCCATAGCGAAGAGTGGCCGCATTCAATTACATTAGACAACATCAATAATATTTATATCACAGGATATTATTCCGGCACTGTCGTATTTGATAGTATTTCGATTCCTTATGTTCCTGGAGGCGGAGATATCTTCCTGACTAAGCTGGATAATTCCGGAAATGTGATTTGGGCTAAGGGGTTCGGTGGAAATAGTTTTGATATTGGAATTGCTTTGGCAACAGATCACACTAATGGAGTTTATATCACGGGAACTTTTCGGAGCGACACACTAAATTTTGGTTCCACATCACTCTATAACTCTGGCACTTCAGGTGGCACTGATATTTTTATTGCAAAAATTGATGCTGCCGGGAACCCTATCTGGGCAAAGAGTTGTGTTTCGGTCGATTGGGAATCAATAGAAGATGCATGTTCAGACGCTGACGGAAATTTTATTATTTCAGGTACATACCAAAGCCCAACAATCATAATTGATTCGGATACTCTGTTTAACAACAGCGCTGGATTCAGAGATATATTTATCTTAAAGATCGATGTATCCGGAAATATATTATGGAGTAATTCGACAGGAGGGACCGATAATGATTACGGTTTTGGGATCTATTCTGATCAAAACGACAATATTTATCTTACCGGTAATTTCGCTAGCCCAATTGCTCAGTTTGATACGATCAGTCTGCCTTACAATGGCGGATTCTTTATCGCGAAATATGATTTAAATGGTCATATACTTTGGGCGATTAGTCCCGGAGATAGCAGTGGTTATGGCCAAGTCAGAGCTATTTCTGTCAATAGCAATGATGACATCTTCATTACCGGATCTTATGCCGGGACACTAAATTTGGGGCAGGTAAGTACACCAATTGGTAATGGTAATTTTTTCTCTGCTAAATTAAATATGATCACAGGTATTAATGAAATAAATAATGACAAAGTAATCAATTGTTTTCCTAATCCCTGGAGCACTTTTACTACAATAAGAAGTGATATGGATTTTCTTAATGAAGATTTTAGTTTAATGAATTTATTAGGTCAGGAAATTATCAAGGTCAATGGATATACAGGAGAATCTTTTTACTTACACCGTGATAATTTGGAAAGCGGAATTTATTTTTTAAAAATTATTGAACGAGGTGGTCGAACTTCAACGATTAAAATGATCATTCAGTAGGAGATTTCTATTCATGCGAACTACGCCTTGATTAAGAAAACCGTATACAAAATACTATTCTGACATTCCGACGAAAATTTCGACAATTGAACTACATTTTCTGTATTGAAAAAGGTCGTAGCCAGCGCGAATGTATGTCTTGTCCTGAAATAGGTTTACACTAAAAAGTGTAAAAAATGGACAAAAAAATTATTCAAAAGGCAGCTCGTTTTCATACTGCCTCTGCGAACTCTGCGCCCTCTGCGCGCCAACTCTTTTCATTGTTTATCAATTCCAAATCACTAATTTTACTCTCATGAACAAAAACCCAATTGTCGGTATAATCATGGGCAGTCAATCGGATCTTGTCGTTATGAAAGAAGCTGCAGACATACTTACGCGTCTCGGAATTTCACATGAAATTTCAATTGTCTCCGCACACCGAACTCCTGAAATCATGTTTGAATATGCAAGCAGTGCTGTTGACCGCGGATTGCGTGTAATCATTGCCGGTGCCGGTGGTGCCGCACATCTTCCAGGCATGGTGGCCTCAATAACACCTCTGCCTGTAATTGGTGTTCCAATACGTTCATCCAATTCAATCGATGGTTGGGATTCTGTTCTTTCCATTTTACAAATGCCTAACGGTGTTCCTGTCGCTACTGTCGCTTTAAATGCTGCACAAAATGCCGGCATACTTGCTGCACAAATAATTGGATCTGCAGAAACTGATATCCTTTCTCGTGTTCAAGCTTTTAAAGATGAACTAAAAGAGAAAGTGAAAAAGAGTAATGATGAAATGAAATCTATGTAATTGCATTATTGAGTTTTTTTCTTTTCTATTATCATTTTTTTATTCTAATATTTTAACCGCAAAATATTTTCCAACATAAACGCGCTTTCAAATCTCTTTTAAGCGCTCTACTTTCGGTCAAAAATTCCGGAAGATGAATATCAAACTCTTTTTACTTTTTAGTTTTCTGATAATTACAAACCTAAATTCTTTTGCACAATTGCAAAGGGTTGACGTCCGTGATTTAGCTATGGGGAATGCTACAGTAGGTTGTATTCCATCTTACGGTCCTGCAAAAAATTCATCTTATATTCAATCAGATAAAAAATCAATAATAAACTTAACTGCCTCAAACAATTTTTTTATAAAAGACCTCTCGCCTGCCTTTTTATCTTTTTACAAATCTTTTAATGAAAGAACAGCAATCTATTCAGACATAGGAAAAATTGGGAATAAATCCTTCTCAGAACAATTCATTGAAACGGGAATTTCAAAAAAACTAGGGCAAAAATTTTATGCATCAATTTTAATTCAATATCATCAGTGGATTATAAATGAATCAATATATGAAAACAGTCATGCCCTGGTTCCATTAGTTGGTCTGTTTACTATCCCAATTAAAAATTTGTGCTTTGGTGTCCTCATCCGGAATCCCGTAAGAGTCCGGATGAACGCCATTGAACAAAATAAACTACCCGTCGAAATAAATACAGGCATTTCCTACAAGGTTTCAGAAAAAGTTTTAATTGCCATATCTGCCAAACAACGAAGCCAACAAGTTTTATCAACACACCTCGGGCTTGAATACATCTTTCATTCCAATCTCTATTTCCGTTTTGGCTGGCAAACACTTCCTGTTTCTGAATCGTTTGGCTTCGGACTTAAACTTAACAGAATTTATCTTGACATGGCTATTAAAACTCATCCTACGTTGGGTAATTCTTCATCGGTTAGTTTAACATTTTCATTATGAATAAATGGATAATCCTATTTTTACTTTTAATAAATCCCGCTGCAATTATAACTCAGGCTCAGGTAAACAAAGAAGATACCCACCAACTCATCGAAGAAGGTACAGAAATTTCTGCAGAGGAAATTAATGAAGGCGGGCAAACCGAAATTCCACAGGAACTAATCGATTTATCGGACCATCCTCTAAATTTGAACAACGACAATTGTGAAATTCTGGTCCGCTTTAATCTACTAACACAAAATCAACTCACATCCTTAAATGAATACCTAAAAATAAAAGGTAAACTGGTTGAATTAGAAGAACTCCAACTAGTAGAAGGTTTTGATAAAAAAACTATTCAAAATATAATTCCCTACTGCACAATAATTTCATTAAAAAAAGAACAAGATTATCATCAAATAATTTTGCGTATTCAAAGTAGCCCGAATAAATTACATGAAAATTATTCCGGGCCTAGTTCAAAAATATTAGTCAAATACAAAGCGCAATTTTCTTCAGTACTTAATTTATCAGTGACAGGTGAAAAAGATGCAGGTGAAGAGTTTTTTACTCATGGTAAAAAAGGCTTTGACTTTAATTCATTTAATATCGTCTACAAAGGAAAATCGTTGCTTAAAAAAGTGATCGCAGGTGATTACAATATTGAATATGGACAAGGACTAACGGCATGGACAGGACTCAATTTCGGAAGCGGTTCCAACATTACAGGTATATTCAAATCAGGTCGTGGCATTTTCCCTTATTCAGGGACTGATGAAAACAGATTTTTTAGAGGTATCGCAATAAGTTTTGAAAAAAATAAAATTTGCTTTGATTCATGGTTTTCAAATCATGCAATCGATGCTTATAAAGAAAGAGATACACTTAGTAAAGAAGAATTTATTTCTTCTCTTCAAACAAGTGGCTATCACCGGACAACATCAGAAATTGAAAACAAACATTCACAAAAAGAAACTGCATTTGGATCCTCGTTGAAATATACTTCAGAAAATTTTTCAATGGGTTTAATTTTATCAGCACAACACTATACAATACCATTAAAAAAAAGTAACAAGCCTTATACTATCTATGAATTCAATGGTACTAATAATTTAAATCTTGGCGGGTATTACTCATTTACGTTTAAAAATATTTTACTCTTCGGTGAAACCACTCATAATAATAATTCATTAGCCTCTTTAACTGGAGTATTGATGAGTTTAGATCCCCGACTTTCATTAGGAATATTATGGAGATCGTATTCTCCTCATTTTATTTCTCTAAAATCAAATGCTTTCGGTGTCAATACAAAAAACACCAATGAACAAGGAAATTATTTTGGAATAATTTATAAAATTAACAGAGTCATTACCTATTCAGGATATACAGACATTTATTCTTTCCCATTTTTGAAATACCGCACTGATCAACCTTCCTTCGGTTTTGATTTTTTTCAACAACTTGAATTTAATCCCACGAAAAAATTCAAAGCTCAATTGCGATATAGAAAAAAATTAAAACAATTAAATGATGAAACACCTGATTTTAAACTAAAATATTTATCTGATTTTTATATTAACAATTTCAGGTTATCAGCACGATTTAAAATCGACAATTCGTGGGAATACAGCTTTAGAGTAGAATATAATCTTGAAAATAAAAGGAAAATAAAAATAGGAAATGGAACATTAGTTAGTCAGGATTTATTTTACCATCCAATGGGAAAGCCATATAGTGCCAATTGCCGGTATGCAGTATTTAACTGTCCACAGTTTGAAAATAGAATCTATGAATATGAAAACGATGTTCAAGGTGCTTTCTCTATTCCTTTTTACTATGGAACCGGCAGTCGTTTTTATACAAACCTGAATTATAAAATTAGCGGAGGAATTACAATTTCAGTTCGATATGCTATAAGTTGGATTGATGATCCAATCGCATCAAATGAAAAATCAGAAATAAAGTTTCAATTAAAAACAACTTTCAGATAACATCATAAGAGAATCCGGCATTTTTCAAATCATCCCAAAAACCGGGATAAGACTTTTTTACAGGCAAGTGATCATCAATTATTATTTCATCAAACTTTAAAGCCAAAGGTGCAAGTGACATTATCATCCGATGGTCATTATAGGAATGAAATATTTCATCATTTCTCGTAAGCACTGAAGAATTAATCAAAAGCGAATCATCCTCAATAATTAAATTTCCTCCAATTTTTTCAAGTTCATTCTTAATTGCTTGTAATCGATCCGACTCTTTAATCCTGAGATTTTTCACTCCTTTAAAACAAGATGGAACATTTAATCCAACGCATACTGTTGCTACGGGCAAAACAAGGTCAGGACATGAAGAAAAATCGAATTCAAAAAAATCTGGTTTTGTGGAATTAATATTTTTTCTAATAATAATATCATCTGCAAATTGTTCAGAATAAACTCCGAATTGACTCATAATTTCTGCAATCGCCACATCGCCCTGAATTGAATTTAAATTCAAGCCCTTTAATACTATTTCAGATTTATTTGATAGTGCCGCAATCTCATACCAAAAAGAAGCTGAACTCCAATCGTTTTCAACTCTTAATAAACCTGAAGAATAATTTTTGTCTGGAATCTCAATACTATTATCTTTTCTTTTTACATCAATTCCAAACTGAGTCATTAAAGAAAGAGTCATATCAATGTATGATACAGAATTAATTTTTCCTGTTAATTCAAGTTTTAGACCTTGAGAAAGTTTTGGTGCAATTAAAAGCAATGCTGAAATATATTGTGAACTTTCAGAGGCATCAATACTCAATTGACCACCCATTAAATTGCTACCAATTATTTTAAGTGGCGGAAAATTTTCATTTTCTATAAATTCAATTTGAGCACCAATTTTTATCAAGGCTTTAACCAATCCGCCAATGGGTCGCTCTTTCATTCTTTCAGTACCAGTAAGAATAAAAGTGCCCGGTTGAATAGAAAGGTATGCAGTTAAAAACCGAAAAGCCGTACCTGCATCTTTAACATTAATTTCGTGCAAAAGATTTTCTAATACTGAGTTCAGAATTTTTGAATCTTCAGCCAAAGCTGCATTTTCAATTATTATTTTTTCATTACAAAGAGCTTGAATGATTAATGCACGATTAGTAATACTCTTTGAAGATGTTAATGATACGTTAGTTAATACATCTTCCCCAACCTTTTTAATCTTTATCATTGTATACCTACTCTTGAAAACTCTTCATTTAAAAAAATCAGGCTTTCTACAATAAATTCGAGATCAGGATACGTTACTCCGGCAGGTATTCCCGGTGCCTTTAACAACGAAAACGCAATCTTATCACGGGAATTCTTTTTATCTGCATACAAAAAAGGAATTAAATCTTCAGGATTACAATTTAAATGGATATTAGGAAATAAAGTACGAATAAAATGTATTACGGACAACATTTCAGATTCAGAAAGACCAGCAAGTTTTTTACTTAAGTATACTTCGGCAACCATTCCTGCAGCTATTGCTTCACCATGCATTAATGGTTCATTACTCTGATAAGAAAAACTTTCAATGGCATGTCCGATCGTGTGTCCGAAGTTTAAAATCGCCCTTTTCCCTTCTTCTTTAAAATCTTCTTTGGTTATCCCGGCTTTAAACTTTACGGAATGAACTATTAATTCTTCCAGATTTTTTTCATCCAAAAAGATCTGTAGATTATCTTTAATAGATTTCCATCTTCCTTCATCTGACAATAAAATATGTTTCAGAATTTCAGCATATCCCGATCTTGTTTCTCTTGGTAGAAGTGTTTTAATAAAATCAGGGAAAATAAAAACCGCTTCAGGATTCGTAAATGTTCCAATTATGTTTTTTCTTTCCAGAAAATTTATCCCATTTTTTCCACCGACCGAAGCATCAACCATAGATAACAACGTAGTAGGAATATTAATAAAACGAATTCCTCTTTTATACACAGAAGCAGTAAATCCCCCGATATCTCCAATTACACCTCCACCAAAATTTATAAGTAAACTTTTTCTGTCAGCATTATTTTCTAAAAGAACAGAAATAATTTTTGCAGTAATTGTAATATTTTTTTCTTCTTCTCCGGATGGTATTTCAATTACGAAAGCATTTTTTAATTCTTCCGACTTAGCCAACAAAACGGGTAAACAATGTAAGTTAACATTTTCATCCGTTAGAATAAAAATTGTAGAATGTTTTCCTTGAGAAATAACTTTGCCAATTTCACTAAGAGACTCTCCTCCTATAAAAATCGGATACTTATCGTTCAATATTTTTTCCATAAACTTACTAATCCTTTATTTTAAAAATTTAAGCGACCCATTTATCATTTTCAAAATCGTAAATAGTAAAATACTTAATTAACCTTTTCCTCATTCATTACTTCTGTTTGCTGACGTATCGATTCGTCATGAATAATTGAATACAATTGAAGGATAAAATCTTTATTCAACTCCTTTATTTCACCTGATTGAATTCTGGTTCGCAAAATTTCATTCCACCGCTCCACCTGAAGAACAGTCATATTATTTTCTTTTTTATACTGTCCTATATTTCTTGCTATACTCATTCTTTCAGACATCATTGATAATATTTCTTCATCAATAGTATCGATTCTGTCACGCAGATCCTCCAACAGATTCATAAACATTAAATCATCTACTGAAGGTTGTCGTATGATTAAGTTTTCTAAAACATTTTTCAACTCAGAAGGCTTGAGTTGTTGTTCTCTGTCACTTAAAGCCTGATCAGGATTTGTGTGTGATTCTATCATCAGGCCATCGTAATTCAGATCCATGGCATACTGAGATATTTGTAAAATATATTTTCGTGAACCAGCAATATGGCTTGGATCACAAATCAATGGAAGTGTAGGATAACGCCGTTTTAATTCAATTGGAATCTGCCAATTTGGGACATTACGGTAACGCGATTTTTCGGAAGACGAAAAGCCACGATGTATTGCGACAAGTTTATTTATACCGGAACGATTCAATCGCTCAAATGCGCCAACCCATAATTCAAGATCAGGATTTACGGGGTTTTTAACCATTACAGGAATATCAATGCCTTTCAAAGCATCAGCAATTTCTTGTACAAGAAAAGGATTTACAGTCGTTCTTGCTCCTATCCATAAAACGTCGATTCCGACTTTCAGAGCTTCTTCTACATGACGAGGATTGGCTACTTCTACTGATACAGGAATGTCATTTTTAATTCCGGCATCTTTCAACCATTGTAAACCTTCAGAACCTATGCCTTGAAATGAATCCGGACTTGTTCGTGGTTTCCATATTCCACCGCGTAAAAGATTAATACCGATTTTTTTTAAACCGAAAGCAATATCATTGATTTGTTTTTCTGATTCAACACCGCAAGGACCGGAGATAATAAACGGCCTGGAAAATGGAATGGGAAATGACTGTAATGGGAGTGATTGAATATTAGCAGGAGGCATAGGGTGCAAAGATAGTTTCAAAATGCCAAAAAACGAATTTTACCAATACAATAAATACTTAATTAATAAAGGAGTAGTTACTTTCCAACGACAAGTTCTATTTATCAAAATCCGTCTTTAATCTGTCAAATCAGTTAAATCCGTGTCCTATTCAAGGTATGAATATTATGTCTGAAATGATTCCTATAGAAAACCCTGAAAAACATCCTTTGTAAAGTCATTTAAATACAAATCTCTGCTGACCCGAAAAATCAACATCATTCATTTGATTACTTTCCATGTCTAGCAACCACTTTTTTCTCCAAATCCCGCCGCCATAACCTGTAAGATGTCCATCATCTCCAATTACTCTATGACAAGGTATAATGATTGAGATCCTATTCATCCCATTTGCATTGGCAACAGCCCGAACTGCTCCGGGATTTTTCAAAGCTAAAGCTTGCTGCTTATACGATCGTGTAGTTCCATAAGGAATTGTTTGCAATTCTCTCCAAACACTTTTTTGAAATTCAGAACCGGGAGTGAATAATGGAATTGAAAATTCTTTACGCTCGCCTTTAAAATATTCGTTCATTTGCTGAATAAGATTTTCAAAATGCTTATTTTCTCCATGAACAATAGATGCATTTAATATTTTTGTAAGAGTTTTTAATTCCGTTTCCAGCATTCGCCGGTCTGTAAATTCGAGAAGACAAACTCCTTCATCAGTAGCACAGACAAACATAGGACCGAGCGGCGTTTCAAAACGAGTGATGTTTATTATTCCTTTTCCTTTACTTTCCAATGGCGAAACACCAATTACAGATTTAAAAGTTTCACCAAATCCGCTTAACGATTCATAACCTGAATCAAATGCTGTAGAAGTTACTGATTGTCCGTTTTGTATTTTCTTAAAAGCAGAATTAATTCGTAACATCCGCTGATATCCGTGAAAAGTAATTCCATGATATTTTTTAAACCATCTTCTTATTGTATTCGGCTCCACTCCTCTTTCTTTTAAATCAATGTCACTTAAACCTTTCCCCACTCCATTGCTGATTTCTTCAATAATGTTGCGAATATATTCAGGTGTCTCTCCGGCTTTTTCGAGTGGAGAACAAACCTTACAAGGACGATAGCCCTGCTGAATTGCTTCTCTTGTCGTACCAAAAAATTCTACATTTTCTTTCTTAGGTTTTTTTGCAGTACATGTTGGCCTGCAAAAAATTCCAGTTGTTTTTACTGCAGCAATAAAGGATCCTTCGAAAGACGAATCCTTATCAACCAAAGCCTGGTACATAATTTCTTCGTTTAATTCCATAGGGACGAATTTAATTGGTATTGTAGTATCAAACAACCGAAAACTTAACAAAGAATTTTTATTTCTCGTCTAATATCCGCTTTTTTGATTTTACACATCAATATAAATTAAATGTACAATATCATACAAGCATTGTATATTTAAATACAGCCAAAGATTCCCATAAATCCGATTACAAAAATAGAAGTTAACGATATTTTAAAAACACATTGAAATAAACAAATTTTAAATATCAATTACATCCAATTTATTTTGATCATTTCCTTGGAATAAACTACGTTTGCACCCAAATGAAAAATGCCCTGATTTCCTTTAATGACACAGAAACCGCTTTTAAATCGAGATCCGATAAAGACCTGAAAAGTGCCTACTGGCTTTTTAAAATAATAAGCTTTAACCGGCTCGTTCAAATTAGTCCCCCATTTGTTCACTTTGCATTATGGGCACATTTACCTGTAAAAGGATTAATTCGTTCAACAATTTACCATCATTTCTGTGGCGGAGAAACTATCAGTGACTGCAAAGAAACTATTACCAAACTTAGCCAATATAATATAGGAACCATTCTCGATTATTCAGTCGAAGGCAAAGAATCTGAAAAAGATTTTAATGATGGTTTAAAAGAAACACTGGCAACTATTGCTCGAGCAAAAGGAGATAAGAATATCCCTTTCAGTGTTTTCAAACCATCCGGTTTCGTTCGTTTTGACTTGCTAGAAAAAAAGAATTCAGGAGAACAACTTTCTCCATCCGAAGAAATTGAATTCGATTCATTTAAAAAAAGAATTGAGAAAATTTGTCAGTTCGCTTTTGAAAATGACGTTCCTGTTTACATTGATGCCGAACAAAGCTGGACACAAAACACAATAGATGACATAGCCCGTGAGCAAATGATGAAATACAATCGGGAAAAAGTAATCGTTTATAATACTTTGCAAATGTATCGTACAGGGCGAATAACATTTTTAAAAGAAAGCATCCAACACGCAAAGTCGAATAATTATAAATGCGGATTTAAAATTGTCCGCGGCGCTTACATGGAAAAAGAACGTAAACGTGCTGCCGATTTAAAAATTCTCTCTCCCATACAAGTTGATAAAGCATCCACCGACAAAGAATATGATGAAGCTTTAAAAATTTCAATTGAAAATATTGAGTCATTGGCAATTTGTTGTGGAACACATAATGAAGAAAGCTGTCTTCATCTGGTTGAATTAATGAACGAAAATAAATTACCCAACAACCACTCTCATATCTGGTTTTCTCAATTGTATGGGATGAGTGATCACATTAGTTACAATCTCGCAAAGAAAGGTTTTAACGTTAGCAAATATGTTCCTTATGGTCCTGTCGAAGGTGTTCTTCCTTATCTTATTCGTCGTGCACAGGAAAATACATCCGTTGCCGGGCAAACCGGAAGAGAATTATCATTAATTCTAGAAGAGATAAAAAGAAGAAAAAGCTGAGTAATCAAAAGTTCCATTCATTCCAAAAAATAATTGAACTACAACTTGAGGAAATAAGAAAAAAAAATCCGTAGTTCTTAATAAATATTACATCCTGGCCGCTTTCAACAAATCAAGGTCTTTAAAAGGAAGCCGGCATGCTTCGGCGATATATCTGTTGGTAATCGAACCATTATACATGTAAACACCGCTTCTGACAGATCTGTTTTTCCAAATCACGTCGTCCATTCCACCTTCTTCGGCAGCAGAAATAAATATCTGACTGAAAATATTACTCAAAGCAGTAGAAGCAGTCCGGCTCACTCTGGAAGCTATATTGGGAACACAATAATGTACAACGCCGTATTTTCTAAAAACCGGATTCAAATGATTAGTAACTTCCGATGTTTCGAAACATCCTCCCTGATCAATGCTAACGTCAACAATAACTGAACCTACGCGCATTTCACTTACCATCTCTGACGTAACAACGACAGGTGTACGTCCTTCATTACTTCGTAAAGCACCAATAGTCACATCGGCATTCTTAAGTTCTTTAAGTAAATTAGTTGGTGTTATAATTGAAGTATAAATTCTTCTTCCAAGACGATTCTGCAGTCTTCGTAACCGATATACCGAATTATCAAAAACTTTTACTGTAGCTCCTAATCCAATGGCAGTACGCGCTGCATATTCTCCGACAGTACCGGCACCAATGATTACAACAACTGTTGGAGGAATTCCGGCAACACCACCCAGAAGTTCGCCTTTACCATTGAATGCATTACTGAGATATTCGGCTGCAATTAATATACATGTACTGCCGACAATTTCACTCATCGCTTGTATTATAGGATATACGCCTGAATCTTCATGGATAAATTCATATCCGATAGCTGTAACTTTTTTAGCAGACAATGCTCGTATGTATTCGGCATTCTGCATACTCATCTGAAGAATAGAAATTAGAAATTGCTTCGGCTGTATATAATTTAATTCTTCCCGCGATGGCGGTGCTACTTTAATAACAATGTCTGCCTTATAAACTTCTTCCGGACTATAAACAATTTGAGCTCCGGCTTCACTGAAATCGGAATCCTCAATTTTTGCTGCAGCTCCGGCTCCGGCTTCAATAATAACTTCATGCCCATGGTTTACCAATAGTGAAACAGAATCCGGAATCAGAGGAATTCGGTTTTCCTGAAAAGAAGTTTCTTTAGGAATACCAATAAATAATTGTTTGTGCTTTTTCTTGATCTCCAGCATAGCCTCCAATGGCATTGAGGCAGCGGATGCTGCTAAAGAAGAAAAGCCGGGTAATTTTTCATTCATAAGAAAAAGTGAACGTGTGTTTTTGGGATTCTGGTTTTATTTCAATTTTAACATGAGGATGAGGCAATAAATTTAAAATTTTTTCCGGCCATTCTATCAAACAAAGTGAATTACTTTGAAAATATTCTCCACAACCAATATCAACTGCTTCCTGCTCATTTTTTATCCTATAAAAATCAAAATGAAATACCTTATTTCCTTTTAAATCGTTGTATTCGTTAACAATTGAGAACGTCGGACTACTTACATTCTCGTTTATTCCGAGATTTTTACAAATGTAACGTATAAAGGTTGTCTTTCCCGCCCCCATTTCTCCGTAAAAAGCCCATAATGTATTTCCTTTAGCAAACTGAATAAGCTCTTTTGCCAGATTGTTTAATTCTGCTTCTTCAATTACAACTATCTCTGTTAAATCTTTCATGTTTTAAAATCAGCCATATTTAATTTTGAATCACAAAAAGAATATTCTTCTTCATTTTGATTCGAAGCAACTATAACTATTCTGCCTGAAGTATAAGACTTAATCATTTGATGATACCAATCAATCCCATTTTTATCGAGATTGGAACAAGGTTCATCGAGAAGAAGAATGGATGTATCACTTAAAAATGCAAGAGTAAGTTTTACTTTCTGCTTCATCCCTGATGAAAAATATTTAAATACCTGATTGGATCTTTTTTGAAGCCCGGTTGCTTCAAGAATTTCACTTTCCGAAATTCTCCCTATTGATTTTTTAAACTTGAAATGAAAACGGATTATTTCAGCTAATGTAAACTCTTCTATCAATTCAAGATAAGGTGAAGCAAAAGAAACATGATGAAAAATATTTTCTGACAAAACTTCCTTAACTCCATCATGATAATAAATTGACCCTTCATTGGGAAGAACAGCCCCGGCTATAACTTGTAAGAGTGTGGATTTACCCGAACCATTCGGCCCTAAGATAACAGTGTTTTGTCCAGACGAGAATGACAAATTCGTTTTTCGAAATATCCATTCCCTGTAATATTTTTTTCCGGCACTGTTTAAAGAAATTTTCACTGGTCTTATTATTCTTCGTCTTGAGTATAGCCCTTCATTAATCCTCTCGTTGATTTACGTATAAAAGAAAGAATCTGATTTTTTTCTTCTGAAGGTTGAATTTCTTTTTCAATAACTTCAAGTGCATGTGTGTTACTGTATCCTTTAACAAAAAACAAGCGGTATATATCCTGGATTTCTGCAATCTTTTCCGGACTAAATCCACGACGTCTTAATCCAACTGCATTTATTCCGACATATGATAAAGGTTCATGTGCAGCTTTGACAAAAGGCGGTACATCTTTTCTTACCAATGAACCTCCTGAAATCATAACATGTGAACCCACTTGAACAAATTGATGAACGGCTGATAAACCGCCAATGATTGCATAATCTTCTACTGTAATATGTCCGGCCAGCGTAACTCCATTGGCAAGAATACAATTATTACCTACAATACAATCATGAGCAATATGTACATATGCCATAAGAAGATTATTTTCTCCGATTACGGTTTTACCAAGTGCTTTGGTTCCTCGATTGATAGTTACAAATTCGCGAACGGTTGTATTATTACCAATTTCAACAGTCGTAATTTCGCCGGTAAATTTTAGATCTTGCGGAACAGCAGAAATTACGGCGCCGGGAAATATTTTGCAATCATTTCCAATTCGCGCTCCGGGAAAAATAGTTACACTGCTTCCTATCCACGTATTATCACCAATTATAACATCATCGTGAATCATAGTAAACGGGTCAATCTTTACGTTCTTCCCGATTTGTGCCCCAGGGTGTATGCTTACAAAGTTTTGATTCATGTCTGTATCTAAGGGCAGATTATTAATTTTTTATTTATTTTCTCTTCTCACTATTTGCGCGAGCATTTCTGATTCTACAACTATTTTATTTCCTACAAATCCTTTTCCCCTCATATGACAAAGTCCTCTGCGTATAGGAGAGATCAGCTCAAGATGAAAAATTAATGTATCTCCCGGAAATACCATATCTCTAAATCTGGTATTATCAATTTTCATAAAATAGGTAAGGTAATTTTCAGGATCAGGAACACTGCTCAGTACAAGTATGCCTCCCGTTTGCGCCATTGCTTCAATCTGAATTACACCGGGAAAAACAGGAGCACCGGGAAAATGTCCGGGAAAAAACCATTCATTCATCGTTACATTTTTCATCCCTACAACATGCTTGTCGGTTAGCTCAATGATTTTATCGATAAAGAGAAATGGCGGACGATGAGGAAGCAAACGCATGATGCCATTAATATCTAAAACAGGCTTTGAGGATGCATCGTATTTCGGAATTTTTTCTTTGAAGCGATCACGTTTCATCAATTCCTTTATCTTCCTGGCAAATTCAACATTGGCAACATGTCCCGGACGAGCTGCAAGTATATGTCCTTTTAAGGGAGCGCCTACCAGTGCCAAATCACCTACAATATCCAATAACTTATGTCTGGCAGGCTCATTTTGAAATCTGAGTTTTACATTATTTAAAAAACCTCTTTCGGCAGTAACCTTTGGTTTATTAAAAACTTTTGCCAGATGATCTAGTTTCTCTTGTGAAACCGGCTTATCAACTACAACAATTGCATTATTTATATCTCCACCTTTTATAAGATTATGTTCGAGAAGCATTTCCAGTTCGTGTAGAAAACAAAAAGTTCTGGAATCACATATTTCAGTTTTAAACTCACCGATATTATAAATAATGGCATGCTGCGTACCAAGTAAATCACTGTTGTAATCAACCATTACAGTCAAACGAAAATCCTCACTGGGAACTGCAAGCATTTCTGTTTTGCGCTTTGGATCTTCATAGGTAATATTTTCGCTGAGATAATAATAATGACGCTCTTCTTTTTGCTCCTGGATTCCCGCTTTCTCCAATATTTCTATAAATGGTCTCGAACTGCCGTCCATTATCGGAACTTCTGGACCATCGATCTCCATTAAAATATTATCTATTTCCATTCCTGCCAATGCAGCCAATACATGCTCAATCGTACTTATTTTAGCACCGTTTTTACTGATCGTCGTTCCCCTGTCTGTATCCGTAACATTATCTACATCAGCTTCTACTATAGGTTGGCCGGGTAAGTCAATGCGTTGAAATTTATATCCAAAATTTTCAGGTGCCGGCTTAAAAGTCAGATTTGTTAGTATTCCTGTATGTAATCCAACTCCTGAAATAGTTATAGGAGTCAGCAAAGTACGTTGCCAAATCACCGGAGGATTGGAAATTAAACTTTCAGGTGGTTTTTCTGATTTCACAGGCGGGTCAATAATAATTTGATTTTCAGCCATTTTATTAATATTGATAATGATAAGAGGCAGGCAAACTTTTCAAAAGTTGTCAAAAATAAAAATAAATTAATAAAACAGAAGTAAATTAGATATTTAGCTGATTTTCAATAGATAATTTGGAAAAAAGCTTCAATCATATAAATATTAAAAAAATGGCTTATGAAGTGATTTGCTTCAAATCTGCAATAGTTTGTTCCAACTCTTTAATTTTTCTATCCAAAGCAGGCAGTTTACGAAAAACAACATATGTGCGTTTATAATCACCAATATTAAAAGCAGGCGATCCCTGAACTATTTCAGCCTCAGTTAATATACTTGAACCTATACCCGACTGAGCAGCTATTTTGACTTTATCGGCTATGGTAATGTGTCCAACTATACCGACTTGCCCACCTATCATACAATCTTTCCCAATTTTAGTAGAGCCTGCAATGCCTGTCTGTGCTGCGATAACCGTGTTTTCACCTATTTCAACATTGTGAGCGATTTGAATAAGATTATCAAGTTTCACACCTTTTCTTATAATTGTTGATCCAAGTGTTGCACGATCAATCGTTGTATTAGCACCGATTTCAACATAATCTTCTATAATTACATTACCAATCTGAGCTACTTTTTTGTATTCATTAGAACTGTTTGGCATAAAACCAAAACCATCGGCACCAATAACAGTACCTGTATGAAATGTACATTCAGCTCCGATGATACAGTCGGAATAAATTTTCACTCCTGCAAAAAGAGAAGTGTTGTCGCCTATAGTTACATTATCTCCTATATATACCTGCGGATATATTTTTACATTTTTTCCGACACGAACATTATTTCCGATGTAAGCAAAAGCTCCTACGTAACAATTTTCTCCAAGCTTGGCTGATGAAGAAATAAAAGAAGGTTGTTCTATTCCGTTTTTATTGAGTTGAATTTTATTATACATCTCAAGCAATTGAACAAAACTTTGATAAGCATTTTTTACTCTAACAAGAGTAGCATTAACCGGGTGATCTAAAACAAATCCCTCATCAATAATAATAATGCTTGCTTTGGAAGAATATAAAAAAGGAATATATTTTGGATTTGAAAGAAAACTTAGAGAACCGCTAACTCCTTCTTCTATTTTACTAAGGCTGTTTACAGTAACATTGGCATCCCCTTCTATTGTACCCTTTAAAAGTTCTCCTATTTGCTTGGCTGTAAACTCCATATCATCTATTTTTGAGGCGGCTAAGGTACTCTTTTTAAACAATTAAGACCAATACATTTTGAACAATAAAACAAGTAATGAATTAAAGCAGAAATTCAATGATTAGATGTCTCTAAAAATCGAATTATTCCAATAAATAAACGAAATTAAAACTCAATTATTGATATCAGGAAAACATAAATAATATTTCTCAACTGGCTTGCTAAGATTTTTTATATTCAATGTATCAGCCGCTTCTGCAATATCGCACACAGTTCCATTTTTAAATAGAATATTTATTTTATCGCTCTCAGAATTGTATGCATTATTGACTAGCATTCCCTGATAAAAATAATATCCAATCTCTGAATCATTTATTCCTGCTAACTTTTTTACTTTTTCCCTGATTTCGATTAAAACAGATTCAGTAAATGGTTTATCCTGAAGAATTATTTTAAAAAGACGGCGATTAATTAATCTTCCGCACAAGTCACTCAGAATTTTATCTGAATGGCTCGACCAAACTTTTACGGATGCACTAATATCGCTATCATCAATAGCTGCAAATTGTTCAAGAAGATTTTTATTCGAATTAAAATCTTTTCGGGTGTATTCGTTTGATAAAAATATTTTTAATGCCGGAGTGGCGAATAACTCTTTTCCACCGTGAATTAATTCTTTAGCTCTCCGTAAAATATTAATAAGCAGATTTTCTGCACTAACAACAGTTTTATGCAAATAAACCTGCCAATACATTAGCCTTCTGGCAACAATAAATTTTTCTATCGAATAAATTCCTTTTGCTTCTATTGCAAGCTCATCATTATGCAATTCTAACATTTTAATAATCCTGTCGCTACTGATAACACCTTCTGAAACTCCTGTAAAAAAACTATCTCTGTTCAGATAATCAAGCCTATCCATATCCAACTGACCCGATACTAATTGATGCAGAAATTTTTTAGGATATTGATTGCGGAAAATTTTTAATGCCAGGGATAAAGAATTATTGAGATCTTCATTCAGCCTTTCCATAAACAATTCCGACATTTCCTCGTGAGGAGTTGAACTGACAAGACTATTTTCCAATGCATGTGAAAACGGGCCATGACCTATATCATGAAGTAGTATAGCAATAGTGACGGCCTCCGCCTCATTATCCAGAATACTATGTCCTTTTCCACGAAGAACTTCAATGGCTTCCGTCATTAAATGCATAGACCCCATGGCATGATGAAATCGTGTATGATGAGCTCCGGGATAAACCAGATGAGTCAATCCAAGTTGCCTGATCCGCCTTAGCCGCTGAAACAATGGATGTTCGATCAGCTGAAATACACTTTCATAGGGTATTTGAATAAAACCGTAAATAGGATCATTAATGATCTTTAATTTTTCTGACTTCACTTTTAAGGATTTACAATTCTGCAAATATCAACAATCAATACTATTCTGCGAAAACTTTATTTAAGGCAATAAGCAGGTTAAAAATCCGTTCTAAGACAGCAGTGTTATAAAAATTCCAAACCTTTTATTTAAAAACGTATGAATCGAAACATCTTTGCTAACTTTGAAAACGATCGCAAGAATACAGAAATCGAATTAATGGATAAATTAAATATACTTTGGGCAGATGACGAAATTGATCTGCTAAAACCTCACATTCTTTTTCTCCGTGAAAAAGGATACGATGTGGTAACCGTTAACAATGGCAATGATGCTATTGAGCATTTAAAGAAAACAAACTTCGATATAGTTTTTCTCGATGAGAACATGCCAGGACTTTCAGGTATAGAAACGCTTGCGCGTTTAAAATCCATCAAACCGGAAATTCCTGTGGTGATGATCACAAAAAGTGAAGAAGAACTAATTATGGAACAGGCAATCGGAAGTAAGATTGCCGACTACCTTATTAAGCCTGTTAATCCAAACCAGATTCTGCTTTCGTTAAAAAAGAACCTGGAAAATAAACGTTTGATAAGTGAAAAAACATCCTCCGATTATCAGCAGGAATTCAGGAATATTGGAATGTCGCTCAGTGATCGATTAAGTTGGAAAGAATGGTCTGATGTATATAAGAAACTTGTCTTCTGGGAGCTTGAATTAAAACAATCTTCCGATGATAATATGTATGAAATTTTAACAACACAAAAGAGCGAAGCCAATACACTCTTTTCGAAATTTATTGAAAATAATTATATCAATTGGTTAAAAAATCCCGACAGTCCTACAACTCCTGTTATGTCGCACCAGTTGATGAAGAAAAAAATTCTTCCAGTTGTAGATGCATCTGCGGATCCGGTTTTCATGGTATTAATTGACAATCTCCGTTATGATCAATGGAGAATTATTCAGCCTGTAATTGGTGAATATTTTCGCTTACTTGATGATGAACTTTATCTCGGAATATTACCGACAGCTACTCAATATGCAAGGAATGCAATCTTCGCAGGATTAATGCCTTCTGAGATCGAAGCCCGGTTTCCAAATCTTTGGTTAAATGATGAAGAAGAAGGAGGTAAAAACTTACATGAAGAAACTTTTTTAAATGATACATTAAAAAGATTCCGAAAAGAATATAAATCGTCTTACGTAAAAATCACTAATCATAATGATGGAAAAAGTTTAGTCGAAAATATTCCAAACCTGATGCAGAATAAGCTGAACGTTATTGTTTACAATTTTGTAGACATGCTTTCTCATGCCCGCACAGAAATGGAAATGATACGTGAACTTGCAGACGATGAGGCGGCATATCGTTCCTTAACCTTGTCGTGGTTCGAACACTCTCCTCTCTTCGAAGCCATTAAACGTATTGCCGAAAAGAAAGTAAAACTTATTATTACAACCGACCATGGAACTATAAGGGTAAAAGAACCAACAAAAATTATTGGCGACCGTACTGTCAATTCAAACCTACGCTATAAACAAGGCAGGAACCTGAATTACGATAAAAAAGAAGTTTTTGAAATAAAAAACCCGGCGGATGCTATGCTTCCCCGACAACATCTTTCCCAGGCTTTTGTTTTTGCCAAACAGGACAAATTCTTTGCCTACCCAAATAATTATAATTACTACGTTACATTTTATAAAAATACGCTTCAACATGGAGGTATTTCTCTCGAAGAAATGGTCATTCCCTTTGCTGTCTTAAGTACTAAATAGGACTTTTGAGCGTTTATTTGTGATGATTTGAAATTTTTATAAGTGATTTTATTGTGAATTTTAAATTCATTAAGACTTCATTGGATTTGCGCTACTTTTGGAAACAAATTTAAAGGTTATAGTGTTTGAATGATAAACACATTAACTGAATTAATAAACTAGCACAAAACAAAAACCATGAAAGCAATTAATTCCCTTTTTCTTTCCGCTTTTTTCTTAGTTGCATTTTCAACTAATATAAAAGCACAAGAAACTATCCAGCAAAAATCTGAAGAAGTTAAAGCAGAAAACCCAAATGCTCCTGAAATCGCTTTCGATTCTGAGATTCATGATTATGGCACTATTAAACAAGGTGCTGACGGTAGTTGTGAGTTTAAATTCAAAAACATTGGAAAAGAACCTTTGATTATTTCAAATGCAAGAGGAAGTTGCGGATGTACTGTTCCTACATGGCCTAAAGAACCCATTCTGAAAGGACAAACAGGAGTTATCAAAGTTCATTACGATACAAAACGTGTCGGTGCTTTTACAAAAACAGTTACTCTTAACTCAAATGCTAAAACAGATACCCGGGTTTTAACAATAAAGGGTAATGTTGAAGCTTCCGAAGAAATTACCGAACAAGCTTTACCACTTAAAAAATCAACAGGATTACCATTAGAAAACTCAAAATAAAAAACTATGAAAATCAAAACACTAATTCTTTTAGCATTCATTTTCTCAGGCATTAATTCATTTGCACAAGAAAAAAAAGTGTTGAATAATATTGGCAATGATAATGACAATCAAGCCAGTTTTAAATTTGAAAAGGACGAAATTGATTTCGGTACTATCGAACAAGGTGAATCGACTACTCATGAATTTAAATTTACAAACACAGGTAGCGAACCTTTAATAATTTCTAAAGCAGAAGGATCTTGTGGATGTACCGTTCCGATTTTTCCTAAAGAGCCAATTATGAAAAATCAAACAGCTACTATTAAAGTTACTTTTAACAGTACAGGTAAATCCGGTATTCAAGATAAAACTGTAACTATTACCTCAAATGCGAAACAAAATCCTATGATTATTCATATTAAAGGAACAGTATTAAAACAAGCTGAACAACCATCTACAGATAAACCTAAAAAATAAAA
The DNA here is from genome assembly GCA_031417555.1 of Bacteroidota bacterium. Lineage (GTDB taxonomy): Bacteria > Bacteroidota > Bacteroidia > AKYH767-A > 2013-40CM-41-45 > JADKIH01. The sequence continues at coordinate 56,888 of JANOVV010000031.1, forward strand.
AATAAAAAAAAATGAAAAAAACAACACTAACTCTATCTTTATTCTTATGCATTGCTTTTGCAAATGCTCAGGAAAATAAAATGTCTGCTCCTGCAACAAATATACCAGCAACAGCTGTTGACAAAAACGCACCTGAATTAAAATTCGATATTGAAACTTATGATTTTGGTACCATTAAACAAGGAGATAAAGTTACTCATGACTTTGACTTTGTAAATACAGGTAAAGAGCCTTTAGTAATTACTCAAGCAGCAGGATCTTGTGGTTGCACAGTGCCACTATGGCCAAAAGAACCGGTTGCAAAAGGATCAAAAGCTACCATTCACGTCGAATTTAATTCAACCGGTAAAATGGGAATGCAAGATAAAACAGTTACCATTACTTCAAATTCAAAATCAGGCCAAAAAGTACTTCATTTAAAAGGTAATGTAGAAGCTCCTACAACTACTCCTGAAACTCAACCGGTCGATAAGAAATAATTACTTAGACTAAATTTATTGTATATTTGAAACCCTCCCTTATGGAGGGTTTCTTTTTTATCGGCAATTAGTAAAAATGACTTGTAATGCCTAAAACTTCAAGCAAAGGCCGCGAAATGCCGCCATCACCCATTCGGAAATTAGTCCCCTTCGCTGAAAAAGCAAAAAAAGAAGGCAAAAAAATCTATCATTTAAATATTGGCCAGCCTGATATCGAAACTCCCGATACTATGCTTAACGCAATTCATAACTACCCTTATAAGATTGTAGAATATTCTCACTCTGCCGGAATAGAATCTTACAGGAAAAAACTTGTTTCTTATTACAAGAAATTTAATATTAATCTGGATTACACTGAAATTATTATAACCACCGGTGGCTCTGAAGCCATTAGTTTTGCCATGATGAGTTGCATGGATCCGGGTGATGAAATTCTTATTCCCGAACCGTTCTATGCTAATTATAATGGCTTTTCTACACAAGCAAATGTAAAAGTTATTCCAATTCGCTCTTTCATCGAAACCGGTTTTGCTTTGCCTCCTATTGCCGAATTTGAAAAATATATTACCCCCGCCACTAAGGGAATAATGATTTGCAATCCTTCTAATCCTACCGGATATCTTTATTCTAAAGAAGAACTTTTATTACTCAGGGATCTCGTTATTAAATATGACTTGTGGCTTTTTTCTGATGAAGTCTATCGTGAGTTTTGTTATGATGGAAAAAAATATACTTCCGTCATGCATCTCGACGGCATCGATCAAAATGTTGTTTTATTAGATTCTATTTCTAAACGATACAGCGCTTGCGGAGCAAGAATCGGTGCAGTGATATCGAAAAATAAAGAGTTTATGTCAACTGCCTTAAAATTTGCACAAGCTCGCTTAAGTCCGCCGGCATTCGGACAATATGCTGCCGAAGCCGCTATCGATACTCCTGATTCATATTTTGAAAGCGTTAAAGCTGAATATATCTCGCGACGCGATTTCCTTGTAGAATCTCTTAATAAAATGAATGGCGTTTTCTGCCCTAAACCTTCAGGCGCTTTTTATTGTATTGCTCGTTTGCCCATCGATAATTCCGATAAATTTTGTCAATGGTTGCTGGATACTTTTTCTTACCAAAACGAAACGGTTATGCTTGCACCTGCAACAGGCTTTTATTCCCACCCCGGCCTCGGCACTGATGAAGTTCGAATTGCTTACGTTTTAAATTCTGTCGATCTTAAAAAAGCAATGAAGTGCCTGGAAGAAGCTCTGAAAGTATATCCTGGTCGTGTCGAAAAAAAATCAGAAATTACTTATAATCATAATAAAGCAAATACTTTTTCCTGATTTGTAAATAATTATCGACACTTTCCTGCCATTGTTTTTTTATATCTGCTTCACTTTTATTTTCAATAATCTGTTTACGAAATTCATCTGTTCCTGCCAACTTATCAAAAAATTTATTGAAAAATTTTTCTTTTTCCGGAAATGCAGAATACATTTGAATCAACCATTTCAATTGTAAACTTTTTTGTAGAGTAGATCTCATTCCTTCTTTGGTTAAATCAAATCCTCTGCAAAGAGTATCTTCATAAGGTGGATGCATGGCAACTCCGGGAATACTCCTTGGTGTAAATAAAAATCCGCCACCGGTTGTATCCGGAAATCCAATATATCGAAATGGTTTTTCTGTTCCACGTCCAACACTAATTGCTGTACCCTCAAAAAAACAAAGCGATGGATAAAGATAAACTGCATCCATGTCTGGAAGGTTCGGTGAGGGAGGAATTGGTAACTGGTATCTATAAGAATGAAAATAATCTTTAACTTTTATAACTGTTAAATTACACTTTAAACTGTCCTTTAACCATCCTTCACCATTGAGCATTCCGGCATATTCCCCTATCGTCAATCCATAGACAACAGGAATTGACTGCATTCCTACAAATGATGAATATTTTTTATCCAGCACAGGGCCATCGATATAAAAACTATTAGGATTTGGCCTGTCGAGAATAATAAGTGGAATTTTATGCTTGGCACACGCTTCCATGACGTATTGTAATGTCGATATATAGGTATAAAAACGCACGCCCACATCTTGAATATCAAAAATCATAAGGTTTATGCCCGCCAGGTCTTTTGCAGTCGGCTCTAAATGGTTTCCATAAAGTGAGACGATAGGAATACCCGTTTTCTTATCAATACTATTGGCGACTTTTTCTCCGGCACCACTTTCACCCCGAAAACCATGTTCCGGAGCAAATACCCGCTTAATTTTGAAACCGGATGATTTTAAGGAATCTACAAGGTGAACCCGACGAATTGTCGATGTCTGATTTGCTACAATACCAAGGGATTTTCCTTTTAACAACGGGAAATATTCTGCCGTATGGTATGCCCCGGGTACTATAGTTACTTTTTCCTTAGCTATCGAATTTTTAGCAATCGAAAGAATAATTAAAAAGAAAAATAATTTTTTTGCTTTCATACAAGAGGAATAAAATATCTTTATCGTCTGAGATTGCAAAATTAATATTTCTGATTTGAACTACGAACTTTTTATAGCACAAAGAATAGCTTTTTCTAAGGAAAAGGAAAATGTTGTTTCAAGGCCCATTATCCGGATTGCTCTCATTGGGGTAGCTTTGGGATTTGCTGTAATGATTATTGCTATTGCCATTGTTACAGGCTTCAAAAAAGAAATCCGTGATAAAGTTATTGGTTTTGGCTCACACATACAGATAAGTAATTTTGATGAAAATAATTCCTACGAAACAAAACCTGTAAACAGAAAACAGTCTTTTCTGATTCCATTAAAAAAAGATGCCGATATCAAACATGTGCAGGTTTTTGCCACCAAAGCCGGAATCATTAAAACCAAAGATGAAATCGAAGGCGTTGTTGCTAAAGGTATTGGCAGTGACTTCGACTGGAATTATTTTAGCAATCGCCTAATCGAAGGAAAAATATTTTCTGTGAACGATAGTATGCGTTCAGATAACGTAATCATCTCTGGAAATCTTTCGAAAAAATTAAACCTGCATGCCGGCGATGATATGATCATGCACTTTATTCAACAACCGCCGCGCGCCCGGAAATTTCATATCACAGGAATCTATGAAACAGGCCTCGAAGAATTTGACAACTTGTACATCTTCTGCGACATTGCACAGATTCAAAAACTAAACGACTGGACTCCTGAACAGGTAGGCGGATTTGAAATTAGTATTAATGATTTCTCAAAACTGGACGAAGTCTCCGAAAAAATTTATAATATTTCCGGATCCGATTTAAATGCAAGAACAATCCGAGATATTTACCCTCAAATTTTCGACTGGCTCGGACTACAAAATATAAACGCTATTATTATCATCACTCTAATGATCGTTGTGTCCGGTATGAATATGATTTCTGCTTTGCTTATAATCATTCTGGAGAGAATAAAACTCATCGGTACAATGAAAGCCATGGGTTGCAGAAGCATAAGCATACGCAAAGTTTTCATTTACCTTGCCGGATACCTAATTGGCCGGGGAATGTTCTGGGGAAACCTCGTTGGAATTGCTTTTATTTTATTACAAAAACAATTTGGAATTTTTCACCTCGACCAGCAATCGTATTACCTCTCTTATGTTCCTGTGAATTTTTCAATCACTCATTTACTTTTGTTAAATACAGGAACTCTTTTTGTTTGTCTGATGATGATGATTTTACCTACAATGGTAATTACAAGGATAAGTCCACTGACAGCAATCAGATATACGTAATTTAAATCTTTTAAAACCAAAAATCAACAATCAGAAAACCTGCTCGCCGGAATCTTTGAGCGCCGGCCATATGTGAAGGGGGATTCCGGCGCACACAGTGCGTCAATCGCTATTCAAGAAAATGTTTTCAATCGGAATAAAGCTAATTTTATACACGGTTAAAATTGATGTACTGAGTGCGACGGAATCCCCTAACGCACAAAACCGGCACTCAAAGATTCCGGCGAGCGGGCAGATTCATTAAGGTAAGATTTCTAAAATAGGATAAAAATTAAATGCAAAACGATTCTTTTATTTTGGAATCACATTTCATTTTTTTAATTGAATCATTTTAAATCCTTTGTTAACTTTGCCATCTGAAAACCGGTCAAAAAAAACCGGTTAAATATTTGTAAAATATGTCAATGAAGCCATCAAAAAAGATCTGCGATTCTATTCTCGATACAATAGGAAATACGCCTTTAGTAAAGCTCAATAAAGTCGTCTCAGGCATTAAGGCCACTGTTTATGCGAAAGTCGAAACCTTTAACCCGGGTAATTCCATCAAAGACCGTATGGCTTTGAAAATGGTTGAAGATGCCGAAAAGGCAGGATTGCTTAAACCCGGCGGAACGATTATAGAAGGGACTTCCGGAAACACAGGAATGGGACTCGCCATTGCCGGTATCATTAAAGGATACAAATGCATATTCACTACCACTGATAAACAATCGAAAGAAAAAGTAGATGCTTTAAGAGCGTATGGTGCCGAAGTAATCGTTTGTCCGACCAATGTCGAACCGGAAGATCCCCGCTCCTACTATTCTGTTGCGGCCAGATTAAACAAGGAAATCAAGAATTCTTTCTACCCAAACCAATACGATAATCCTTCCAATTCTCAGGCTCATTATGAACAAACCGGCCCTGAAATATGGGATCAGACAGATGGTAAAATCACTCATTTTGTCGTCGGCGTTGGAACCGGCGGGACAATCTGCGGAACAGCCCGATATCTGAAAGAAAAAAATCCGGCTATTAAAATATGGGGTATTGATGTATATGGTTCTGTCTTTAAAAAATACAAAGAGACGGGGATTTTTGACAAGAATGAAATTTACCCCTATGTTACCGAAGGCATCGGCGAAGATTTTCTTCCGAAAAATGTTGACTTCAGCCTGATCGATCTTTTTGAAAAAGTGACCGATAAAGATGCCGCTTTAATGACCAGAGAGATTGTTAAAAAAGAGGGAATTTGGGTAGGTAACTCAGCCGGTTCTGCCATTGCGGGTTTACATCAGTTGAAAGAAAAGTTAACTGAAAAAGATGTCGTTGTTGTTCTTTTCCATGATCATGGTACCCGATACCTGGCCAAAATTTTCAACGATGAATGGATGCGTAAAATGGGATATATCGATAAGAAAGGAATGACTGCCAGTGATATTGTTGGTAATAGGAAAAATACAGAATTAGTAACCATCGATAAAAACGACACCATTGCACAGGCGCTACGAATTATCAATGAAAATAATTTTTCACAAATACCGGTTACCTCCGATGACAGAATCGTAGGATCCATCTATGAAAACCTGGTCTTTAATTACATTTTGAAAAACACTTCAGCAAAAGATGATAAGGTAGGATCAATAATGCAAGAAGCCTTACCATTCGCAGATATTTCAACACCGATTACAGAATTATCAGAAATGATTGCCGGTGACCGGATGGCTGTACTTGTTAAAGACTTTAAAGCCGGCAGAACTTTTATTATTACCAAGAGCGATATTG
>JANOVV010000032.1:0-22871 GCA_031417555.1 Bacteroidota bacterium
GATAAAATAAACACATTTAATTCTACTGGTTCTTTGGAAGGTTGGATTCGGAAGGTAATTGTAAACGTTGCTATTGCAAAATTTAATCAAGGAACAAAGTTGTACAAGCATGTTGATATAGAAACTGTACAGTTAGTTGATTCTAATTCTAATGATATTTATAGTGAATTAACTGTTAAAGAATTAATACTACAAATACAAAAGCTACCTCCGGTATATCAAATGGTTTTTAATTTATATGTTTTTGAAGGATTAAAACACAAAGAAATAGCCGAAAAGCTTGGAGTTACCGAAGGAACATCAAAATCTAATTTATCGGATGCCAGAGCAATCCTTCAGAGAGAAATTAATAAAACAAATACACATTCAGCTCAAGCAGCAGGAAAAAAATGAACGATAATACTAACATAGACGATTTATTCCGCTCCGGTTTGGAAGATTTAGAAATGAATCCTTCAGAAAAGAGTTGGAAAAATCTTGAAGCTGCATTATCAAAAAAACAAGCCAGCCTGAAAAGAAAAAAACGCTTTATGTTTTTTTTAATTGCTTTTCTGGTATTCTTAAGCAGCCTGGTTACTTACAAATATTATTCTGCAAAAAATTTACAGGCAATTGAAAACAATAAAAATGTTGTTTCAACTAACGATTTAGCAAAGAATAAAATAGCGACTTCCCATGTAGAAACCATTGGTTCTTCGCCGGCACCTGTGAGTGTTAATCAATCCAAAACAAATAGCAATAATTCAACAACTGTTAAAACAGAAACAAAATCTTTAATTCAACCGATTAAACAATCTACTGAAGAAATTTCAGACATAAAAAATAATACGCTTGCTAAAACGAAATCAGTTAACAAACCTCTCGAAAATAATAAAAAGGAAATTTTAGAAAAAAATAATATAGTAAACCGAAAAGCCGGTAATGATACTGACACTAAGTTATCAGTAGAAAAATCTGAAGCTAATTCAGACGGTTCAGAAAAAATTTCTTCTGTTTCACAGATGGCTGTTATTCAACAAGAGAATCCAATAAAAGAAAAAGAAATAACAACAGAAAATAATAATTCATTAAATAATATTCCAAAAAATAATTCTGATAATGAATCTACTACTTTTATAAGTGATGAAAAGTTATCGTCGAATTTAAAAAACAATTCATCTGAAAAAGTTTCAGGAAGTGAAAATAAAGCTGAAAATACTTCTAAAATTATTTCGGAAAATGAAGTTATTGAAAGCAAAGGTCAAACAGAGACAATCAATCAACCTTTGTTGACAATTGAAAACACAAATCACGAAAGTGAATCTGATTCAACACAGGTAAAAGATAAAGAAGCAGAGAATAAAATTATTCCGGGAATTGAGCTTGCAAAACCTTCGACAACAAATGCGGATTATATTCAAGAAAATAAAACCGATAGCTCAACAACTTTTTTAAAGAAATTAATTTCTCATATTTCTATTGGTATTTATTATTCTCCTGACTATGTCAAAAACAGATTAAAAGTAAATGACAGCTATACAGGAACTGCTTCTCAAAATTTGAATGATTACGATAATCAAAAATCAGACTTCTCCTATTCTACCGGTCTCAATATCCGGTTTGATATTGGCAAAAACTGGAGTTTCGGTTCCGGATTCTCTTACTCAACATTTGCTCAAACTGCTGTCTATAATACCATAAATGTAGTCTCTGATTCTGCTTATCAAAAAGTATTTGCCCATCAAAGACCACCCGGAGGGGGAAATGGTAATAGACCAAAACCGGGACACAACGGCCAAAACCCTCATAGACCTCCCGGAAATGGCAATCATCATTACGTAGTTCAAACTCCTTGTGGCGCAATAGATTTATACAATGTGCCGCCACAGCATAATGGACGCAATCATCGCGATGGAGATACTATAAACATTAAAACCGAAACTTCAGAATCTTTACAGTTTATCAATATACCTTTAACATTAAGATATCAGTTTGGACAACATAAAATATCTTACTTCGTAGAAACAGGTGCTGCAATCAGTTTTGTTAAAGGCGATAAAGTGAAAATAACAATCGACGATTCTTACACAGAAAACAATGAGCGCGACGGACTCAGAAATTTGAATTATAGCTTATTGTTAAGTGTCGGTGCAAAATATAATTTCTATAAAGGTTTAAGCATTACACTAAAACCATCCTTCAGATATTCAATTACGCCCGTAAATCAGGTTAATCCTTTGTCGTCTTATCCGTATTATATTGGAGCCGAAATGGGATTTTCAATTCACTTCTAAAAAAGGATCCATTATTAAATATTAATTTAAAAATTAAATACTAATTCACTTTAAACCAAATCGAATTAAGATCTTCTAAAAAATACTTTCTAAAAAATTATTTATCTCACCCAACCAATTAATTAAACTAATCATCTTATCTATTAACTACCAATTCTAATCCTTATTATTCTAACAATAAATCTTATCAAATTATGAAGAATCTAATTACTCGCATCCAAAAATGGATACAAAGCAAGTTAACAGTGTTATTGCTTCTGGCGATGAGTCTTTCGTCTTTCGCACAATTCCCGGGTGGTAACCATAACGGTGGTAATCCTCCTTTTCCTCCGCGCGATACAATGCCGGGCGGACATCATTCCTTTTTTGCCTGCAATGCGCACTTTTTCCATCACCGTGACAGCGTAGTTAATGGAGTTCGCTTTTTTAATTTAAGAGGATCAGGTGCTGCAACTTATGCATGGGATTTCGGTGACGGTTCAAGTTCTACCCAATCAAACCCATCTCATACTTATGCTGATACCGGTCGATACATTGTTTGTTTGACTGTTACAGATACTGTCCATGGCGGATGTTCTAACACTCATTGTGACACTATTCGTATATTTAATCCTAGACCACATTGTAATGCACACTTCAGAGTTAGAAGAGATTCTGTTCCTAATAGCGTTCGTTTTTTAACCCCACGTATTGCAGGTGGACCGGGTAGTAATAATACTACAACTTATTCATGGGATTTTGGTGATGGCATTGGAACATCTACTGCTCCGAATCCTGTTTATGCTTACGCTGATTCAGGAGTTTATTATGTTTGTTTAACAGTTACTAACACAAACCTTAGTGGATCATGCACAAGTACATTTTGTGATAGTGTAAATACACATTTCAGACGTCACCCGGGACCAGGTCCTGGACATCATCATCACCATCATTTTAAAACTGCCGGTGAGAGCTTAGAGACTAATGATATCTCCGAATTATCAAACGTAATTGTAAATGTTTACCCTAATCCAATGGTTGAAAATACAACTATCCATCTTGAAAATACCTCCGGAAATGTAACTTTCCGTTTGTATAATATTACCGGACAAGTTGCTTTAACGAAAGAATTAGGAAATGGTGATTATACCATCAATAAAAATAATCTTAGCGAAGGCTTATACTTCTATTCCATTGAAGATGGCAATACTAATATTGCAAAAGGTAAATTACAAGTTAATTAAGTTTTTTCACTCTCAAAAAAGCCATTCGTCGATTGACGAATGGCTTTTTTGTTGTTTATAGTTAATAATAATTTGTTTGTAATATTTAATTTTTTATTTGGTTGCATTTAATTAAAATTGTAATCCATTTTATAGATCTAAATTATGATTAAGTCTTCCACTCTTTCATTTCTACGTGATATTAAAAAAAATAATAATAGAGATTGGTTCGAGAAAAACAAAGAAAAGTATCTGTCAGCAAAAGAGAATGTAGCTGCTTTAACCGATGCATTGATTCCTCAGCTTTGCCTTTTTGAAAAAAAGTTTACCGGACTTACATCAAAAGAATGCCTTTTCAGGATTTACCGTGATGTTAGATTTTCCAAAGACAAACGTCCTTATAAAAACAACATCGGAGCCAGCATAAATATCGGAGGAAAGAAAGCAATGAATGCCGGATATTATTTACACATAGAACCGGGAAAATCATTTCTTGCCGGTGGTATATGGATGCCCACCGGAGATATAATTAAAAAAATTCGCCAGGAGATTGATTACAACGGGAAAAAAATTAATAAAATTATTTCTCAAAAAGATTTTAAAAAATATTACGGGAAACTTGATGAAGAATATAAATTAAAAACCACACCAAAAGGCTACGACAAAGATCATCCTGACATAGAATTGTTACGATTGAATAGTTTTATTGTCTGGCATAAATACACCGATAAAGAAATTTCAAATAAAAATTTTGTTAAAGAACTAGCCAAAGGTTCAAAAATTATGAAACCGTTTTTGGATTTTTTGAATACGGGGATTGATTAAGGGGGTATCGTGAATCAGGTATCAAGTATCAGGTATCAAGTATCAGGTATCAAGAATCAAGAATCAAGAATCAAGAATCAAGAATTTGTATTATGTGAAAAAAAAATATTCTCCAATTGGAGGATTAAATTAAAAAATTCCGGGCAAAAAAAATTGGAAACTTGAATTGGGGTTAACCAAAAACAAATTTCCAATTCTAAAAAAATATTTTGTTTATGCTTCTGCTATAGGAAGAACTGAAACGTAGCTTTTTTCATTTAACTTTTTACGGAAAACAACTTTCCCTTCTGTCAATGCAAACAGAGTATGATCTCTTCCTATTCCTACATTCTCTCCTGGAAAATGACGGGTTCCACGCTGGCGTACGATAATATTACCTGCAATTACATGCTGTCCACCGAACATCTTAATTCCGAGACGCTTACTATGCGATTCGCGACCGTTCTTCGAACTACCAGCACCTTTTTTGTGTGCCATAATTTTTTATTTTTTAATATTATTAATTGATTATTTCTTAGATACCTGCAATGCTTTCAATCTGAATACGAGTAAGATCCTGACGATGGCCACACTGCTTCTGATAACCCTTACGACGCTTTTTCTTGAAGATAATTACCTTATCCCCACGAATATGACCCAGAATTTTCGCTGTTATACTAGCTCCTTTTAAAGAAGCACTGCCAACTTTTAATTTTCCTCCATTCTCGGCAAGTACTATGTCCTTGAATTCGAGAGTTTTACCTTCTTCTCCGGACAAGCGATGAACGATCACTTGCTGATCTTTCTGCACTTTAAATTGTTGTCCGGCTATGTTTACAATTGCGTACATGGCTTATATCTTGTCTTAATTTCCTCAGATTTTGAGGGATGCAAATGTAAATAAATATTCCTGTAAACAAAACTGTTTTAATAGAACTTTTTCAATCCAAAGTCATTAAGTTTGGGGAATAATGTCGTTTTTTCGCATGAATCTAAAACAAACACTACTAATCCACTATTTCCTCCTCTTTTCACTCTCGTGTAAAAGTAAAAATATGTCTGAGCCCTATACCAATCATCTAGCAGGCGAATCAAGCCTTTATCTTCAGCAACATGCACATAATCCTGTCGATTGGTATCCCTGGGGTGATGAAGCCTGGGCAAAAGCCAAGCAAGAGAATAAACTTGTAATTGTTTCTATCGGCTATTCTTCCTGTCACTGGTGCCATGTTATGGAAAAGCAAACATTCATGGATACTGCAACAGCCAGAATTATGAATGATTATTTTATTTGTATAAAAGTTGATCGTGAAGAAAGACCGGATATAGATCAAGTTTATATGAGTGCTGTTCAGATTATAAATGGCAGCGGAGGATGGCCATTAAACAGTTTTACCCTTCCAGATGGCCGCCCCATTTTTGGTGGAACGTATTTTACTAAAAGTTCCTGGGATGAAATATTAATAAAACTCAAGGATTATTATAAAAATAGTCCTGATAAAGCTAATCAATATGCTGCAGAACTTATTAAAGGTATAAACCAATCCGAACTAATAAAATTTGCAAAAGCCGACACTACTTTTTCTAAAAGTATTCTTCAAAATGCTGTTGCAAACTGGAAGCGCTCCTTCGACAATTTAGAAGGTGGACCTAACCGGGCACCTAAATTTCCATTACCCGGAAACTACCAATTCCTTTTACGATATGCAGTTTCAACCGGCGACACTCAACTATTCAATCATGTAAAACTGACACTCAATAAAATGGCCTTCGGAGGAATTTATGATCAGATCGCCGGAGGTTTTGCACGCTACTCAACAGATTCTTTTTGGAAAGTTCCTCACTTCGAAAAAATGCTTTACGATAATGCCCAACTTATCAGCCTGTATTCTTCCGCCTATAAATTAACACAGGATGATTTATACAAACAAGTTGCTATCGAAACAATCGATTTTTTAAAAAATGAAATGTCAGACGGAAACGGTGGTTATTATTCCGCTTACGATGCAGATTCAGAAGGTGAAGAAGGAAAGTATTATGTCTGGAAAAAAGCGGAAATCGAAAATATTAAATTCCCTCTTTGTGGCAAAGCGGATGGTAAGAAGGTTTTCTCAGAATATTTCAATATAAACGAAATTGGTTATTGGGAAAATAATAATTACATCCTCTTACGAAAAAAATCGAATAAAGAAATTGCTTCGCAGTTTAATGTATCGCTTGCCGAATTAAAAACGTTTATCACTCAATCAAAAAATATACTTCATAAAAAACGCAGTGAACGTAAACCTCCTGCGCTCGACAAAAAAATAATTACTTCATGGAATGCTCTACAAGTCTCTGCATTGTGCGATGCCTATCAGGCTTTTGGTGATGAAAATTATCGTGCAGAAGCAAAAATTTGTGCAGAACAAATTCTCAATAACGCAGTTAGCAATGAAGGAATTCTTTTACATGTTCGTTACCAAAAAAATCAAATGAAAGCCGGTTACCTTGAAGATTATGCTTTCACGATTTCTGCTCTTATCAATTTATATCAAATAACTTTTGAAGAAAAATGGCTGCTAAAAGCAAAAAAATTCGCTGATGATGCTATTACATTATATTTTGATGATTCAGATAAATTCTTCTGGTTTACTTCCAATCTGGATTCTGCTTTGATAACAAGAAAAAAAGAAACTGCCGACAATGTTATTCCTGCATCAAATTCGGAAATGGCTAATGCTCTTTTTAAACTTGCAGATTATTTTGATAATAACAAATATTCAGATATGGCCCGTCAAATGTTAGCCTCTATCGAAAATGGTATTTTAAATTACCCTTCATCATATTCCAATTGGGCTAACCTTATGATGAATTATACATTTTCTTTTAATGAGATTGTTGTAGTAGGTACAGATGCTGATGTAAAAAGAAAAATAATTTCTTCTTCTTATCTTCCGGGTGCAATATTTGCAGGCAGTCTTTCTAAAGAAAGCACGCTGCCCTTGCTCGAAAACCGTTTTCAGGAAGCGAAAACCCTTATTTACATCTGCACAAATAAATCCTGCAAACTCCCTATCGAAAGTGCAAAAGAAGCAATTACTTTATTAAAGAAAGATTCTCAAAACCTCCCTGCGAATGTTAATTATTCAAAGTAACAGCACGGCGAAAGAGTAAAACTTCATTATAAATTAGCATCCGAAAGAATCCTGTTTAAGAAATTTGCAATTGCAAATCTCGATACCCGATACTTGATACCTGATACTCTTTTATAATGGAAAAAATTCAAAAACTTCTTGTAGCCAATCGCGGTGAAATTGCTATTCGTGTTCTTCGCGCCGCTTCTGAATTAGGTATTCGCACAATTGCCGTATTTACATTTGAAGACCGCTATTCTCTTCATCGTTTCAAAGCTGATGAAGCTTACCAGATTGGCGCTGACAATGATCCGCTAAAGCCCTATCTCGATATAGAAGAAATCATTCGTATTGCCAAACAAAATAAAGTTCAGGCCATTCATCCTGGTTATGGTTTCCTTTCTGAAAATGTAAATTTTTCCAAACGCTGCTTCGAAGAAGGATTAATTTTTATCGGGCCTAGGCCTGAAGTCATGGAGCAGTTAGGCGACAAGGTGAAATCTAAAATGGTTGCCCGTGCTTGTGGTGTTCCTGTTATTGAAGACAACAAAGAAAAACTTACCTCTGCTGAAGTGGCATTAAAAGAAGCCAGAAGAATTGGTTTCCCTGTAATCTTTAAAGCAAGCGCCGGCGGCGGCGGCCGAGGAATGCGTGTAATTCATCAGGAAGATACGCTCGAAAAATCTTTCAACGAAGCGAAACGCGAGGCCGGAAATGCTTTCGGTGATGATACTATTTTTATAGAAAAATATGTTGATGACCCAAAACATATTGAAGTACAAATCCTCGGCGACAATTATGGAAATATCGTTCACCTTTTTGAACGCGATTGCAGCGTGCAAAGAAGATTTCAAAAAGTTGTTGAAATGGCTCCTGCTCCTTCTTTGAAACAGGAAACAAAAGAAAAACTTTATGAATATGCTCTTAAACTTGCGCATCACGTAAAATACAACAATGCAGGTACAGCAGAATTTTTAGTTGACGGCAATGAAAATATCTTTTTTATTGAAGTCAATACCCGAATTCAGGTTGAACATACGGTAACTGAAGAAGTAACAGGAATCGATATCGTAAGAAGTCAGATTCTTATTGCTGATGGATCTTCACTTAACTCATCTACCATTAACATACCCAATCAAGCTTCTTTGAAATGCAATGGCTTTGCGATTCAATGCCGGATTACCACGGAAGATCCTCAAAACGATTTCAAACCGGATTATGGAACCATCATCGCATACCGCCATGCCGGCGGTTATGGTATTCGTCTCGATGAAGGAAGTTCTTATCAAGGCGTAAAGGTTTCTCCATTCTTTGATTCAATGCTTGTAAAAATTACAGCGAAAGGAAGGACTCTCAAAGGCGCTCAGAAAAGATTACTTCGGGCATTAAATGAATTCAGAATTCGTGGCGTGAAAACAAATATTTCTTTTTTAGAAAATGTTCTGAACCATACCGAATTTGAAAATGGAAATGCAACAGTTCGATTTATAGAGAAATATCCCGATCTGCTTCGATTCAAAGTGAAACAGGATCGTGGCACAAAAATTCTTACTTACATCGCTGATGTAATGGTCAACGGAAATCCTGATGTCAATGTAATTGATCATTCTAAAATTTTCCAGCATCCTAAGGTTCCTTCCTTCGACAGAAATAAAAAAATAATTCCGGGCACTAAGCAAATGCTCGACGAAATGGGTCCGGAAAAATTTTCGAAATGGCTGAAGAATGAAAAAATAGTTCACTTTACCGATACAACTTTTCGTGATGCTCACCAATCGCTCTTAGCTACACGCTTTCGTACGACTGACATGATTAAAGTTGCAGAAAGTTTCTCTCATCATCATCCCGAAATTTTTTCTATGGAAGTCTGGGGTGGTGCTACGTTCGACGTTGCTTTACGCTTTTTGCATGAATGTCCGTGGAAAAGACTGGAAGCTTTTCGTACAGCCATTCCAAACATACTTCTTCAAATGCTTATCCGCGGATCCAATGCTGTCGGTTATACTTCTTATCCTGATAATCTCGTTGAAAAATTTATAGAGAAAAGCTGGGAAACCGGTGTCGACATCTTTCGCATTTTTGATTCATTGAATTGGATTGATAGCATGAAAGTAAGTATTGCCGCCGTCCGTGAGCGTACCGGAGGAATTGCAGAAGCTTGCATTTGTTATACAGGAGACATTATGAATCCGAAGAGACAGAAATATTCTCTCCAGTATTATCTAGATCTGGCTAAAAGACTTGAAGATTCAGGCGCGCATATTCTTGCTATAAAAGATATGGCCGGATTGTTAAAGCCATATGCCGCCGGTTTACTTGTGAGTGAATTAAAAAAGACTGTTGATATTCCCATTCATCTTCACACACATGATACTTCTTCTATTCAGAATGCAATGTATCTGAAAGCCATTGAAGCGGGTGTTGATGTTGTTGATGTTGCACTTAGTTCAATGTCCGGTCTTACCTCTCAGCCAAACTTTAATGTACTGGTCGAAACATTAAAACATACGCCGTATGAAGTAAACATCAATGTAAATTCTCTCAACGAATTTTCTAACTATTGGGAAACAGTTCGCGAATATTATTATCCGTTTGAATCGGGATTGATGGCCGGTACTGCCGAAGTTTATAAACATGAAATTCCCGGCGGGCAATATTCAAATTTAAAACCTCAGGCTATTTCGCTTGGACTTGCTTCACGAATGGATGAGATAAAGCAAACGTATGAAGATGTCAATATGCTCTTTGGAGATATCGTAAAAGTAACACCCTCTTCGAAAGTGGTAGGCGACATGGCCATGTTTATGGTTACAAATAATCTTAAGAGTAAAGATATTTTTTCACGAGGAGAAACACTTTCCTTTCCTGAATCTGTAAAAAATATGTTTCGCGGAGATTTAGGTCAGCCTCACGATGGATGGCCAAAAGAATTACAAAAAATAATTCTGAAAGACGAAAAACCATATACTGATCTTCCGAATGCGCATCTGGAACCGGTTAATTTCGAAAAAGAATTTGAAGAGTTTCAGAAAAAATTCGATTACTATCAGAGTTTCCAGGATTTTTTGTCGTGGAAATTTTATCCGAAAGTTTTTGAAGAGTATTATGCATTTACGAAACAATTCAGTGATGTGAGTCCGCTTCCGTCTACTGTATTTTTCTTCGGCATGAAAAACAATGAAGAGGTTCTTGTAGATATTGGGACAGGAAAAACGTTAATCATACGCCTTCTTTATATTTCAGATCATACAGATGATTCAGGAAATCGAACGGTATTTTTCAGATTGAACGGACAAACGCGGACCATAGAAATTAAGGACAGAAAAGCGAGTGTTAAAAAAATCTCCAATGAAAAAATTAGCGGTGATAAACATATTGGTGCACCGCTGCAAGGCCGACTGGCCAAAGTTTTTGTAAAGAACGGAGACGCTGTTAAAAAGAACACACCGTTGTTTACCATTGAAGCAATGAAAATGGAAACAACGATAACCGCGCCGCGTGATTTAAAAATTTCGAGGATTGCTCTTTCTGAAGCGACAATGGTCGAGACGGATGATTTGGTGGTGGTGGTGGAATAATTAATTGAATTGAATCCTGCTCGACGGAATCTTTGCGCGCCGGCCATGTGTGAAAGGGGATTCCGGCGCATTCAGTACATCATGTCTCCCCGCTCGTTGGCATCTTTGAGTGCCTGCTTAGTGCATTAGGTGATTCCGCTCGACGGAATCTTTGCGCGCCGGCCATGTGTGAAAGGGGATTCCGGCGCACAAGGTACGTCATCAAGTTATTCGAAAAAAATTACCCCTTTTAATAAGTTCTGCTTAATAAAAATTCAAGCATTTAATTTACGCATATAAGTGAGTCCGTTTTTCATTGTACTTAAATTGATAGATAAATTAATAAGAATTTCCTCGAAGTATCAGAAATAATATTAAATTGTAATATGAAATTGAACCGGGAGAAGAATTGCACTAACTATAATTGCATACCTGTTTAAAATTGAAGTTCTGTGTGCGACGGATCCGATAGCTATCGAATCCACTAACGCACAAGGCTGGCACTCAAAGATTCCGGCGAGCGGGTGTTTTACAAATTATTCAATAATTCGGTAAGCACTTTATCCGAGTTGAAATATTCTTCAACAACCTCTCTTGCGTAATGGCAATGTTTTAAATAATCAGAATTTATCTTTTCAATAGCTGCTACTGCCTCCGTTTGAGATGTGAATGAAAACAAACCTTTCCCAGTTTGAATAAATTTAGAAAAACCAGTATCCTGAATAACTACCGGTCGTCCGCTTGCCAGATATGCGCAACTTCTTTCACTAAACCAGCCACTGTTACTGATTACATATCCATGTTTTGCTACACTCCATTCACCTTTTGATTGTTGAATAAAATGCTGATAATTTTCTGGTGTTAATGAAACTTTTGCAGGGTCGCATAAATTCCATCCTGCTTTTCGCAATATTACTTCCGGAGCTTTTGTACTTACCATTACCAGTTCAAATGAATCACTTAACTTTTCTGGAAAGGTAATATAATCCTTAAACGAACTTGATTTCATACCATACGTTTTGCTATTGTATTCCTGTTCTTTATAGCTATCCCACTGCATAAGAGTTGTCCATTTTGATTTTGAGGATGGCGGAATGAATTTCCAAGCTTCCATAAAAACAGGTTGTCTTGTTGCTTTCCAATTAAAACCATCCAAAGGAATTTCACAGTCAGGGCTATTAATATTTTCACCGAAAGAAAAGAAAGCAGTATGTTCCTTTGCCAATGTTTTCATTGACGGATCTTTTAAAATTTTAACTTGCGTAAATAATGGGTCGGTATCAATAAAAACCAAGGAAGGAATTGTTTTACACCAATCGCGCAATGGATTTATTGCTGAAAGATTTAAAACAATATCGGCATGTTTACAAAATGAAAAAACTTTTTGTTTGTTTAATCCAAACCATTTATTTGTATGTGCATCAAAATATGCCCAATTATCTCCAACATTAAATTTGTTAAATAATTTTTTAATAAACTCAAGACCATAGGCAGGGTCTTTACTCATTTCAAATGTTAATGGATTATAACATGCAGGGTAATCATCACTATCTTCTAAAAACAGTACTTCATGTCCCAGCTTTTTCAATCCAAGAATATATTGGAAGTGGTGCCAGCACATACCACCAAGGGGTCCTCTTATAATATATCCCAAAACAACAATACGCATACTTTTTTATTCAGGTAAGTTTTAGAATTTATACACAACCCGCTTCCTTTCCAATCAGATAAAGTTCATCAAAATTCTCGGGATTTTTTAACTATTCGCCAAGATTAAGAAGGCTATTCGCCAATCCACTTTAAGCAGGAATATATTCTTGCATGCAGCAGTCTTTGTTCAAATTCTTTTTTTGAAAAATTTGCATCAGGCCAACGAGATGAGCAATAATTTTCAATAGCTATTTTCATTCTTGTTTCATCCTATACGTGAATTAACCGCGCTCGGCGAAATCTCCAATGAAAACCAGTGTGAAAGCGGATTCACCGCACACAGGTTGTCGTTTTATAAATATATTTTTCAATACTTCATTACATACAACACACTTAATTATCCATCAAATATAGTTTTTATTATTCTGCTATCCGATTGATCTTTACATTATGTCATCAGGATACCAGATTGATAAGCAGGATACCGCATATTTTCTTACAATGACAACTGTCGAATGGGTCAACATATTTATTCAAAATGAGTATAAATATTTTTTATGCGATAGCCTGAATTATTGTGTAAAAGAAAAAGTATATTCAACAGCTTTGGCAATATAATAATCATCCGGAAGAAGTATATAGTCCGAAATTTACGTTGACAAAAATAAAATACATTCATAATAACCCCGTAGAAGCAGGATTGGTTGATAGACCCGAACAATATTATTTTAGCATTGTCATCGTCCTGCTCGAAGGACTTTAAGCGCGCCTTATGTGAAGGGGGATCCGATAGCTATCGGATCCGGCGCACAAAGTAAGTCAATCGTTTTTCAAGAAAATATTTTCAATAGCAATAATGATAATTTTATACCCGATTAAAATTAAAGTACTGTGTGCGACGGAATCCTCTAATGCACAAGGCCGGCACTCAAAGATTCCGGCGAGCGGAATAATAAAGGTTGATGAAGTTATATTCTAATACTACTTCGGTCCAGCCTGATATTCCTTCAAATAAAATGGTTCAAACAAAGAAAGATTTTCAAATTGTTTATTTTTAAATTTATCCAAAGCCAATACAGCCATAAACATTGCCGAAGGGAAAATATCCGGATAAAAAATAAATTCACTATGATTATCTAAAATAATTCTGCATTTCTCCGCTCCATCACCGAAATAATAAACCTTTTTTCCTTTAACCTTTTCGGCAAAAAAATTTTCCGTTAAGATTATTGCTGATGATGGATGAAGGCATTTCAATTGCAAATCATACAATGCACTGTACACTTCCATTCTCCTGGCATCAATCATAGGACAAAAAAGTATATCCGAATCGTTTTTATTGATTTTATCTTTTGCTCCCCATGCCATCGATTCCAATGTTAAAATGCTTATTAATGGTTTGTCAACAGCCAGGCATAATCCTTTAGCAACGCTTACTCCAATTCTCAAGCCCGTATAGGATCCAGGTCCGCTGCTTACTGCTATTGCTTGTAAATCCTTTACCTTTATTCCGGCTTCATTCAATACTTCAGAAATAAAAACAGTTAACTTCTCTGCATGACTAAATCCTTCGTTGATTTCACGAAAAGAAATAATTTCTCCATTCTCAGTTAAAGCAACAGAACAAACAGATGTAGCTGTTTCAATGCATAGAATCATAGTTCATTATAAATTTTTTCTTTTGGTTAATTATACATCTATTTATCCGCGTAAATCCGTTAAATCCGTATCATCCGTGTTCTATTGACTACATATTTTAAATAAATACATCAACGAGAACAAAGAAAGCAAAAAATACAAAACCGGACTTAACGTATTAAAAAACACAATTCCATTTAAATTAATAGCCATTGCATTTAGAAATCAAATTATCTAATTGATTACTTTCGCACCCAATGTCTCTGACTCTTCGCGATATAAAGATACCCATTGATTCCGTCATGGAAGAATTCGAAAAAAAGTTTCGGGCTTCAATGAAGAGTCAGGTTCCTCTGCTTGACCGTATTACGCATTATATCGTGAAACGTAAAGGAAAGCAAATGAGGCCTATGTTTGTTTTTCTTACAGCCGGACTTTGCGGAGGAATCAATGAACGCACCCATCGCGCAGCTACATTGATCGAATTACTTCATACTGCAACTCTCGTTCACGACGATGTTGTGGATGATTCGAATGAGCGACGCGGCTTTTTTTCTATTAATGCTTTATGGAAAAACAAGATAGCCGTTCTAGTCGGCGATTACCTTTTAAGCAAAGGATTACTTTTATCTGTGAAGCATAGCGATTTTGATCTTTTAAAAATCGTTTCTGAAGCCGTTAGTGTAATGAGCGAAGGAGAGTTAATGCAAATTGAAAAAGCAAGAAGACTGGATATAAGCGAAGAAATTTATTTTGAAATCATCCGTCAAAAAACAGCCTCATTAATTGCTTCCTGCTGCGCTGCCGGCGCCGCTTCTGCAAATGCTGAAAATGAAACAATCGTCAATTTACACTACTTTGGTGAACTCATCGGAATAGCATTTCAAATAAAAGACGACTTGTTTGATTACGGCCCATCCGGAATTATTGGGAAACCAACCGGAATTGACATCAAGGAAAGTAAAATGACTCTTCCTCTTATTTATGCTTTAGGTAAAGCATCAAATTCCGACAAAAGAAGAATTGTAAACATCATTCGTAATCATAATACGGATGATAAAAAGGTAAATGAAGTGATACGTTTTGTAAAAGTGGCCGGCGGTTTGGAATATGCTACTGAATGTATGAATCAATATCAATCCAAAGCTTTTACAATGCTGGAAAATTTTCCCGATTCCACCTATAAAAATTCTCTTAAACAACTCGTTCGTTTCACGATAGAACGAAATCACTAAAATGCTGGGCAGATTTTTTTATTTCATTTCTTCTTTATTTTTTTTAGCAGGTACTTTTATCTTTCTATCTCCTATTCTACTAATACCGGATTTGATTTATCCCGTTCGTATCGATTCAACGTATCTTACCTTTCATGCATCTCTGGATGGAAATAATGTAGATTCTCTGCTTTTAAGTCCGGCTGATGTCGGCCTTGAATATTCTGATATGAAAATTATTACAAACGACCATCTTCAATTAAATGGGTGGTACGTTAGTGCTGAAGAAAAAAAAGCAAATACGATATTAATCTTCCACGATCTGAATGAAAGCAAAATCCTTTATATCGATCACATGAAACAGTTTCATGACAGAGGATTTAATGTTTGTGTTTTCGATCTCAGAGCGCATGGAAATAGTGAAGGAAATGAATTTACCCCCGGACTTCCGTCGCTAAACGACGCTGTACAGATGATTGACTCTGTTATTGCTAAAAAAAGCACCAAACATCTTGTCTTAATGGGAGTTGGAGTCGGTGCGGCAATAGCTATGCAGGCTGTGGTCTATGATACACTTTGTGAAGGACTTGTACTTCAGAGTCCGTTTAATAACTATGAAAACTACCTTGAACGCTATTCGCGGTCAAAATGGAAAACAATGCGAAAAATCTGGCTTCCGGTTTTAAAGCGCCGTTCGGAAGAATTATTGCAATTTCCGCTGAAAGACCTTGATCTTACGTTAATTACAACTTATACGAACATTCCCTCTTTGTTTATAATTGGGTCGGATGATGAAAGAGTTTACACATCAGAGACATTACAAGTCTATGACGCTTCGGTAACGGAAAAAAAAGAATTATTTTTGGTGAGGAATGCCGGTCATCAGAATATTGCTAAAGCTGGCGGTGAATCTTATTACAATCGTATAACTGCTTTTATAAATTCGACTCTTCCTAAAGAACAAAAGGCAACACGCTATAAAAAGCTTGCATTGAATGATTACTAAAGAAACTATAGACCGTATTTTCGACGCTGCTCGAATTGAAGAAATCGTTGGTGATTTTGTTCAACTAAAAAAACGCGGAGTAAATTTTATCGGTCTTTGTCCTTTTCATAATGAAAAAACTCCTTCGTTTAATGTAAGCCCTGTCAGGAATATTTATAAATGTTTTGGATGTGGTAAGGGTGGCAATGCTGTTAATTTTGTAATGGAACACGAACATTACACGTATCCTGAAGCGCTGCGTTACCTGGCCACTAAATATTCTATAGAAATAGAAGAATCCGTTCCTGATCCACAGGAATTAATTATGCGTGATGAAAGGGAAAGTCTTTTTATCATAAACACTTTTGCACAGAAATATTTTTCTGAAAACCTTTTTGAAAACGAAGAAGGAAAATCTATCGGACTGAGTTATTTTAAAGAACGTGGATTTACAGAGGAAATAATTAAAACTTTTCAGCTTGGATATTCATTAAATAACTGGTCTGCTTTTTCTGAAGTAGCTGTTGATAGTGGTTACCAGCACGAATACTTAATAAAGACCGGACTCAGTATACAAAAGAAAAAAGACGAAAGTGAATCAGCAGAAAAGAGTGATGAAAAATTAATTGACCGTTTCCGCGGAAGAGTGATGTTTCCTGTTCATAATCTCAGCGGAAGAATAATTGCTTTCGGTGGAAGAACTCTTAAAAAAGATGAAAAGACAGCGAAGTATGTAAATTCTCCCGAGTCTGAAATTTATTATAAGAGCAAATCGCTGTACGGAATTTTCTTCGCTAAAAAATCAATTGTACAACGCGACAATTGTTATCTCGTAGAAGGTTATACGGATGTTATCTCTCTTCATCAAAGCGGTGTAGAAAATGTTGTCGCTTCTTCTGGAACATCGCTTACCGTTGAACAAATAAGACTTATCGGCAGATACACTAAAAATGTAACTGTACTTTACGATGGCGATGCTGCAGGAATCAAAGCTTCTTTGCGAGGCATCGATATTATTCTCGAAGAAGGCTTAAATGTTAAAGTGGTTCTATTCCCCGATGGTGATGATCCGGATTCGTATCGAAGGAAACATGGAAGCAGCAGACTTGTTGATTTCATCCAGGAAAATGCTAAAGACTTTGTAGCATTCAAAACAGGAATACTTTTGCAGGAAGTAGCTAATGATCCCGTTAGAAAAGCAGGATTAATTCGCGAAGTTGTTGAAACCATTGCAAAAATTCCCGATCCTATTACTCGCTCTGTTTATATTAAGCAAAGCAGTGCCATGATGAATGTTGGCGAGCAACTCTTAATCGGTGAAATGAATAAGATCCGGCGGTCGCAACTAAGCAAAACTGTTCCGCCAAATGATGCAGAAGAACTTTTACCCGACATTCTTCAAAGTCATAAAAAAGAAACTGTATTATCGGATGGAGATGATCAGGAAAAATATATTATTAAGCTATTACTCAATTACGGTAACCTCGATCTTCATTTCCCCGAAGAAATAGATGCCCCCGACCAGCCTACCGGAAAAAAAGAAGTAATTATTGTTGTTAAAGTTTCTAAATACATTGTCACTGAAATTGCACACGATGACGTTGTATTTGATAACAAAGTCTATCATAACTTCCTTGAAACATATACACGTCATGCCGACAACAATGAAATAATAGACCTTCAGATATTTCACAATTCCCAAGATCCCGAAATAAGCGCTCTTTCAGTCGACCTGTTAAGTAAAAAATATTTCCTCAGCGAAAATTGGGACCTAATGCATAAGATATCAGTGCAGGAAGAAGGTGCAAATCTTCAGGAAGATGTTGAAAAAGCAATCCTTTACTTGAAACAAAAAAAGGTTTTAAAGATGATTGAAGATAGCCAATCTAAAATTTTAGATGCACAGATCAAAGGCGAAGAGTTTTCCAATCTTTTAGAAGAACATATGCGTCTCGAAAAATTGAAAATTGCAATAACCAAGAATGAATTGGGGATTGATATTTTGAGGTGAGGACAAGAATCAAGAATTAATACTGATTGCTATCGTATAAGCGTAAGGTTAACAATTGCCAAATTTAGCTTATGTCGCATTTAGTCGTTTAGATTGAGTTCCAACCTAATTGTTTCAAATCTTTAACTGCATTTTTTCGATTTATTAAACTCAAAAGTTCCTGCTGGATGACATCAATGTAGTTTATAGATGTGCCGTTCATTTGCCGCCATTGTAATTTTGTTTCCTCTAATATCTCTAGTTCGGCGGCAAATGAACGGCACTTCTACCCCAAATACAATGTCATCCGCCAGCTGGCGGAACTTTTGAGTTTAACCCAGATTTTACAATTAAACAAAAATTATGAATCAAGTTATTAAAAGACTTTCTTTTATTTTAAAATCAGGGTTCACTATATAAACACAATTGAAAACGCTAATTATAAGGACATCACTGACCAATCATTTTAAACATATTGGAATGTTAAAAAAAAATCAATTAAAAATCCCGGTTAAAAGTGAAAATATTTTTAAAATTTTCATTTTAAAAAAACAAATTATCCCATAATCCCAGCCTTTTTCTTTCCAGTAATCATCTTCAAATTTGCCACTTCCATTTCTGTTAAAAATCTCCACCTTCCACGAGGAACATCTTTTTTGGTGAGTCCTGCAAATACTACGCGGTCGAGTTTTTTTACTTCGTAGCCAATGTGTTCAAAAATTCGTCTTACAACTCTATTTTTACCGGAGTGTAATTCGATGCCAATAATATTTTTATCGGCGCTGGCATAAACGACATCATCAGGTTTTACAAATCCATCATCGAGTTTAACACCTTCGGTGATAATATCCATATCTGAACTTTTCAATGATCGATCCAGTTCAACCTGATAGATCTTATGCACCTGAAAAGAAGGATGTGTTAATTTTTTTGCAAGATCTCCATCGTTGGTGAAAAGTAAAACACCTGTTGTATTTCTGTCGAGTCTTCCAACCGGATAAACACGCTCTTTGCATGCTTTCGCAATCAGATTCATAACAGTTTTGCGGTCTTCAGGATCATCGGTTGTTGTAATAAAATCTTTTGGTTTATTCAATAAAATATAAACCATTCTTTCTCCACGGAGTAATTCATTATTATATTTTACTGCATCGCCGGGCATTACCTTGTAACCCATTTCTGTAATAACTTCACCGTTTACAGATATAACTCCGGCTTCAATCATTTCATCGGCTTCGCGGCGTGAACAGATTCCTGCATTGGCAATAAATTTATTCAGACGAACTGAACCATCTTCTGATGCTTTGAGAAATTCAGGGGCTGCTTTTTTGCGATCACCATAAAACTCATGTTTTTCTTTTCTATTCCAAGGTCTTTCAGGACGATCGCCAGTCGGGCGTTTTTCGAAACTACCTCGTTTTTTTTCTTTTACCGGTCTCTCTTCGTGGCGTTTTTCTCCATATGATCGTGGAGAATCGCTTCTTTGTGTAGATCGAGGTGATTTGAATTTTCCTGCAGCACCTCTGTCATCTCTTTTGACAAAAGGCTTATCGTTATCTACAATTCTTTTTCTTTTTCTCTTGTCAGTAAAATCTTCCGAACGTTTTTCACGAAAGGCTGATTTTTCCGGTTTGCCGGGAGAAAAACTATTTTCGCCGGATGGTTTTTCGGTACGTTTGTTTTCTTCGCTTCTTTCATCGTCTTTTCTTCGTTCCGGACGATCGTCTTTCCGTCTTAAATAAGTACCACCGGCGGGTTTGTCGGCAGAGCGATTAAAACTTCCTCTCTCACGTCTTTCACCATCACGTTTATTTCGTTCCGGACGATCTCCGTCGCGGGTTGGTGAAGAAAAACTTCGGCCCGGTGGTCTACCGGGAGAACGTTTAAAATCTCCTCTTTCTGAATTATCTCCTTCTCGTTTTGTTCTTTCGGGTTTATCGCCGCCACGGAATGGCGTAGAAAAATCTCTGCCAGTTGGTCTGCCCGGTGAACGTTTAAAATCTCCTCTTTCTGAACTGCCGGTTTCCCTTTTGAAACGCTCAGGTCGGTCTCCATTGCTGCGCGGTTTGGAAAAACTTCTTCCTGTTGATTTACCGGGAGTACGCTTAAATTCTCCTTTATCAAAACCGCTTTCTTCGCGTTTAAAACGTCCTCCACTACCTTCTGATCGTTCACGAACGCTGCCTTTATCGGATCCGCCATTATCAGGACGAGGGCGGCCAAAAGGTTTTGAACCCCCTCTGCCTTTAGGAGCACCGGCACTTTTAGAAAAACTTCTTTTCGGTTTCGATGTGCTGTCGCTTTTACTTTTTCGACCACTCGGGCCTTTCCCTGGAGAACTTTTGGAACGTTTCATGGTGCAAAGCTAAGAAATTTGATTTGGTCGTCATTATGTTGTAGGTTGATTCATGGGGTTTGAGTTATTAGGTTAAAAGAATAGTCTTTGATTCAAGAATTAATGTGGTTGAGAAAAAATTCCGGAAGAATCCTGTGAGTTGATTTCTTAAAAAAAAACCAAATTTTGTCATTCAGAAGGAAACTTGTGAGTATAAATCCAAAAAAAAATTTTAATTATTATTCGACCTTTATTTCTATGCTATTACAATAATATTTAGAATTCTTCTAACTAGCCCCGACTGAAATGAAAAGCCCGGAAGCGGGCCGACGGCAGGAGGACCGCTGAGGACTTGCAATGAAAGGCGGGAACGAAAGATTTAAAAAGTAATACACTTTCTGCTTCAAAAAAAATCGAACTCAGACCATAGGATAAAAAGCATCTTCGATGTGTTCTATTGACGTATAATCGCTGTTTGTAATTACTACTATAATATCAAAACGCCATTCATTCTCCGGATAAAAATCTTTTATATACTGATCGGCGGCGCGAATGACTTGTTTTTGTTTTCCTAAAGAAACTAAGAGCGATGGATCTGTTAAGTACGATGAAATCCGGGTTTTAACTTCAACAAAAATTATGAGATCATCTTTCTCTGCAACAATGTCAACTTCGGCTCTATTGAAAATATATTTTCTTCGCAGGATTTTATATCCATTATTGCGTAATGTATCACAAGCAATGCTTTCACCAATATCTCCAAGTTCTTTTGTATTAACCATTGTGGAAAGTGAGTTCCATTTTATCACTAACATTAAGTGTTGCTTCACTGCCTAGTATCAATGGATAATTATTGGGGATATGTCCGGAAGGAAAACCAAACACTACAGGATACGAATATTCGGCAACGGCATCATGAATAATTTCTTCTGCTGTTTTACCAAAAGGTATAGGATTGTCTTTCATTTCTGTCATACCCCCAACAATTAGCCCCGCCAGGTTTTTAAGTTTGCCGTTTCTTTTCAGATTCATCATCATTCTATCAATGTGATATAGATATTCGTCGAGGTCTTCGAGGAAAAGAATTTTACCATCCATTTCAATGTCGCTTGAGCTTCCTAAAATTGAATAGATGAGGGAAAGATTGCCACCTATTAAACGTCCTTTAGCCTTTCCTTTTCGGTTTAATTTTTCAAGATGAGGTTGTTGTTTACTAGATGAATATCTCAAAGCACCCCCGAAAAGTGTTTCTTTGTAAACATTCAGACAGCTTGCACTAAGATTTGAAATATTTAATGCCATTGGTGCATGCATCGTTTGTATGCTACAATGACGATGAACGTGTGAATGCAAAACGGTGAGATCACTGAAACCAATAAGCCATTTAGGGTTTTTGACAAACCTTTTCCAATCGATAGCATCGACAATACGTACAGTCCCATAACCTCCCCTTGCGAAAAGTATTGCTTTTGCCTTACTATTTAAGGCTCTTTGAAGATCACCCGCTCTCTCCTCATCTGTACCAGCAAATTGATTATAATATTTAAACAGGTTTTTGCCTGTCTGTACATTCAATCCCCATTCAGTAAATAAATCAATTGTAGATTTTACTTCTGATTTGCTTACTTTTCTTGCTGTAGAAACAATAACAACAGTGTCTCCGGTTTTGAGATAGTCCGGTCGAATCATATTTATATCTTTGGGGCGAAATTAAATTAAAGTTTGACCAATCCGATCCAGTTTAAGAAGTTTATTATTTTAAATAATTGAAAACTGCAGATTGAAAATTGAAAATTAATTGAAATATTTTGAATATTCAATTTTCAATCTTCAATCTTCAATAATATGAAGCCTACACTTGTAACCTCAGCCCTCCCCTATGCCAATGGCCCTGTTCATATTGGTCATTTGGCAGGAGCTTATTTACCTGCAGATATTTATGTTCGTTTCCTCCGAATGTTGGGAGAAGATGTTGTTTTCATCTGCGGTTCCGATGAACACGGCGTTCCAATAACATTGCGTGCAAGAAAAGAAGGAATTACACCTCAACAAGTCGTCGATAAATATCATTCGATTATTAAAAAAAGTTTTTCTGATTTTGGAATTT
>JANOVV010000033.1:0-50679 GCA_031417555.1 Bacteroidota bacterium
TTACTACAATCGTTTTACTTGTTGAATTACTGCAAGGACCACTGGAAACAGTTAACATAACTGTATATGTTCCCACTGTGAATTGATGTGATGGATTTGAAGAAGTTGATGTATTGCTTCCGCTTGAAGGATCTCCGAAATTCCATGCATATGTGCCACCTCCGGAACCATTAAAGTTTACCTGACTTCCTTCGCAACCAAATGACGGAGCGGAAAATGAAGCAACATGAATCGGATACACTGTTACGGCAAAAGGTGAAGATGTGGAGGAGCACAAATTAGGATTAACAACTTTTACAGAATAGTTTCCACTTTGTGTAACCGAGATGGCTTGTGAAGTCTCGTTGTTTGACCAAAGGTATGAAGTACCGGCAGATGCTGTAAGTAAAACAGAACCACCAAAACAAAAGGAAGCAGAATTATCTGCAGATATTGTAGGAGTAGCATTCGGTAATATGACAACATTTTTAGTTATCGAATTAGAACATCCGTAAATATCTGTGATAGTAAGTTTAGAGCTATAATTACCTGCGGTATTGAAAAAGTAGGATGGGTTTTGAATGATTGAAGTTGAGCTATTGTTATTGTAAAAGTCCCAAGCCCATGAAATCACCTGTCCAGTAGAAATATCGGAAAACACTACTGCAGTTCCATAACATGCCGGAGAAGTGGAATTGAAATTCGCAGCAGCCGGCAATGGCGAAGTAATTGTTTTCGTTACGGTACATGTTGCGCCGGTAATACTGCTGGATACTACAAGAGTTACAGTATGTATTCCCGGTGTGAATTCAAACGCAGTATTTTGTGTGATGGCATAAGGATTTACATTGCCGTCAAAATACCATTTCCAGGAATCTATTACATTGTTGTCAAGAAATATTGACAAATCGGTGAGTTGTGTTTCAATATTTCCTGAAGGAGAACAATTAAATTCTGGGAAAAAATTACCTGCAATCGGAATAATATCAGTATGCGTAACACTTACAGTAGAAAGGCAGGGAAGTCCAGTGCAACTATTGGTACCGGCAACCGTTCCGCTGAGTGAAACTTTATAAATTCCGGGAAGTGAGTATGTATGTGTAGGACTGGATAAGTTTGAACTTGATCCATCTCCGAAATTCCAGGAAACATTGGAAATATTTCCGGAAATATTTGGAGTGAATAAAACCTCTGCACAATTATTAACATAACTGAAATCAAATGTGTATGGTTCCTTTATGCATTGGCTGACACAAGGGCATGGCAGGCAATCAGGATATATACCACCGCATGGACATACATTCGGACAAGGAAGGCAATCAGGAAATGTTCCACCACACGGACATACATCCGGGCAGGGCACACAATCAGGATAAGTTCCACCGCATGGACAGGTCGGATCACAATTGTGTGTTGATACAGAAATTATATCTGAAGTTGCACTGCAACCGTAAGGGTTTGTTACTATCACGCTATAATTTCCAGGTAATGTGACTGTAAACGGTGGACCGGAATTGCTGAAAGAACCAGGCTGCCATGAAAACTGGTAAAGCGGACCATTAAATGCATGAAAGGTCACACTTATTGGTTCGTCATCGCAATAAATTAAATCGTCATCTGTCCAAATATAAGCAACTGGTGTGGGTTTCACATTTATTAGACTGGATGCACTTGCACTGCAGCCATAATTATCCGTCACAGTAAGTTTCACCGTTTTAGTTCCGGCGTAATTATAAGTATGCGGAGGGTCCTGGAGCACGGATGAAGTTGTGTCTCCGAAATTCCACAACCACGATACGCCTGCAGAACCATTAAATGTTACCGCGGTTTTCTGACAAATAAAATTCGGAGGAGTGATTGATACAACTGGTATCTGATGTATTGTAACCGGAAAATTAATTGTGGCATCCATGCAAATGTTCGTAACATGAACAGAAACATTCGCATTGCTGATGTTGCCTGTTATTCCCCAATGGACGGAAATATTGTTGCCATTCACTGGAGAAGTAATTTCTCCGGCATTAGCAGGGGAAATCGACCATGTATACGTTGCGCCCGTTGTCATTGCCTCAGCGAAAGAATAAGTTCCGGTACTTCCTGCGCATACAGAGGTCGTACCGTTTATTACAGGAACATCGGGATTAGGATTAACAGTTATTGTAGTAGTTGAAGTATTGCTGCAACCTCCACTACCTGTTACTGTCAGGATTACTGTATAGGTTCCGGTCAGTGTATATATGTGATCAGCACTTGATGAAGATGAAGATCCGCCATCTCCGAAGTTCCAGGACCAGGAAGTAACTCCTGTTGTTCCTGCGGTAAATGTTGCCGTAGTATTTTGGCAGACAAGAGAAGGAGCAGTTATAGTTGCAACAGGTATTGGATTTATTGTAACATCATAATTCACTATAACGTCCAGACAGGCAGAGACTACATGCACTGAAACATTTGAATGAATGATAGTGTTTGTCGATCCCCATTCGATGGTAACCTGGCTGCCATTATTTGCGGTATTAATATTTCCTGCATCTGACGGAGTAATTGACCAGGTGTAATTTGCCCCTTCGGTCATTGGCTCATTAAATAAATAAGTTGATGAAATACCAGCACAAACAGAAGGTGGGCCACTAATTACAGGAACAAGCGGAAGTGGATAAACGTCTACTACTGTATTTGTCGTGCTGCTGCAATTTCCAATGCCCGTTACAACAAGAGTAACATTAAAAATTCCTGAAGTTGTATACGTGTGTGTCTCTGTCGAAGATGATGATGTACCTCCGTCTCCGAAATCCCATGCCCAGCTTGTAATACCTGTTGTTCCTGCGGTAAATGTTGCCGTAGTATTTTGGCAGACAAGAGAAGGAGCAGTTATAGCTGCTTCCGGTACCGGATTTATCGTAACATCATAATTCACTATAATGTCCAGACAGGCAGAGACAACATGCACTGAAACATTCGCATGAATGCTAGTGTTTGTCGCATTCCATTCGATGCTAACCTCGCTGCCATTATTTGCCGTATTAATATTTCCTGCATCCGATGGAGTAATTGACCAGGTGTAATTTGCCCCTTCGGGCATTGGCTCATTAAATAAATAAGTTGATGTATTACCAGCACAAACAGAAGGTAGGCCAGTGATTACAGGAACAGACGGTAGCGGATTAACGTCTACTGTTGTATTTGTCGTGCTGCTGCAATTTCCAATGCCCGTTACAACAAGAGTAACAATATAGATTCCTGAAGTTGTATACGTGTGCGTCTCTGTCGGAGATGATGATGTACCTCCGTCTCCGAAGTTCCAGGACCAGCTTGTAATACCTGTTGTACCTGCTGTAAATGTTGCAGTTGTATTTTGGCAGACAAGAGAAGGCGCAGTTATATCAGCAACCGGTACAGGATATACTGTAACAGGATAATTCACTATTATATCCAGACAGGCAGAGACAACATGTACTGAAACATTTGCAAGGATGACGCTGTTTGTTGCTCCCCATTGGACAGTTATCTGATTGCCATTATTTGAAGTAGTAATGTTTCCTGCAGCGGGCGGTGAAACAGACCAGGAATAAGTTGCTCCTGCTGTCATAGCCTCTGAAAATAAATAATTCGAAGTACTAACCCCGCATACGGATAACGGACCGCTGATAACAGGAACAACAGGAACAGGATTAACTTCAACAAATGTTGTTGATGAATCTTTGCAGCCGCCCACACCGGTAATAACTAATTTCACAAGATAAGTGCCAACTTGAGAGTAAGTGTGATTAGGATTTTGTAATGTTGAGGATGAATTATCTCCGAAATCCCATAACCATGAAATTCCATTTGATGAAATGAATTGTGCAGAAACATTTACACAAAGTAGCGTGGGAGCAGATATCGCAGCCACTGGCAAAGCATTTATATTTACAGGATAATTTACAACATGTTCTCCACAAAGTGAAACAGTAAGAACTACATCTGCATTTTCCGAAGTATTTCCTGTTCCTGTCCAATCAATGGTAATGGAGTTGGTTCCATTTATTGAAATAATATTTCCAGCATTAGGAGAATTAACTGACCAGGTATAAATCGCATCCGAACGAAGCTCCTCGACCGGAAAAGAATATGTGCTTATGTTTTTCCGGCATACAATTGCCGAACCTGTCACTGTCGGTAAAGTAAGAGGCGGATATTGTGTTACTGATAATGTTGTTGCGTCCGATAAACAATACGGACTGTCAGTTAACTGTTGTTTTACAGAAATTAAATATGGCTCAGAGGATCCCCATGTAATTGAAATACTTGTTCCATTTGTAGTCGATGGTGTTCCACCGGTTATCGTCCACACGTAGTTTACATTTGAAACCGTTGGAGTAACTGTATAGACATGGGTTGAGTTTGGACAAACTATAAGTGTACCGTTTATTGGTCCCGGAGGAATAAGCTGGTCAACTACTACTACTGTAGTTTGTACCGTGACATTACAAAAAGTACCTGGTTGTAAGGTGGCAATCACGGTATAAATTCCTGGTCCTGCATTCCAATTATAGTTATTAAAAACAGGAGAATTGGTTTGTAGATTTGTTAACGTAACATTTGCCGGAGTAATAACTGTCCAGTTAGTATTTGCACCAGCCAATGTCGATGTATTAATTGAATTGAAAGGAGAAGATGTATTAATGATATCAGGACATAATTTTGCTGGTCCTGTTATACCAAGAATAGGAAGAACCAAAACGTTAAGAGCACCAATACCCGAACAACTGGTTAGAGTATTCTGATAGTTCACGTGCACAATAGCCGAACCTGTAAATCCGGGGAACCAATATATAGTAGCCTCATGTGTATTTTGACCGGCAATTACAGAACCAGAGGATCCTGCATCCCAAAAATAATTTGTACCCGGAAGGCAAGGAACAGAATATTTCGAAATATTTCCTGAACACACTATTGTTTGTCCGCTTACCGGCAATGTTGAAGGAATGATTGGAATTAATCGTTGTGAAGGTCTGTTACAAAAATTTCCACAACCGGGAATATTCAAAGTCAGTAATCCATCTCCGTTTGAACCATCTCCCCAAACAATCATTATTGAATTACTATTAACAGGAGATGAAATAATTGTACCTCCTGTGACAGACCAAATGTAATTGCTGCATACTGCGGATGTGGAATAGACAACAGTATCATGAGCACATACAACAGACGGACAATAAATATCAGGTCCGGTTTCAGGATCTACCTGAACTGTTATTGTAGTTGATTCAGAAATATTACAATCATTGAATGTCTTTAAAGTAACCAAAAAGGACCCGGGTAAATTATAGGAGTGTTCCGGACTTATTTCTGTGGAAAGAAAACCATCTCCAAAATCCCATTGCTGTGAATTTATTCCGGTAGAATGATTGAGAAAATAAATGGGTTGTCCGAGACAAACATGGATGACATTTGATTGCGCAGCAGGGATTGTTGTGAAAAGAACTGTCGTAATCACTTTTGCATTCCTTACCACCTTTTGAATACATGTGCTGCTATTTCCAAGAGTATCTAATACAGTCCATGTCACCTCCGTTGTACCTAAAGGAAACGCAGGTGGAGCATTATTTCCTAATGTTCCTATTCCATTGGTGCTTGTGGTAACAGGTTCACCAAGTACTACATCAGCATCTGGAAAATTAAAACATATAAAAATATCCGGAGGACAAGTAATAGTAGGTGGAGCACAATTATAAGTATTTGTTATAACTCCTGTTAATGGATCACAATTATCTATTGTACAAGGATTATTATCATCATCAATTCTTATATGTGTTATTTCACCTGTTAAAAAATTACAATCGTCAATTGTACAAGCGTTACCATCATCTATATAAACAGGAGTATGTGTAATCGATCCTGTTGCAGGATCACAATTATCCATTGTACAAGCGTTGCCATCGCCTATATTAACAGGGGTATGTGTAATTACTCCTGTTGATGGATCACAATTATCATTCGTGCATGCATCACCATCTTCTGTATAAATCGGAATATGAAAAACGCCTGTAACAGGATTACAATCATCTGTAGTACAAGCGTTATTATCGTCTACATTTACTGGGGTATGTGTAATGTTTCCATTAGAAGGATCACAAGCATCTATAGTACAAACATCGTTATCATTTGTTGAAGTAAATGAAACGGTTACAGAACTAATTGCAGAATTACATCCTTGAACAATTGTGGCGGTAAGAGTCAGCGTTACACCAGATACTAAATCCAAAGGAGATGGATGATACGTTGGATTTAATGTTGTCGCATTCGGTTCAAATGAACCTGTTCCAGACGTAGACCATGTTCCACTTGTACCATTAGTAATTATACCATTTAATTGAATATCACCACATGATGAATTAGGGGTTACTACACTTACTGTTGGACACAATGGATTTAAAACAGGATTTCCAATTACAAAATGTTGGTTGGTAAGGCTAAACGTTGGGTTAGGACATACATTATTCTCGTCGAGAGAAATTACTGTTTTTGTAGTATTGCTTGTTCCTGTTAAAAACGACCAAACAAAATCGGGAGTTGATGAAGAAGTAAAAGGAACTGTATTCGTCATTCTGAAAGTACCTAATCTGATTCCCGGTGATGGAGGAATTATTGTTGCTAAGTATGTAGGATAAGCGCTTGCAGCAAACATTCTTATTTGTTTACTTGTTTGGTTAATATTCCAATTTGGAAACAGTTGAATTCCAGGTAAGGACGGGTCAGCAGATCCCGCTATGAAGACTCCGGAAATAATACCGCCATTTGAAATCCCGGGAAAATTAAAATCAATTCCTGCCTGGAAAAAAATTAATCTAGGAGATCCGACTCCGACCCTTTCAATGAAGATATCAAATTCAAGAATATTGGAACTTGTTTGATGAATATTTTTAATGTGACAATTAAAGTTATTGCTCTGAGAGAATATTTTTGTTGCCAAAAGAACTGCAATAAAAAAACTTAAGAGAATTTTCTTTTGAATGGTTTGTTTTGTTTTCATGCTATTAAAGTTTAATCAATAATTAGATTTATTTTATTAAAAATTAAATTATGGACGAAATGCTGCAACACCTGATTCTATATTACATATAAATAAAGGGATGTCTAAACCATCAACAGCGCCATCACCGTTAAAATCATTTCCAGCATAACCGCCGATACCATTTTGTACATCCGGATCCAATTCCAGATAATCACTGGCATCAATAGATCCATCCTGATTAAAATCTCCATTATAGAATGCAAAACCAATTCCATCCGGAATACCTTGTGCACTTGTTGGAGTTTGGTTATCTCCATAGGCCATTGAAGGAGAAGTTGAAAACAAATAAGTTGTTAAAGCATTCATAGTTACCGGCACAGCACTCCAGGTTTCAACACAACTTCGATGTATGACTCTTATATAGTATGGAAATCCTTCGATAACAGACGGACCAAATGTCACCACTACGTTTCCGTTTGTTTGCAAAATTCCCTGTTGTTCATCGGCAGGATTAAATGTATTAGGATCAATTGCTGCAATTGAAACAAAATCAACATCAGCA
Source organism: Bacteroidota bacterium (assembly GCA_031417555.1). GTDB lineage: Bacteria > Bacteroidota > Bacteroidia > AKYH767-A > 2013-40CM-41-45 > JADKIH01. The sequence goes on from JANOVV010000033.1 coordinate 7,536, forward strand.
GGATTAACTGATTGCCCTGTAATATAGAGGAAACCACCTGCACCATTATTATCCATCATTCCTCCACCGGTATAAAAACCCTGGATAAATAAATTAAGATTTAATGTGACTTGTGCATTAGTAGCTCTGGTCATTAAAAAAAATATCATTAAACAGGTAATCTGTAAACCCGAAATTAAATATTTTTTTAGTGTTGATTGGAAGAGTTTATTTTTCATTTTTTTGAGGTTTTAATTATCATTCGAAATTATTTTTTTAAGAAAGTTATTTAAACATAATCTTGTATGTTGATATATTCGTCCATACAAAATCTCCGCTGTAGAATCCGTTGTATACATTGTCGGGAGGAAGTAGAACCTTTTTAAAGCAATAGGTATGTGTAGCATTCGACAAAAACACATTGCTTGTGGAAATATTCAAAAAAAATACAAATACTTTTTTTACCAGACTTGAAATTGATTTCATGATAAACTGAATTAAACTATTTATTCAAACAGGCAGGAAACTTTTTTAATAAATGGATCATTGCCATATATTATCAAGTCAGACAGTTAGAATTGTCGTGTTGAAAAATTTAAAACAGAAATGAATATTTTATGAGAAGATCAAAAAGATCTCAAGTAAATAAACTTTTTAGTCTGGCAATGCTTGGTGTTTTCATGTATGTAGGTTAAAAATTTTCAAATAAACATTCAATAAACTTAATTGATTAAATTAATCCAGTCAGTAAGGTTAAAAAACTATTTCAAAAAAACCTAATAATATTTTAACTAACCTGAAAATAATCGAAAATTTTCTAGTAAAATATCATCTAAATTTTAAAAAATTTGTCAAATTACTGATACGAAATTGCTATTTTTACTCTCTACAAATCTCAAAAACCTACTTTTGATTGGAGATTCTGCTCAAATAGATCAACATCGATATTCAGTAGATTATAACTTGGAGCAGAAAGATCACGAATAATTGTTGCATTGTTAAATTTTATTTTCCCAAATGATAATCCGAAATCTGCCACAATGTGATCGGTTCTGAATGAAATCCCAATCGCATTAATTCTTTCCCATAGTAATCATTTTTCTACCAATATATTTTAATTTGAAACCTATAAAGTTTGAAGGAATATTTGTAGAAGGCCAACCAAACAAATTATATTTCGGTTTTTTGTATTCTGACATTATTTAAGCTAGCGATCAAAAGGAATATATTTTATCAAGACGGCTGAAAGAAACTATGCAATCTCTATTAAAAAAATAATCACACACTAAAATTCCGTTAATTCTTTTAACGAAATGGGTAGTTATGCAATTATGAAAAGTGGAATTTATTAAAATTTTCGAAAAATAAATCAAAACCTAACCTCATCCATTAAAACAAACTTTTCCAAACATGGCTCCGAATTAAATTCTTCCCAGTTCATTCCAAAAATCCTTTGAAGTCTGTTAATGAGCTCTTGAAAAGTGGAAGATTTTGCAAAATAAAGATTTGCTCCTTTGTTTAATGATTCATTGATGTCTTCTAATTTGGAAGAGGTAGAATAAATAATCACACATATATTTTTCAAACGATCATCGGAACGCAATTCCTCAAGACATTCAAATCCATTTTTTCCGGGCATGTTAAGGTCAAGAAAAATGAAATCGGGAAGAATATTTTTTTTATCGTTAAGATGTTTCATTAAATGAATCCCACCTTCAAACATTTTTAAAGATACTTTTAAATCCAATTGTTCAATAGCATCTTTGAAAAGGATGCGATCACTGGCGTCATCATCAGCAAGCAAAACTAGAAAAGGAAAAGATGTATAATCAACCATATTTTAATGTAAAGGAACAAATAATTTCCACCTATGCAAATATTAAAAACGTTGATTAAAGTGATTTATTGAATAAGTGAAAACGCATTTCTGTTTATAACGTCGTCTTTAAACAGAAAAACCTGCAGGAATATTAACCTGCAAATTTAAAAAACGAATAAGATTTTTGTATTTCAATAAATCAATTTTAACAAATATGCGCAAAAAAAAGGGACAAAAAAATTAATTGTTATTATTAATTTTATATTCTGAAAATGTAATTCTGGATATTTCAGCAGCAATTTCAATTAATTGATTTAAGGAAGAACCTTTTGACATTATTCCAATTAAATACGGATTGTCGTTTATATAAACAATACCGAATTCATGAAATTGTATTTTATTTCCTATTATTCTTTCACCAAATTTATGTGCTATTGTAATAGTTGAATCTACTCCTTTTTGTAATCCTTCTTTAAATGTGCTGGTTGTAAGAAGTCTTAATCCCCATTCAGAATATTTTGGGTGTAGATAAGTTCCATTGTAAAGGACACGGAAAAATTTTGAAAAATCTGCGGATGTAATAAAGAATTCTCCATTGGATGGAGGCGCAGGAATTTTTAAATCTAAGAAAAGCTGATTATAAATTCGCATATTGATATTTAAATTCAATAAAACGGTGGCATCATTATCAGAGTATTTTATCATATAAGTGAGAAGGTCACTAACAGTATATGATACTTTTTCTTTCAATTGAAAATCTTTAATATTCTGTGGACTTACTTGAGTAAAGTGGCGAGGGAAAAATATTTTTTTATTTAGTATTTCAGGATTTTCTTCGGCTTCTTTTAAATAAGTTATAAGCTCAATGAGTTTACTCATGCTAGCCGGATTGTAAGTGGTATTGGGATTTATATTGAACCATGAACCATCGTTTAATTTACGAAAGTACACAGATACGTCATCAACTTCTTGTTTACTTTTTTTTTCGTTGATGTATTGATCAATTTTTGATTTTAATGAAATTAAAGAGGCACTTTCATTATAAATATCAGTTAGAATCAATGGTTGAATAAGGGTATATTCCTTTAATCTCGTTTGTGACATAGTGTTATCACAATTTTGAGTTACCGGAATCTCAATAGCGGGTTCCGGACACCAGAAAATTTTAAGTAATACAATGGTTACAATACTGGTAAGTATACTGGCAATAAACAAGGTTGAAAGAGAAACTTTTTTTTTCATTTATTTTATGGATAAACCCTTTTTTCAGTAAACAATCAGTGATTGTAGTTTAAAAAGACTGAAATCTGCTAAATAATCTTACTTTTCTACCCTAAAAGTACTTTAATGTTACTCGATTTTTAACTTTTTAATACAATGTTTTACATTTTTTTCATCGATAATAATCAAAATTCTATGATTCAATCAACTTCAATTTAGAGCTTTTTACTATTTAGAGGGTTGAATAAAAATGAGAATTTAAGACAGTATAATTTGCAAAAAGACCATAAAAATTGTTCATTAGGTTTTCTGCTAATAACAAGAAAAAAGCAATTATTTTTTATGATTAAAAATTACAATACAGATATAGTTTATAATCAAAAACCTTTAATAATTAATTTGTAAGAATTTTGTCTATTTGTGAATGATATTGATCATTTTTTTATTGCTACTTTTTGTATACTTTTAAGGATTGATTAATTAACCTTAAAAAATTATTATCATGGCAAATTCTGGAAAAATTCTTGCAGCCCTTTTAGTAGGAGCTGCAGCAGGTGCTGCACTTGGAGTATTATTTGCACCCAACAAAGGAAGTGAAACCCGCAAAAAAATGGCTGGTAAAGCATCAGAACTGACTGATGAAATCAAAGAGCGATATAATAAAAGCAAAGAAGCCGTTAATGAAATGAAAGAACGCATGGCGAGCAAAATGGAAGAAGTTAAAAATTCAACCCAAGCTCGTTCAAATTAATTTAGGAATTCTTTAGATCATAATTGCTCCTATATTTTTCTAAAAATAATTTCTTAAGGAAAAAACCTTTTAGTTAAAGGAATAGATTGCATTAGTAACAATTTTCATCTGTGTATTGATGTGTTTTATTTTATACAGATGTCAAGGTAATTTTATTTACTATTTTTTAATTAGCCATTAAATGGAAGAAAAAAATAAAATAGAATCAATAGTTCAACACTTAAATGATTACTTTGAAACTAGATGGAAACTATTTGTTCTCAATTCTTCCGACAAAGCATCGGACATTATATCATCAATAGCTTCCGTATTTTTAATTGCTCTGTCAATGATGTTTGTTCTTTTGTTTCTTAGTATAAGTTCAGCATTATGGATTGGACATTCGTTGGGAAATACATCGATTGGATTTTTATACGTTGGTCTCTTTTACCTGGCCGTTACAATTTTACTTTTCGTTTTCAGACATACGCTAATTAAAATTCCTGTTATTAATAAATTATTGAATGCAATCTACTCCGATGAAAAAGATTAGAAATTTAAAAGAATTGCATTCGGAGAGATTAAGACTGCAATTGGAGCTCATTGCTGCCGAAGAAATATTAAAAGAAGATTTGGAATGGATAAAGGAAGAAATCAAACCCGGAAAAATCGCAGCTAAACTTTTTAGTAATATAATTGGAAATAAGACAAGCGGACTATTGAATAATGGCGTTAGGGGAACTATTGATATTTTATTGAAAAATATTTTACTTTCAAAATCGGGATGGATTACTCGTTTTATTGTACCATTGATAATCAAAAACCTTTCATCAAGTTATCTTGCTGAAAAAAAACCCGAAATTTTTGGCATCCTCAGAAACATAATTCACAAAGCACGAACATCTTTAAAGCAAGATGATATCCATTTTGATAAAAGTACTGTGGATGAAATGGATTATTAAATGAATTTTTGTTTTAAGATTCAATAACTCTTTAATAGAATTCTAATTAATAAATAGTGCCTAAACACTTCAATTTCAAATTTAAATAGATTGTTTTCTTCCTTTTGCTGACTTCAAAAAAGCTGCATATCTTAATCATATTGATAAGCAATTGTTGATAATTGCTGTTTTCATCATTCTACCTCCCATCTTTCTTTTTTACTTTGCCGTTAATTAAATGAGTATCGTTTAATCAACCTCATGACCCCATATTTACATTTATCACTTAATCATTTAATACCTAACCGTTAAAATAAACCCAAGAAATGAAAAAATTAATTTTTGCCGCTGCAATAGCACTAACAATTACTGCTTGTGATAACAGACAAGCTGAAGTTGACCAGGCCAATCGCCAAAAAGACTCGCTTGCTTCTATTATTAATGAACGCGATTCTTCATTAAACGATTTCCTATCCTCGTTCAATGAAATCGAAAAAAACCTGGATTCAATTGCAAGAAAGCAAAATGCTATTAATGTAAATGTTGATAAGCAAGGTGAATTAAATAAGACTGCAAAGGAACGCATCAATGATAATATTGCTGCTATCAATCAATTAATGAATGATAATCGTGCTCAAATTGCTGAACTCAACAGAAAACTTAAAAATTCAGGAAATAAAATTGCGCATTTCGAAACAATGATTCAAACATTGAATGAGCAGATTGCACAAAAAGACCGGGAATTGGCTGACTTGAACGATAAACTCAATAGCTTAAATACACAAGTTGCCCAATTGCAAACTTCTGTTGATACATTAACCAGAACAACAATTGCTCAAACAAAAACAATTGATGAGCAAACGACTAGTTTACACACAGCTTATTTCGTGGTTGGTAAATCAAAGGATCTTCAATCGATGAAGGTAATTGATAAAACAGGCGGACTTTTAGGCATAGGAAAAACATCCAAGCTAAGTTCTAATTTTGACAACAATAAATTTACGCGTATCGATTATGTACAAACAAGTACAATTCCTATCGATAGCAAAGGCGCAAAAGTTATTACAACTCATCCTTCAGATTCTTATACATTGAACAAGGAGAAAGATAAAGTTGTTAGTCTTTCAATAACTAATGCTGAGAAATTCTGGAGTGCATCTAAATACCTGGTGGTTGTAAAAGATTAATCCTGTTTTATTTTGCATTAATTAAAATCCTCCCTGCTTTTCAGGGAGGATTTTTTTTGAAGTTTTTATTGTTTTTTATAATTTTTTTCCCGATTTTACAGATTAGTTTTATACAATTTTAAATATTCAAAAGCATGTCAAAATCAAAAGTGTTTTTAGCTTTTTTAGGAGGAGCCGCTGCAGGCGCTGTTTTAGGAATTCTTTTAGCTTCCGGCAAAGGAAGTGAAATGCGAAAAAAAGTTAGCAATAAAGCAAAAGACCTTGCCGATTCAATTCTCGCAAAGGCTGAAGAAATTGTTAATGAAGCCGAAACCGCAGCAAAGAAAGCTAGATCCGAGAAAACTTAATGTTTTGTCTTCAGATTTATTTTCCCTGTTAAAATAACCTTTCCGGTTGTTTTAATTGTCTTTATAATAACTATTTTTGATTTCTTCCTTTTATTACCAAGCTTTAATCGATGCCGAATTCATCTATTCATGACATGCTCCACAAAATGGATGCAGAAAATATTATTCTCGCTTACAAGGGTGATATAGATGCAACTCTTCTGGAAGCCGTTTATTCGATGATGGATCGGCATCTTGAAGAAAAAAATTTTTCACCGGAAAAGAAAAAAAAATTCTTTCATATTCTAATCGAATGCCTTCAGAATGTCTTTCATCACCAGACTACTTTTCCAAAAGAATCTGTCGATATTGATTTTTCATTGACAGGTTTTGTAATTAAATCTGATGGAAAAGATTTATATACTATTATTACAGGAAATTATCTTCTTAATTCCGAAATCGAAAAGCTTACAAAGAGGATCAATGAAGTAAATTCCCTTTCTCCAGAAGCTCTTAGGAGTCACTATCAAAAAACATTGGCCGGTAATGAATTTTCAGAAAAAGGAGGAGCCGGACTTGGCATTATCGAAATGGCAAGAAAATCGGGGAATCAGCTTAATTTTGAATTTAATAAAATAAATAATAAATATTCATTTTTTAGTTTAGCAATAACAATTTCTTAGCCTCAAAAAAATTATGAGTAATCTGATTATTAATGACAGCATAAAAACACCAACTGTTTTATTCGACATGACAGGGATTCTTGAAATCAAAGGAAAGTCAATTCCTGAAAATTCATTAGAGTTTTACAGACCCGTTTTTGAATGGCTGGATATTTATTCACAGTCCCCTGCTCCAAAAACAGAATTGAAAATTAGTCTTGAGTATTTCAATACAAGTTCTTCCAAATGCCTTCTTGATATTTTACGCCGCCTTGAAACAATTAATCTCTCAGGAAAAAGCAATGTAAAAGTTTTATGGTTTTATGATGCCGATGATGAAGATATGATGGAAGCCGGCGAAGATTATCAAGCTTTAGTTAAAGTCCCGTTTGAATTGAACGTAGGGAAATAGAAATGTTTATGTGAAATAATATTAAAGGGATCAATTCTAAAATTGTAAATCCCACCAATAAAAAATTTATATTTAATTAATAACAAAAAACTAATATCTAAAGCCTAATACCTCACCCCCCAAACATCTTAATCAACTTTCTAAAAAGATTAATTTGTAAAGTAAAATATAGTAAAACAGTCATTAACCAGATCACAATTATATTTGCAGGCATTGTGTTTACAGTTTTACCGGCAAAATTTTTCACTGATGAAAAAAGCGGTGCCTGTAAAAATTTTTCGGAAGCATTTACATGATAGACCGGTTCAAATCGTTGAATAATTTTTTCATTCGTTACTACTAATCTGTCTGTCTGGTTACTGCTTCTAACCATTTCTTCCAGGCTCTCATTTTCATATTTATTTTTTTCCTGATTAAAAAAATCGTTATGCTGAGGTGTATCTGTTAACTGGCTTATTAAAATTTCTTTTTTTTCACTGGCATCATTAAACTGATCAATATAAAATTCTTTCAATGAATCTAATGCATTGCGAATTTGGATTCCGTTTGGACGGGTAAAATTATTTTTTCGAATGTCATCTAAAAATAAAAACTTCTTAGAGGAATATAATTTTTCTTCTTCATTGAAACCGTATTTCAAAACTTTAAGTGGAGTAATAAATGAATCCACCGGAGCATTTTGATTTAAGAGGTGTTCGCATTTGTCTAATCGTTCGCGCATAGCAGCAATCCACCAGTCTTTTTTATAAGTTGACCGGCTCATAATAGCATCCAAAGGAAAAAATTGTTTTTCAAAAGGATTGTTTGCAAATTGTTCGACGGCAAGCGCTTCATAGGCCCAACGTGATGTCATGATATTTCCTATTAGCGGCACACCTTCCTGCTTTGTAATCAACGGATGTAGCTTTTCAAATCGCACGATAACACCACTTAGAAGAATTTGTGGGATAAGCAGAAAAGGAATTAAAATATAAACCGTAACTGCCGAATCAAGAGCCGCCGAAATATTTAATCCTAACAGGTTTGCAAAACAACTGGTAGTGAACAAAATCATCCAATAAGAAAAATTCATATCGTGGATTCCCATCATCAGATTGCCTATGATTACAAACGATGCAGATTGAATTGCAGATATCAGAAAAAGAAGGCAAACTTTGCTTATCAGATAACTGGTACGGCTAAGGTGTAAAAATTTTTCTCTTTGCTGAATTTTCCTGTCACGGATAATTTCTTCTGCGCTTACTGATAAGCCTAAAAATAAAGCAACAATAACTCCAATAAATAGATATGCAGGAAGATTCGGATTACTTATCAATTTATAATTTTCGCCAACGGAATATCTAAGGATGAAGCCAAGAATAAAAGCTAGCAAAGGAGCTTCCAAAAGATTTATAAGCATATACTGCCTGTTACTCAGCCTAGCAATAAAGTCACGGGTAAAGAAAATTTTCCATTGGCTAAATGAAGAAGCTTTTTTAATATTTGGAGCAATAAAATGGAATTTTTTTTCATCGTCAATAGTTGGCAGAGAATTTCTATAAAGCTGATTCCATTCCTTTGGTGTAATTCTCCTGGCAATTGTATTATTTCCGAATTCATCTACTTCATGCAATTCGATAATATTAAAAAGCTGCTCAGGATTTATATTGCCACAAACAGGACATTCGCTTTGTTCTGAATCGGTAAGATGAACCTGTTTTTTAAAATACATCATTGCATCAGAAGGATTTCCGAAATAAACAGTGAATCCTCCGGTATCCAGCATTAGCAATTGATCAAATAATCTGAAAATATCTGAAGACGGCTGATGAATAACAACGAATACAAGTTTCCCGCTTAAAGCAAGCTGCTTTAACAAGTCCATTACATTTTCAGCATCGCGTGATGATAATCCCGACGTTGGTTCATCAACAAATAAAATGGAAGGTTCGCGAACAAGTTCAAGGCCGATATTAAGTCGCTTTCTTTGTCCTCCGCTAATCGTTTTGTTTAATACACTTCCAACTCTCAGATCTTTTATTTCATTCAGTCCTAAAGCATCTAGAACATTATCAACTTTTCGTTTGATTTCTATTTCATCCAGATTACCATAACATAATTTTGTGTTGTAGTATAAGTTTTGGAAAACGGTAAGTTCTTCAATAAGTAAATCATCCTGAGGAATATTTCCGACCAATCCTTCTTGTAGTCCGGGTGTTTCATATAAATCGAGTCCGTTTACAAGTACATTTCCTGATGAGGGCTTGCAACTACCATTTAAAATATTCAGTAAAGTAGATTTACCTGCTCCACTGCTTCCCATAATTCCGGCAAGTGTTCCGGAATCAATATTAAATGATAGTTCATGCAATCCTTTTTTCCCATTCGGAAAAACAAATTCCAATTTGTTTACGCTGAATCGAAACTCTTCATTGTTATCGGTAGAATGATAGGCGCGTAAAATATTTGTATAATATAATGGAGGAGTGCGGGGAGATCTGATTACCGCACCTTGTGATAATACAGTAATTTTAGATGAATCGTTAGGCTGGCCATTTACAGTAAGGCGATCCTGTCCGGAATATTTGAGAAAAATTACCTGTGCACGTTTAAGATGTAAAAAAACCATCATCCCATCGAGATCCGGATGAATTAGATGATGAGCATTTTTTAATTTTGGTTGAGATTCGGCGCTGACGATTAAATTAAGGGGAGAATCATAATCGTCTAAAGAAAAAATTTGAGAAGTAAGTGCAAGGCAAAGCGAATATTCGTCAGCTTCAATGGTAAATACAGAGGCAACAGTTTCTAAAAATTCTTTTTCTTCATTTGTAATATTTGATTGCGACGATTGCATAAATTCAGCAAGTCGCAAAAAGACAATATATTTTTGGCGGGTATTTAATTCTTTATTTATTTCTGTACAGATGCGTAACATCCTGACAGAACTTCCGGCAATTTTTTTTCGTGCACGTGTTGCATCGTCGCCACCTTCGAGACGGGATACAAAGTCATCATATAATGTCAGATATTCCTGAACGCGATGAAGGCTGACTTGTTGTCTGAGAAAAGCTTCAACGGTATCACGGCTTTGAAGTGTAAGGCGTTCCAGCGCAGCACCTATTGCAAAAAGTTGCATCAATGCCTGCAGAATGCGTTCGCTCATCTCTGACGTTTAACGTTTGGCGTTTAACGTTGACCGTTAACTCGCACGTGAAATAAATTTTTTATAAAGCCTATTTTACAAGATCATTTCTAACAGGAAGTATGGCTTTACTTAAGAGAGCCATATTTGCTTTGTTAAGATCTTCTGATGATTTTATTTCATCAAATACTTTTTTGATACTCTTTAATTGCACAAGTAAATTCGCAGAACTTGGATATTTAGATAAGTCTGAAAAAAGACTTATTAGATTTTCCAAATAGAGTTTCTCATTATAAATTTTATCAAACAAGTTCGCATTGGCACTCGTCCGCTCGTCATTCTTCATTAATTCAACACTCAAATAAAGTGCTTCCATAATACTTCCTGCAAGAACATGTGAAGCAACTTCTACCCTACGGTTGGAACGCAGGTAATTATCAGTTTCAGAATAAGCACGATCTATAATTTTTACCAGAGAATCTTTGTTTTGTTCATTGTCCATGAAACTGGATGTAAATAAATCAAAGGTCTCCTGAACATTCAGTTTCTCGGCCATTTTTTTTGATGTCGAATAATAATCAAGAAGATCCTGATTTTGTCCGTAAAAAGCGGCGTAGGCCATATCAATTCCATAAATACCATAGTTCACCGCTTTTTTAAAACCGGAAGAATAATTAGAGGAATTATCAGGCGGGTTTAAAAGGTCTTTACTAAAGGGTACTTTATTTTGATAGATGGCATTAATCATATCCATTGGAGAAGGAAGATTTGCCAGCGTATAAAAGAATTTGAAATCAAGCATCTCTTCCGCTTTCAATGCTGCAGAATCTTTTAATGTACCGGCAGTATCCGTAAACTCATCGGTTGTTTTTTCAGGTTTGTTATTGCTGCAAGACTGAGTTAATACAAATACAGATGCCAACAGGCAGATTTGTGAAAAATATTTTTTCATAAGAAGATGTTTGTGCAAAAATAGAAAGGATTGGCTAAAATCAAAGGAAAAGGAAACGAATACATGGCAAAGCAGTTAAATTTTTTTAAAGATCCAGGCAGATCAATTCTTTTAAAGATAGAAACGCTTAAATTTGAACTTTAAAAAGCTGTTTTACCATTATTTGGTCAAACACGGAATCCTTACATTTGTAAAATATGATGCATCGTCCAGGGTTTGATGAAATTTATATGGAGTTGGCCCAAAATCTAGCCCGTAAATCTCATTGCGTAAAGATTAAAGTAGGTTCAGTTCTAACAAAAGACACCCGAATTATTTCTATTGGCTATAACGGCCCTCCGGCCGGAACCCACAATTGCGACGAAAAATGGCCGGAAACCGGTTGTCCCCGCGACAGCAAAGGAAGCTGCTCGCTAGCCCTTCATGCCGAACAGAATGCTATTCTTTATGCATCCAAAAATGGTGTTCCTATTGATGGCTGTACACTTTATGTTACCTTATCTCCTTGCCTGGCATGTGCTCGGATTATATATTCAATGGGAATTAAAAAGGTCATTTTTCTAGAGTCGTATGCTAAATACAAAGGACTTCCATCAGACGAAGGTGTTGATTTTTTAAAAAGTTTTGGCGTGGTTGTAAATCAGTATGTTTCGCCTGAAGAGCTAGTTAACAGTTAGTTTTCAATATGTAATAATTTTCCTGAACTAATTAACTCTTCTTTCTTCATTAATTTCCAGAAAAACAATCCACTTGGAGTGAAATCATTTATCTCTTCTTTATCCCAAATTAATTTTGTGTAAATCTCTTTTCCTACTATATCAAAGATTTTAAGTGTCATGCTTTTTTCCGGAGAAGAAAGATTTAAATGAAAGCTTTTCTGAAACGGATTTGGGAAAACGGTAACAGAAAATTTATTTTTATCATTTTCTTTGATCCTTGTAAATACATCGCAAACGGAACCCGTTGGGTAAACATCATTGTTTAATTGAAAACACAATAAGTCCGTAACTATATATGAAGAAAGTATAAAACCTTCATGCGGTTGTAAAATAGTTAATCCATTTGAACCCCCAATACCTTCGATGATATATTGTTCAGGGTTGATGCCCGCTTGAGAAGTATCTGTTATTAAAAAATATTTTTTAGCAACGTAACCAAACAGAGAAATGTTTTCAATGCTATCAATAATCAGCGGGGCAATACCAGAATCATTCGGAACAGTATCACCAATATTTAGGTTAAAATTATAAAGTAATCTTTCAATAGGATTTAAATCACTGATATAAAACACTTTTTTATTAAGTGAATCAAAACGTATATATTCCGTCGAATAATCAAAATAAACTATATTTCCTATCCCTCCTCCGTTTCCCTGCATATCTGTTTCTTTAATGTGTCTATGGAGTTTTTTATAGGCTAAATTGTTAATTGTAGTATCTCCTGTTAAAGTGCTTTGTTCCAGCCATTCCCTATATGGGTCAAACGGTGTATCAGGGTGCTCTAAAGAAGAATATCCCCACGTTGCCCCCGTTTGAAAAAAATTTGTCTGTGCGGATATCAAGGAAGAGATAAAAAGGAAAAAAACCGTTGTAATTTTTATTAATCTACATTTCTTCATATCAGAATCAAACAATCTATAGTATTTTTGTTATCACTTTTGTTTAACTATTCTTTAATCAAACATAACAAAACATTTTTAAAGAAAAACAGTTAAAGAAAAGAATTAATTAGCGCCTCCTAAATTATAGAATTGTGAATAAACTTAAAATCTGGTTGCCGTTATTGTTTGCGGTTCTTGTTGCACTTGGTATTTACATTGGTATGCGAATGAATGAGCCATACCGTCATGCCAATTCACTTTTTTCATTTCGAACGGGCCAATTCAATAAAATCAATGATGTAATTAATTACATCAATATGGAATATGTAGATACCGTAAATCAAAAAAAGCTTGTTGAAAGTACGATTGAAGACATGCTTCATCAGCTTGACCCTCATTCGGCTTACATTCCGGCTGATGAATTACAGGCATCGAATGAACCATTGGAAGGAAATTTTGATGGAATCGGCATCGAATTTCATTTACAGAATGATACGATAATGGTAGTAACTGCTATTTCCGGTGGACCTTCAGATGCTTTAGGTATTCAGGCAGGAGATAGAATAGTAAAAGTGAATGGAAAAAATGTTGCCAATATTCACATTACAAGTACTCAGGTCATGCAAGCATTGCGCGGCTCTGGCGGTACAAAAGTAAAAGTCACAATTTCCAGATACGGACAACTGACGGATTATATGATTACACGTGGAAAAATTCCAATTTATAGTGTTGATGTATCATATATGTTAAATCCTCAAACAGGATATATAAAAGTAAGCCATTTTGGTGAGCATACATATGAAGAATACCTGGAAGGCTTTATGAAACTCAAAGAACTAGGCATGAAAAATCTGGTTCTCGATCTCCGTGGAAATCCGGGAGGTTATCTAAAGACAGCCATTCAACTTGCGGATGAATTTTTGCCGGATAAAAAATTAATCGTTTATACTGAAGGACGATCACGACCGAAAGAAAAGTATCTGGCTACTTCTCGTGGCTATTTTGAAGAAGGATCGTTGGTTGTTCTTATCGATGAAGGAAGTGCTTCTGCAAGTGAAATAGTTTCCGGAGCAGTACAGGATTGGGACAGAGCAATACTCGTCGGACGTCGATCTTTTGGTAAAGGACTCGTTCAGGAGCAAAGCGAATTCCCTGATGGGTCAGCTATTCGTTTAACGATTGCAAGATATTTTACACCTACCGGTCGATGTATTCAAAAACCTTATGAAGACAATTACGAGCAATACGAAAATGAATTGCTTGACCGGTATAAAAAAGGAGAGTTAATAAGTTCAGACAGTATACATTTTTCTGATTCACTAAAGTTCACTACTCCGGGTGGTCATACTGTGTATGGGGGTGGTGGTATTATGCCCGATGTATTTGTAGGACTGGATACATCAGGAAGTTCAAATTACTATTCGTCGATAAGCAGCAAAGGGCTTGTTAATGAATTTGCCTATAATTATCTGGATGATAATAGAAAAAGTTTTAAAAAATATAAAACCTTTGATGAGTATAACAAATCATTTTCCGTAAACGGACAGATTTTAAATGAATTTATTTCTTACGCAGAAAAAAAAGGAGTTAAGCCCAATGCGGAAGAAATTGCTACTTCATCGGAAATTATATGCACTCAACTAAAAGCATTAATTGCCAGACAAATTTGGAAGAATGATGGTTTTTATGCTGTGATACATTCATTGGATGTTACACTCAAAAAAGCAATCGAATTAATCGATAAAAAACAAGTAACATTCAAAGAAAACCCCCCACTCAAAAATAAAGCACTCTAAAAAATTTTTAGTTATCTTGATACTTGATACCTGATACCTGATACTATTTTTTCTACCTTTGCCCCAACAACTAACCCCCATTTATTATGGCTTTCGAACTTCCAAAACTACCTTATGCATTTAATGCTTTAGAACCACATATTGATGCACGTACCATGGAAATCCATCATGGAAAACATCATCAGGCATATGTTACTAATCTGAACAATGCTATTGCCGGAACAGAAACGGAAAAAATGTCTATTGAAGACATATGTAAAAACATTTCTAAATTCCAACCTGTTGTGCGCAACAATGGTGGTGGTCATTATAATCACTCGCTTTTCTGGACGGTTATGAAACAAGGTGGTGGCGGAAATCCTTCCGGGAAGCTTGGAGATGCAATAAATGCCTCTTTTGGAACTTTTGAAGAATTCAAAACCAAATTTAATAATGCAGGAGTAACCCGATTTGGAAGTGGATGGGCTTGGCTTATTGTTGGTTCCGATAAAAAACTTGCAATATGTTCAACACCGAATCAAGACAATCCTTTAATGGATATTGCTGAAACAAAAGGAACACCAATTTTGGCTCTTGATGTTTGGGAGCACGCTTATTATCTCAATTACCAGAACCGCCGGCCCGATTATGCTAATGCATGGTGGAATGTAATTAACTGGGAAGAAGTCGCCAGTCGTTTTTCTAAAGCCTTATAAAAAGCCGGACTAAATTTTCATGAATAGTTCCGGTATTTTAAATAATTAATGATCTTTATAAGGTTACGATTTTTTCAAATTTTATAGATGTAATGTTGTACTAAATCTTACAACATTTTCAATCCTTTTCCGTTCAAACCGTTATGCATTTAATGCGCATTTTAAAAACGGCAGGAAAGATTTTAGGTATTTCCTTTCTTTGTCTTTTAGTTATAGGATTTATTACCGGAATTTTTTACGGGAAAGAAATTAAACAGCTTATTTTAGCGGAGCTGAATAAAAATCTTGACACAAAAATTCATGTAGAGGAATTTAATTTTTCATTACTGAGTCATTTCCCATACGCTTCATTCGAAATGAAAAATGTTGTTGTTGAAGAAGTTTCTACTTCAGAAAAAAAAGATACTCTTCTTTTTTCGAGCCGGCTTTCGCTTTTATTCAATATTATAGATGTATTTAAAAAAGATATTTCCGTAAAAAAAGTTTTGGTAAATAATGGAACTATTAATATCCGAATTGATGAAGCCGGACACGGGAATTATCATTTCTGGAAAAAATCTTCCGATACAACAGAAGCCGGTGTTATCGATATTGAAAAGATTGTTTTAAAAAATGTGAATTTAAAATATATAGATAAAAAAGACAATCAGGATTATTCAATGCTTGCATATAATGCAAACTTATCCGGTAAATTTTCGGGGAATGAGTTTTCATTAAAAACAAAGGCGGATTTGTTAATTTACAAATTACTCATTCATGGAGATAATTATGTGAATAATAAACCGGTAATAATTTCATCGGGATTAATTGTAAATTCAAAAACGGCTTCTTATAAGTTTGATAATACTCTTGTAAAAATAGCCGGAGTAGATTTTAATTTTGGCGGCCAAATTACCAATGAATCTTCGGAATGGTTATTAAATCTTGCCATCAAATCGAATGAGGCAGATATTAAAAAACTAACCGGCATACTTCCGGATAATTATAAAAAATACTTTGGCAGATATAATGCCTCAGGAAATATTTTATTTAATACTTCAATACAAGGCTCTATTGAAGGGAAAAAAACACCATTGGTCAAAGTCGAATTTTCTGTCAATAATGGAAGCCTTATCGCAGGTGATGCAAAAATTGAAAAACTCCTTTTTTCAGGTTCATTCGTAAATCAGGTTAACAGTAAAAAGAGTACATTAAATATTCCTTCATTGACAGCTTCTTTATCCGGGCATGCTATTCAGGCGAGTATTCGTTTGGATGATTTGCCGGATGCTTTTTTAAGTCTACAGGCAAAAACGCAGCTTAATCTAAAAGAGATTCAGCCATTCATACAATCAGATACACTTGAATCATTGTCAGGTGATCTTGCTATGAATATATCGTATGCCGGTAAAGTAAGAGAGTTGTCGGCTTTAAGTCGAGGACAGCTATATAATATTAAAGCTTCCGGAAATATCGATATTAGTCATGTAAGTTTTAAGTTAAGAAAAAACCCTCTTGAATTTAACAATATGAGTGGTAATTTTTCTTTGCATAACAACGATATATACATTAAAAATCTGTCTGGAAATATTTCCTCCAGCGATTTTTTAATAGATGGTGTTTTCAGAAATTTTATTTCTTTTCTTTTAATACCCGATCAACCGGGAGATTTACAGGCAAAAGTTATTTCGAAAACAGTGAATCTGGATGAGTTACTTGTTAATAAATTGGAATCAAATTCAAAAGACACAAGCTATATTTTGAAATTCAATCCTAGACTGATATGTGAGCTTG
This sequence comes from Bacteroidota bacterium, assembly GCA_031417555.1. Lineage (GTDB taxonomy): Bacteria > Bacteroidota > Bacteroidia > AKYH767-A > 2013-40CM-41-45 > JADKIH01. The sequence goes on from JANOVV010000033.1 coordinate 24,753, forward strand.
ATGTTAATATTGAGAATATAAATTTCAGACGATTCAGCGCGGGAAATATTGAAGGGAAAGTGAATCTTAAAAAACAAGTAATCAGCGGAAGCAAATTAAAATTTAATTCAATGGGAGGCAGTGTTACTCTGGATGCAACTATTAATGCATCACGGAGAGACAGCGTAACGATGGATTACGATACAAAATTTATGAATGTTGATGTTACCCGGTTGTTTTATGAAATGGAAAACTTTGATCAGCAAACGATGACGGATAAAAACGTAAAGGGAAGGATAAATGCAGATGTACAGTTTCTTTCCAAATGGTCAAATGACCTTACTTTAAATTCAAAAAGTGTACGTTCTACCTGTGAAATTACAATTGAAAACGGCGAATTAATAAATTTCTCCCCCATTCTGGCTATGGGAAAATACATTCATGCGCCGGATTTGAACCATATTCGTTTTTCTACATTGAAAAACAATATTTCTATAGCAAACAGAAAAATAATGATACCTAAAATGGACATCCATTCATCTGCAATAAATATTTCGGGAAACGGTGTACATGATTTTGATAATAATATCGATTATCATTTACAGCTTTTACTTTCTGATGTATTGGGATCAAAGGTAAAAAGGTACACTTCCGAATTTGGTGAAATTCAGGACGATGGATTGGGTCGCTCCAAACTATTTCTTTCTATGCGCGGTACAGTTGATGATCCTCATTTTAGTTATGACAGAAAAGCTGCGGGTGACAAATTAAAAACGGATATTGCACAAGAAAAACGGAACCTTAAGGGCATGCTCAAACAGGAATTCGGTCTATATAAAAATCAGCCTTCGGTTCAAATTGAAAAGCCAAAGAAAAAAGAAGAGATGCAGATTGATTGGTCAAATCAATAGTGTTTCGCTTTTGACAAAAATCTTTCATCTTTGTCCTTTAATCACACCTCCTTTTTAAAAACAGGTTTTAAGTGAACATTTACACACAAAAGCAACGCTGGAAAATTCTGCTTCTAATTGCCGCACTTTTAATAGGTACGGCCTCTCTTTGGTATACTAACAGGCTTGTTAAAAAACTCTCTGTAGAAGAAAGAAAAAAAATTGAATTATGGTCCGAAGCTACACGAAGGTTGGCAGATATTTCAGAGATAAACAGCGACATTAATTTTCTTTCAATCGTTATCAGTAACAATAATACAATTCCCGTTATCTGGGCAGATGATAAATTTGAGGTAATTTCTTATCGTAATCTGGATTCATTAAAGGCACTTGATAAAGGGTATTTGCAAAAACAAGTAGGGATTATGCGTTTAGAGCATACCCCCATTGAAATTAAAATTGGAAAAAATTTAAAACAATACATATTATATAAGGATTCTGACCTCTTGGTCAGATTACGGTTTTATCCTTTTTTTCAATTGGGAGTCATAGCATTATTTCTTTTTGTATCCTATCTCGCATTTAGCACATCAAGAAAAGCGGAACAGAATCAGGTTTGGGTTGGTATGGCCAAAGAAACAGCACACCAATTGGGAACACCTCTTTCTTCATTAATGGCCTGGCTCGAATTATTAAGAATGAGAGGTATGAGTATCGAATACACCTCGGAAATAGAAAAAGATATTCAAAGGCTGCAAACAATCACTGAAAGATTTTCAAAAATTGGCTCTGCGCCAGCCCTTTCAAAAGTTAATGTTTATGAAGTATTAACCCGTTCAGTCGATTATATTAAAACACGAAGTTCTCCAAGTGTCGAATTTGTTATCGATGCACCAAACGTAGAAGTATTTGCACCAATGAATGTTCCGCTTTTCGAATGGGTGATTGAAAATATTCTTAAAAATGCACTCGATGCAATGAGTGGAAAAGGAAAGATCAGTTTAATTATAACAGATCAGCAACAGTTTGTTTATATTGATATTACTGATACAGGAAAGGGAATTCCAAAAGCAACCTACCGAACAATTTTCAAACCCGGATATACCACGAAAAACAGAGGATGGGGTTTAGGCCTCTCTTTAAGTAAACGTATTATTGAAGAATATCACGACGGACAAATTTTTGTGAAAAGTTCAGAAATGAATAAAGGAACCACTTTTCGAATCGTCCTGAACAAATAAAATTATTGAAGATTAATTGAATAATTTTAATTTTCAATAATCAAATTAGTTTTCAATCTTCAATCTTCAATAACAATGTCTGGAATTTACATCCACATCCCTTTTTGTAGTCAGGCATGTACTTATTGTGATTTCCATTTTTCTACTTCATTGCAAAGTGTTGATAAGATGATTGACTGCTTAGAAAAAGAAATCATCCTCCGTAAAAATTATTTGCAGGAAGATGTTATTGAGACAATTTATTTTGGCGGAGGTACACCATCGTTAATAGAAACAAGTTTTATTAATCGATTGATGAATGTGATACGGAAAGAATATAATGTAAGCACAGATGCTGAGATCACAGTAGAAGCTAATCCTGATGATTTATCGAAAGAAAAATGCGAAGAATTATTTGGTGCAGGAGTTAACAGATTGAGTATTGGAATACAAAGTTTTTCAGATGCCGATTTGAAGTTTATGAATCGTGCTCACAATTCGAAACAGGCAATATCATCAGTAAAAAATGCACGAATGGCGGGGTTTAAAAATATCAGCATCGATTTAATTTATGGCATAAAACAATCTGAGCCGAGGCAATGGGAAAAGAATCTTGACATGGCACTAAATCTCGGAGTTGAACATTTATCATGTTATGCTTTAACTATAGAGCCTCGAACGGTATTAGCAGATATGATCCGTAATAAAAAGGTTGCACCCCCGGATGATGAAAAAACAATTGGCGAATTTGAAAAGTTGATGATTCGTGCCGCTGAAAGCGGATTTGAACATTATGAAATCAGCAATTTTGCGCGTGATAAAAAATATTCCAAACATAATACTTCTTATTGGCAAAGAAAAAAATATTTGGGCATCGGACCATCTGCACATTCATTCAATGGTATCTCACGTCAATGGAATATTTCAAACAATCAGGCTTATATCCGCTCCTTAAATGAAAACACTATTCCTTTTGAAATCGAAGAACTTTCGGAAAGCAATAAATTTAATGAATACATTCTGACTTCACTTCGAACCATGTGGGGAATTGAAATTTTATTCGTAGAAAAAGAATTCGGCCAGATAAAAAAAGAAGAACTGTTAAAGAAAATTCAAAAGTTTATTAATGACGGAATGATTACTTCTTCAGACAATAATTTTGTTCTGACAAAAGAAGGAAAGTTTTTTGCGGATAGGATTGCGGCGGAAATGTTTGTTTAAATTAAAGTGATTTAAGAACAAGGAATAACGATTTTTGATTTCAGAATTTTAGTGATTCCCTAAATCAGATAATGTACTGAAAAATAGTTTGTGATATAGGCGAAAACCATTGTGCTTTCTGCGTTTGATAAAAACTTTGGATTTAACCACAAAGAGTACAAAGGTATCACAAAGTACACAAAGGGAAGTTGAAACTTAAACATAAAATAGAATTATTCAAAAGCAGCCAAGCCGGTAATATCATTTCCTGTAATCAGCAAGTGAATATCGTGAGTGCCTTCATAAGTAATTACAGATTCTAAATTCATCATATGACGCATAATAGGATATTCTCCGGTGATTCCCATTCCTCCGTGAATTTGTCTTGCTTCGCGAGCAATTTGTAAAGCCATGTTTACATTATTTCTTTTTGCCATGGAAATCTGAGCAGGTGTTGCCCGGTTTTCATTTTTTAATACACCCAGCCGCCAGGTAAGTAGTTGTGCTTTGGTAATTTCTGTAATCATCTCTGCAAGCTTTTTTTGCGTCAACTGAAAGGCGCCAATAGGTTTACCAAATTGAATTCTTTCTTTAGAATAACGCAAAGCAGAATCATAGCAATCCAATGCGGCGCCAATAGCACCCCAGCTTATTCCATAGCGTGCAGAGTTTAAACAACCCAAAGGTCCCTTTAATCCTTTCACATTCGGTAGAAGATTTTCTTTTGGAACTTTTACATTATCAAATACAAGTTCACCTGTTGCACTTGCACGCAGCGACCATTTACCATGAGTTTCGGGTGTAGAAAATCCTTTCATCCCTCGTTCAACAATGATTCCGCGAATAAATCCTGTTTCATCTTTAGCCCACACAACGGCAATATCGGCGAAAGGCGAATTACTAATCCACATCTTTGAGCCGTTCAATAAATAGTGATCGCCTTTATCCTTGAAATTGGATAACATGCCATTGGGATTTGAACCATGATCGGGTTCTGTTAAGCCGAAACATCCCATCCATTCTCCGGAGGCTAGTTTAGGTAAATATTTTTTTCTCTGTTCTTCACTGCCATATGTATAAATCGGATACATAACCAAAGAACTTTGCACAGAAGCTGTCGACCTTAATCCGGAATCGCCACGTTCGAGTTCCTGCATAATAATTCCATAAGCGATCTGATCCAATCCGCCTCCACCATATTCCTGTGGGAGGTAAGGACCGAAAGCACCTATCGAAGCAAGACCCTTAATCCATTGTTTCGGAAATTCTGCTTTCTGGCAAGCATCTTCTACTATTGGAGAAACTTCTTTTTTTACCCATTCACGAACGCTGTTCCGGATAAGAATATGTTCTTCTGTAAGTAATTCATCTACTTGATAATAATCATGATATTGAAACCGGTCCTGCGCCATAAGTAATTATTTTAAGCCCTTTTTAAAGTGGTTGCAAATTTAGCAGAAATACAGATAACCTTTATCCTCCGATATAGAACAATAATCATTAAACTTTGAACGATTTAATAACCAGCCAAGTAAGTAAACGGTCTTTATTTCAAGGTTAATTTTCGTTTCTTTACTCTCTCGATTTATTAAACCCTTTGTGGCAAAAAAAATTAAAATAGAAGAAGAAGCGTTGGTTAAAATGCTTGTAGAGCGTCAGGAAAAGGCGTTAGAGATTTTGTATGATAATTATTCTGCAGCCATGTATGGCGTTATTCACAGAATAGTACAAAATGATGCTATCGCTGAAGATCTTTTGCAAGATGCTTTCGTCAAAATATGGAATAATTTTCCTCAATATGATTCTTCCAAAGGACGTTTATTTACCTGGATGATAAATCTATGCCGCAATCTTTCAATTGATAAAGTCAGATCTAAAGATTTTACTAATCAAAATAAAAACCAGAATATTGAAAAGATCGTATCTTTTGAAGAGACTTTAACAACAGCATCCTATAATCCTGAAACCATAGGGATAAAAGAAATTGTAAGAAAACTAGATCCGGAATACAGGAAAATAATAGACCTTCTTTTTTTTGAAGGATATTCTCAATCGGAAGCGGCCGAAAAATTAAACATTCCGTTAGGGACTGTAAAAACCCGTTCCAGGGCGGCTTTACAAAAGTTAAAAACATTATTCCTTGATGTAGAAAAAGTATAATGAATGTAACTGAATATATAGCATCCGGCATCGTAGAATTGTATGCGATGAATGCTCTTTCTCCTGAAGAAAAAAAGGAGTTTGAGAGGCTGATGATATTATATCCGGAAATTAACGTTGAACTTCGTAAAACCGAAAAGGCTCTTGAAGAATATGCATTAAGTCATTCAAAAAATCCACGACCCGGTTTGCGTCAACAGATATTGGAAGAAATAAAGGAGAAAGGGAAAGTTGTTAATATCAAATCAAAATCAAAAGCTAGTCAGGAAAACTATACTCTCACTTATAAATACATGATTGCGGCTTGCCTGGCTGCACTGGTGGTAAGTACATTTGCCTCCTGGTTTTTTTATACACGATGGAATGAAGCAGAAGAAAGATACACCTCTTTGTTAAGTGATAAAAATGAGCTTGCTCAAAACTATAACCTCGTAAAATCTAATTATGATGAGGTTGCTGCTAACTTAATTGTTTTACGCGACGAAAGTTCAACAGTTGTCGTTTTAAATTCTACCGATACTACTCATCATTACCAGGCCAGAGTTTATTGGAGTAAATATACTCACCACGCTTTTCTGGATGTACTTTCTCTGCCTTCTCCCGGTGAAGGAAAGCAATATCAGTTATGGGCACTTATTGATGGCAAGCCTGTCGATGCCGGTGTCATTCTTTCAGGAAGTCAGCGCATTCAGCGTATGAAAGAAATTGATCAGGCTGATTTATGGGCTGTTACACTTGAAAATAAAGGCGGTAGTTTAACCCCAACGCTTAATCAGATGTATTTAATTTCGAAAAACGGATGATAGGGGGAATCAAGAGACAAGAATCAAGAGACAAGATAGGGGAGCTGTCTTAAATTTTTTCTAAATGTTGATTTTTTTATAAATTTTTTATCGACTCAATTTATTTTACTTTTTAAAATCCACTTGTGTTTTCATTATCGTAAGTGTTTCGAAATCGTTCTTGAAGAATGATATTCTAACTAATTAAATTATTTAACCAATTAACCTTACGAACAATGACAAAATCTACTAAAAAGAAGCTTTCAATTGTTTCTTTATTTGCCGCCTTTATCGCAATCGGGGCATTTTTTGCTTATCAGTCGGCAGACCTGACTGCATCAAGCCATCGGGAAGCGCCAATGATAAGTAATGATCCACTGGCCGATAACACAGATCTTTATGCTTTCAGAGATCCGAACGACTCTAATAAAGTCAACATTATTGCAGGCTATGTTCCTGCAGAATTACCGCAGGGAGGACCTAATTATTTTTCTTTCGGAGAAAATATTCGTTACGAAATCCATATTAAGAACAATGCCTCAACATCAGGTGATGATATTACATACCGCTTCACTTTTACTAAGCAAAATGAAGATCCAACTACATTCTTCAATATTCGTTTAGGAAAAGAAAATCTAAAAACGAAGTACACAGCTGAAAAAAGTATTGGCGGCGGACCATTTACAGCCATAGTAAACAATGGTATTGTACCGCCTCCAAACATTGGCCCGCGTTCTATTTCATCAGGAGTTGGTTTAAATTCTCCTGATTATGAAACACTATTTACAAATGCAATTGCTACGGCATCAACAGGAGAACAAATTTATTGTGGTCCATCTGATGATCCTTTCTTTGTTGACCTTGGTGGTATTTTCGATCTCGGACAAACACGTGCCGGAGGTTCAGGAGTTGATGCGCCTAAAGACGGTTTGAAATGTAAAAATGTACATGTTATTGCTCTGAAAATAGACATAGGCGATCTTCAAAAAGATGGAAAAAATGCTAATCAGGCTGCCAATATTCTGGATCCGGATTATGTAATAGGTGTTTGGGCTTCTGCCAGTCGTCAACAAATTCGTACTCTGAACGGTAATGGAACAGAAACGCATACCGGACCATATCTGCAAGTATCACGACTTGGAATGCCTCTGACCAATGAAGCAGTTATTCCAATTGGTGATAAAGATTATTGGAATTCTCTTACTCCTTATCAAGATAGTACACTTTTCGATGAATATTTCTGTAATCCTGAATTAGGTTTATATATGGATACCAGCTTCTTTGGAGCTGCAATACCTGGACTTGCAAAACTTCGTATTCAAAGAGCATCTCCAACCGTTTTAGGAAATGTTGATTTCGGAAATTCACATGATGGTTTATATGTGCTTTATGGAAATGCCGCTACTGCCGGTACCGCACTTGACACAAACATTTTCGGAAAATATCTTCTTCGCCAGGGTAAACCTCGTTCAGTAGATCTTTTACCAATTTTTTATACAGGAGTTCCTAATCTTGCCCCTTATCAATTAGCAACAGGTAAAACAGCCGGTAACCCATTAACAGCCGGTAAACCATTTATCAATAATTTTCTACCAACATTTGGCGATATGCTTCGGTTGAATATGGCAGTTCCCGCTACTCCAAGAAACTCACCTGATTTTTCTTCTTTAGGAATCGTTCAGGCTGCGGCTTTAGGATTAACAGATCCTCGTTTCAATACTTCTACTGCATTACAAAATATTCCAAACATGGATGGCTTTCCAAATGGCCGTCGTTTAGAAGATGATGTTACTCGTATTGAACTTCAAGCAGTAGGCGGAGTAGCACTTGCGGCTATTGGTTTATTTTATGATGATTATACTATCGGTAATTCTCCATTAACAACACAACTTCTGAATGTGTTAAGTTATACAACCGGTGTTGAAGCAAACGATACTACATTCCGTTCAGATTTCCCTTATGTACAAATTCCTTGGAGTGGTTATGACCTTTGTACAGGTGGTTATGTTATAACTGCGATTAATCCTGGACCGGGTCTTAATGTTGGAGCACCGCAATTATTAATGGAAAGTTTTCCTAATCCGACTACTGAACAAGTAACATTGCGTTACAGAGTGAATTCAAAAACCCGTGTTTCAATAAAAGTGTATGACAACAATGGCAAAATAGTTTTCGAACCATTGAAAAATGAAATGCGTGAATCCGGAATTTATGATATTAAATTTGCAACATCGAATTATGCTCCCGGTGTATATTATGCAACTTTAATGAACGATAATCAGACAGTTCAATCAGTTAAAGTTTCTGTTGTTAAGTAATAATTAATTGTTAATTATTCAAGACCGGGTAATAAAATGCCCGGTCTTATTTTACTCTTTAGCTATGAAAAAAAATTACATTTATTTTATACTTCTCTTTTCATTTTTTGCATTTTCATTATTAATTGTTCGATATCGTAAACCGGAAGTAACTTACGAATTACAAATGCGACAAGGAATGCTTGCTTCGTCTTCAGAATGGATCAATACAAAAGCAGCTATTGACGGACTTATTTACAAGGTTCGTACAAATCCTTCCGATAAGCGTTCGATACTTGCTTTGGGAATGGCATACATTCAGGAATCCCGGATTTCAGGAAATCATTCTTATTATGATAATGCAGCATTGAATTTATTTGAAAAAATTTTGAAAGATGAACCGGAAAATTTTGAAGCTCTAATTGGCAAAGCAACTATTCTTCTTTCTCAACATCATTTTACGGATGCATTGCCTATAGCTGAACTTGCTAAAAAAGTTAGTCCGCACAGCGCCTCAGTTTATGGCCTTTTAACAGATGTATATGTTGAAACCGGTAATTATGAAAAAGCTATTGAAATGGCAGATAAGATGACAGCCACCCGACCGGATATCAGATCGTATTCACGCATTTCTTATCTGAGAGAAATCTTTGGAGATTATAAAGGTGCTATTGATGCAATGAAAATGGCTGTTGATGCAGGATATCCAGGTATGGAACAAACAGAATGGTGCCGTCAACAGCTTGGACATTTGTATGAAAATACCGGCGATCTGAAAAATGCGGAATTCTGTTACAATCAATCCATTTATTTTCGCCCTTCTTTTTCTTGGGCTTATGCCGGAAAAGCAAGAATTGCAAAAGCAAAAGGAAATTATATTCAGGCAATTGAATTTTTAAAACAAGCGCAAGGATTATTAAAAGATTTCTCGTTTCAACAGGAATTAACGGAATTATATCGAATCACCAATCAACCTATGAAGGCTTCAGTTTCGGCGAGAGAAACGATTGCATTACTTGGAGGTCTTCAAGGAAATGAAAGCGAAAAAAATCATGGTCATTATGCAGATAAAGAATTAGCTTATGCCTGCCTTGATTCGTATGATTATATGGATGCACATAAACATGCCCTTATCGAATATAACAGACGACCTGATAATATTGAAACTAATCAGGCACTTGCATGGGTTAATTTTAAACTCGGAAATTATGAAATTGCGAATAAATATATTGACGTTGCTTTACGTACACATTCAAAAAATCCAATACTAAATTATCAGGCAGGGTTAATAAAAAATAATGCGGGGAAAAAGGTTGAAGGGAATAAATTGATCAAAGAATCGCTTGCCCTCAACCCATACATCTCTCCAATGCTCAGATGGGAATCTAAAGAATTAATTGCCTCCAAATGAAAAATAATTTCATTTCTTTAAAAAGTCTTCCTTATCTTTTTATTGCCTCATTTTTATTTTTCTCTTTACCTGCATTTGCCCATACACTTCCTTATGATTTTAAAAGTATGTCATCAGGTGGAATCGGCTGGGTGTATTTGAAAATGGGGTTTTCTCATATTATTCCTCTGGGCTTTGATCATATACTTTTTATTCTTGGAGTTTTTCTTCTTAAACCTAAACTCAAAACAGTAATCTGGCAAGCCACTGCTTTTACTATTGCGCATAGCATTACTCTTGGACTAGCCATTTATGGCTACATAAGTCCACAGCCTTCTATTATAGAACCGGTGATTGCATTGTCGATTATATTTATTGGAATAGAAAATATTATTACCAAAGACCTTAAGTGGTGGAGGCTACTTATTATATTTTTATTCGGTTTAATTCACGGCTGTGGTTTTGCAGGAGTATTAGCCGAAGCCGGTCTTCCGGAAAATGATTTTCTTTTAGGACTTATATCATTTAATGTAGGTGTTGAAGCCGGACAAATATCAGTTATACTTATTGCATATTTTGTTTTCGGGAAATGGTTTGCAGAAAAAAGCTGGTATAGAAAAGGAATTACCATTCCTGCTTCTTTGTGTATTTCTTTAATTGCTTTTTACTGGACGATTGAAAGAGTTTTTTATTGAACTTTTTTATCAAATATTAATTTTTACCATTGACAGTAATGCGCAATAAAATGGTTCAATAGAAATCTGAACTTTTTATTTTTAGGATATCTAAAAAAAAATACATTAGATTTAATTCAGAAAAAAACTATCTTTGTTTATGCCTCGATTTAAGCATATAACATTTTTGTTTTTTTTAATATTCATTCTTTCCTGTGAGAAAGAACAATTCTATCAGCAGATAACAAGGCCACCGAATTGTGACAGTACGTTTTTTACTTTTGAAAAAAACATACGACCAATTTTTAATGCAAATTGTAATTTTACCGATTGTCACGCCACGGGTGGAAAAGGAAGTTACGACTTTACTGAATATTCAATAGTTGCTGCCCGTGTTCGTGCCGGCGCAATCGATTACCGTTTGGATTTACCGGTAAGTGATCCTCAACACATGCCTGAAAATATGAAACTAAGTCCTTGCGATTACTTTATTATTAAAACCTGGATCAAACAGGGTTTTGTAAAAAAATAAATTCGAAATAATGAAATATATTTTCCTCTCCTTTTTTATTTTATTAGTAAGCTTATGTAAATCTCAATCAGTCTTTATAACCGAGAAGGGAGAAGTAACATTTTATTCCTATGCACCTGTAGAAGACATTAAAGCGACAAGTAATCAGGTCAATAGCATTATTAATACTCTAACCGGGGAATTAGCTTTTATGATACCTATGAGAAGTTTTCATTTTGCCAAGTCTCTAATGGAAGAACACTTTAATGAAAAATATATAGAAAGTGAGAAATATCCTCAAGCGACTTTCAAAGGAAACATACTTGAAAAAGCAGATTTTTCTAAAAATGGTATTTTACAACTGACGGCTAAAGGAAAAATAAATATTCATGGAAAGGAAAAAGAAATAATTGAAAAAGGAGAGATCGAAATTTCTGGTGATAAATTAATTTTAAAATTGGATTTTAATGTTGCATTAGCAGATTATGATATAAAAATTCCGCAGTTGTTGTTTAATAATATAGCGGATACAATTAATGTTAAAATGAAAGCCACTTATATTCCATTTAAAAAGAAATAAAATGAATAAGATTTTTATTTTATTCGTAATTCTGATAATTACGCTTTTCAATTTTCAATTTTGCTTTGCACAAGACGACTTATTAAAAGTATTGCAATCTGAAACACCCGTTAAAACTGAAAAAGTAATCGCTACATTTAAAGGAAACAGAATTATTGACATAGAAACTAATGAAACAGTAAGAAAAAATAACCTAGACTTCCGTATCGGTCACCTTTTTGGAAGTATCGGTGAAGAGAGTGGAGGAGGGATACACAATCTTTATGGCATTGATCAATCCGCCGATATTCGTTTGGGATTTCATTTTGGTATTACTGATAGATTAATGCTTGGAGTTAGTCATGTAAAAAGACAAGAAAATTTCGAAGGACTCGTAAAGTATCGTTTGCTTGAACAAACTTCCAATGGTAAAATTCCTTTTGCCCTTACAATTTTTGGCAATGCTACACATTCAATCAGATCAGCTAAAGAATTTTCCAAAGATATTTACCGTTTAACATATAACCTTCAGGCAATTTTCGCCCGTAAATTTTCGCCGAATTTTTCTTTTATAATAACACCGGGATTAGTTCATCGAAATTTTGTGTTTGCTGATGATGAGAACACTACTTTTAGTTTATCCGGTGGTTTTCGCTGTAAATTTACACGCAGCGCTTCTATAATTACAGATTACTCACATACATTCGGAAGAGAAAATGTTGGTCAAGATTATTACGACGTTTTAGGAGTTGGTGTGGAAATTGAAACCGGCGGCCATGTTTTTTCGATTATGTTTTCGAATGCATCGGGACTTTTAGCAAATGATTATCTTATAAATACAACTGACAGTTGGGCAAAAGGAGGAATGAAATTTAGTTTTATAATTTCCAGGATGTTTAGGTTTGGGAAAGATGATCTTGAGAAAAAATAGAAGAAGATGATTTCTAATAATATCAAGTAGTTAAAAGTAAAAGAGTCATTAAGGTTAATTATTAATGGCATTTGTAATAGGTTCAACTTTCCTTACTTTTGCTCATCAATTAAATATTTATGCGAAATCGTTTTATCATTTGCCTATCTCTTATAATTTCAATTTTTTTTATTCCCGGATGTTCTAAAAAGGAAGATTATAATGTAACAATAGTAGCATTTCCAAAACATCATGGAATGCCAATAGTAAGTGACTCTCTATACCCGGATAGCGCTTTTATAAAATTTAATGCAACTAACTCACCCGGAACATCTCCGGGCGACTTCGATAGGATAGTTGTAGGCGAAGCAAATGAACAACATGTTCATATTGAAGGATTAAAAAGGGGGAAATATTTTATTTTTATGACGGGATATGATACCGTTATTTCTGCAAGAGTAACAGGAGGCATTCCCTATGAAATTACCCAAACTTCAGGAGAAATTGATCTGGATATTCCTGTAACGGAATAGTTTCATTTTTTAATAATAACAACACACTTTTTTATACATTCTTGTTTGAAAAGCACTTACCGGAAGTTATATAGCCGATTATTAAATAAATTATTACAAAATTGTAACTTTAGACCTGTTTAATTGTAAAGTTATAAGTTATTTAAAAATCAAAGTGAAGCAAAATGGAAGACTCCTTCCTTTATTCTTTAATTGATACCACCGAAAATGATTTTGTTTTCGGAAAATCAGAAAATACACACCGAAACGTTTTTATAAATTTTCTGACAGAACAAGATTTGGTTAATAACGTTGATGCTTCAAAATATACTCAACTTTATAAAGGACATGAATTAAAACCGATTAATACTTTTCCGGTACTAAGGAAAAATATTTCTCCAGATTGGTTTTTTCCATTAATTCTCTTCGTTCTGTTAGTCTTTGCCTGGCTTCGAATTTTTTATAACAAATTTTTTTCTCAAATGATACAGGCTTTTTTAAATAATAACCTCGCCAATCAGATCGTCAGAGATGAAAATATTTTTGTCCAACGTGCCTCTGTTTACCTCAGTATTGTTTTCAATCTTATAATTGCATTATTACTTTATCTGATCAGTGTTCATTTTAATTGGAGGCTTGGAGATATTGGTACAGGCTTTGGCCGGTTCGTCTTTTTTCTAATTCTGGTTTCCGCAACATATGCTATTAAATTCCTTGTTTTAAAAATTTGCGGATGGCTTTTCGAACAGGAACGAGAAATGGCGACCTATATGTTCAATATTTTTCTTATCAATAATATTCTTGGAATGGCTTTATTACCATTCATTTGCGTGTTTGCTTACAATCAAAAACTGGCAGTTTCCGGACTTTTAATAATTCCATTTGCCTTTATTGCCATTTCTTTTGGCTGGAGGATTTTTAGGGGAATACAACTTGGATTGAGTATAAGTTCATTCTCTCCGCTCTATTTATTTTTATATCTTTGCACGCTTGAAATTGCACCCCTGATGGTTTTGATAAGGGTAATTATCCAATAACAATTTTGTAAACCGGAATTTACTAAAGAAACGGAATTTTTTTGCATGGCTTTGAAAGTAAAAAGTATATTGGTTACCCAACCAAAACCCGAAACAGAAAAGTCCCCTTACTACGATCTTTCTAAAAAATACAATGTAAAGATCGATTTTCGGCCATTTATACATGTCGAACCGATATCTGCTAAGGATTTTCGTTCAGATAAAGTAAATATTCCAGAACATACTGCTGTCATTCTTACCAGCAGGAATGCTGCCGATCACTTTTTTCGAATGTGTATCGAAATGCGAATTACGGTTCCCGAAACCATGAAGTATTTTTGCGTTTCCGAATCAACCGCTTATTATCTTCAAAAATTTGTCGTTTACAGGAAGCGAAAAATATTTTTTGGCAAACAAACCATCATGGACCTAATGGATGTTATCAAAAAACATAAAAAAGAGAAATTTTTAGTGCCTTGTACCGACATCCATAAACAAGAAATATTTGAAACCCTGGACTCTCATAGTATTGATTATACAAAAGCAATGATGTATAAGACAGTTGCCAGTGATCTTTCAGACTTAGCGGAAGTAAATTATGATGTTCTTGTTTTTTTTAGTCCCTCTGGAATAACTTCCCTCTTTAAAAATTTCCCGAAGTTTAAACAAAATAATACACGGATTGCAGCTTTTGGACCATCTACGGCTCAGGCTGTACTCGATGCCGGACTGCAACTCGATATTCAGGCTCCCGTGCCGGCTGCTCCTTCAATGACAATGGCGCTTGAACAATATATCAAGAAAGCAAACAAATAACATGTCAGATTCTTCTGTCTCGCTTCAACGCCAGACGTTCAGAAAGAACGAAAGGCTTTGTAGTAGAAAGATTATACAGGACCTGGCACTGAAGGGAAAAAATATTCACCTAAATCCCATTCGTCTTTTATGGATTCCTTCAATTCTTAATGTAAATATTCCGGCTCAAGCCGCATTCACTGTACCGAAAAGAAATTTTAAAAAAGCCGTTGACAGGAACAGAATTAAGAGATGTATGCGTGAAGCTTACAGAAAGAATAAATCATCATTATATTCGTTGGTTTCTAATAATAAAAATCAGTTTGCTTTACTTTTCGTTTTCACAGGAAAAGAATCAATAACGTATTCGGAAATAGAAGAAAAAATAAAAATAATCTTGCAACGCTTTGCTGAAGATATTCAGAAAAATATTAGTTGATATTCTAACCGGATTAATCCGTTTATACCAGAGGGCTATTTCTCCATTGCTGGGGAAAAATTGCCGCTTCGATCCAACTTGTTCCGAATACAGCTTACAGGCATTTCGCAAATATGGAATTATAAAAGGCTTTTATCTTTCAGTAAAAAGAATTATTCGTTGTCATCCCTGGGGAGGGCATGGCTATGACCCACTTCAGTAATAAAAAGAAATTATGGCACTAAAAAAAGTTAATCGTAAATTCAAAATAATTATTGCCGCAATTGTTATTTCTGTTTTTTCATTCGCCAGCTTTAGCTTTATTGACAAAGATTTTGAGTATGTAAAAAACCTCGACATTTTCGCTTCTATGTTCAGAGAAGTAAATCTTTATTATGTCGACTCCATCGATCCCGGTAAGCTTATGAAAAAAGGTATTGATGAAATGCTAAATAGCCTTGACCCTTATACCAATTATATTCCGGAGTCGGAAATTGATGATTATCGATTTATTACTACCGGCCAATACGGTGGTATAGGTGCTGTAATAAGACAAAAAGGAGAATATGTAGTCATAAGTGAACCATATGAAGGTTACCCGGCTCAAAAAAATGGTTTGCTGGCGGGTGATATGATATTGAAAATAGATGGAGTCACAGCTAAAAATAAAAAAACGGATGAAATTAGCCATAAGCTAAAAGGGACACCCGGCTCACAAGTTAAATTACTTATACTGAGAGATGGTAACAATTCTCCATTTGAAAAAACAGTAACACGCGAAGAGATAAAAGTTAAAAGCGTTCCTTATTATGGAATGATTCGATCCGGAATTGGTTATATTAAGTTGAATAGTTTTACAGAAAGTGCCAGTAAAGAAATTAGTACTGCATTGAAAGAAATGAAATCGGATGGCAACCTCAGAGGTTTGGTTCTTGATATACGGGGAAATCCCGGTGGATTATTGAATGAAGCAGTAAATGTTTCTAACATTTTTATAGAAAAGGGAAAAGAAATTGTTAGTACAAAAGGAAAAATTATAGAAAAGAATAAAATTTATAAATCAATAAATGAAGCAATTGATAAAGACTTACCAATTGCTGTGCTTGTTAACAGCGGATCTGCGTCTGCATCTGAAATTGTTTCAGGTGCTCTTCAGGACTTCGACCGTGCTGTAATAATCGGACAACGTACTTTTGGAAAAGGGCTTGTCCAAACAACACGACCACTTTCCTACAATACTCAGGTTAAAATAACTACTTCCAAATATTATATTCCAAGTGGCCGCTGTATTCAGGCACTTGATTATTCTCATCGCAATGATGATGGAAGTGTAGGCAAAATTCCCGACTCACTGGTTACAACATTTAAAACTAGTGCAGGACGTACTGTTTATGATGGTGGCGGAATTTTACCTGATGTTATTACAGCCACAAAAAAACTAAGCAATATTTCCATCAGCCTTTTAAATAAAAATATAATTTTTGATTATGCAACATACTATCATCGAATGCATCCTCAAAATACGATTACTGATATTTCATTAACGGATGAAGATTTTGTGGATTTTCAAAAATACATTTCTACAAAGGATTATGATTTCACAACCAAAAGTGAAAAATCTCTGGAGGATCTTAGAAAAAATGCGGAAGAAGAAAAATATTATTCAGACCTTAAAAATGAATTGGATAGTTTGCAGTCAAAACTTGCACATAATAAACAAGATGATGTAGTTAAATACAAAGATGAAATAATTTCATTGATTGAAGAAGAAGTTGCATCTCGATATTTTTACCAATCAGGAAGGATAAAAGAATCTCTTTCACATGATAATGAACTTGAAAAAGCAATCGAGGTACTTAATAATTCAGTATATTATTCGGGAATATTGAGCGGCTCTTTAAAAAGAGATATTGGCATAGAAGAGAACTTCAAAAAATAATTAAAAAAATTTATTTTTTTCAGCAAAACAGTTTTATGAGTAAACTAAAGATACTGAAATCGAATACACTTTATTTTTCAGGTCTTCTGTTGCTTGTAACAGGACTTCCGGTTTCTTTATTTTTAACAAGCTTTTCTCAATTTGTAATTCTCGCAGCATTTTTATTTGAAGGAAATATCAAAGAAAAATTCAGCAGGTTTTTTTCCAATAAAGCCGCTTTATTATTTTCAGGAATTTGGTTGCTTCATTTGATTGGCCTGTTATGGACAATGGATTTGAATGATGGATTAAAAGACCTGAGAATAAAACTTCCAATTCTTGTTCTCCCGCTGATCATAGCAGGTAGCAAACCTTTATCATCCAATCAATTTCGGTGGTTATTATTAACTTTTGTTTTTTCGGTTTTTTGCGGAACCATGGTAAGCATGGCAGTACTGTCAGGAATCATCTATCGCAATATTTATGATATAAGAGATATTTTTATTTTTAATATTTCACACATTCGGTTTGCACTATTCACATGCCTTTCAATTTATATATTGATATGGCTGGCATTTCGGGAAAAAAAGACAATAAAATCAACACAAAAATTTTTAGCGGTTTTATTGATAATCTGGTTCCTCGTCTTCCTGATTATTGTTGAATCTGTTACCGGAGTATTAATATTTTCTATTACCGGATTGGTTCTTCTTCTTTATCATGGCTTCACATCAGGTGAATTGAAATTCAGAATCATTCTAACCACAACAATTCTTTTGTTACCGCTGACTTTTATATTTGTTCTCGAAAAGTTTGTAAGTGATTTTTATATTAATCATCCCTATCCAATTAATATAACCGAGAAAACAAAACTGGGTAATGACTATAACTTTAATCTTAAGGATCCACATTATGAAAATGGATACCCGGTATGGGTTTACGTATGTGATGAAGAGCTCAGATCAAGTTGGAATAAAATAAGTACCATTAAGTATGATTCAACCGACGAAAGAAAACAACCATTAAAATATACGTTGATTCGTTTTTTATCAAGCAAGGGTTTGCGAAAGGATGCCGAAGGATTGAGTAAACTTAATATCAAAGAAATCCATTCCATTGAAAGAGGAATTGCCAATGTAAATTATCAGGAGATATCAAGCATGCGTGCCCGACTTCTTCAAATCATGTGGGAATTTGATCTTTTTATTAAAGGAGGAGATCCTAACGGGCACTCCGTAACACAACGTTTTGAATTTTGGAAAGCAGCTATGGGAATTGCATCTTCAAATTTATTAATTGGAGTTGGTACCGGCGATATGCCCACGGCCTACCGACAACAATATATTAAAATGAATACTGCTTTGGATTCCCAACACCAATTGCGTTCACACAATCAATATCTCGCTATTATGGTAGCATTTGGTATTACAGGCTTCGTTTATTTTTTACTTGCATTTTTTTATCCCTTGTTTGTGTATAGGCGAAAAATAGGATTTCTTTTTGCAGCATTTTTTCTCATTAGTATTATATCAATGATATCAGAAGATACATTAGAGACACAGGCAGGTGCAACTTTTGTTGCATTTTTCTTTTCACTTCTCTTATTTGGAAAACCGGAAACTGCAAAAAAAGCTATTTGATCCATTGAAGAATCTGTTTCTCAACCATGTTAGGAGTAATGTCGTTGATGCAGTGACATTTGTCAGGAGCATTTCTGCAATCCGAACATTTTTTTTCTACAACCAAATACCCGGCTTTTTTACCAAGAGGAGCCCATCGTACCGGACTCATTGGACGGATTGGAGGAAATATTCCTAAAACAAATTTTCCCAAAGCAGCTGCAATATGCAAGGGGCCTGTACTCGCAGCAATTATTCCATCACAAATGTTTAATAATGCAATTAATTCTTCTAAGTTGAGTTTACCTGAGAGATTTACGACATGTGATGGTAATTTTTTTACCCATTCATTGATTAATGCTTCTTCGTTTTTACCGCCTGTAATTATAAACTGAAATTTTTTATCCGGTAAATAACGTATCAAGTCGAGATAATTATTGATATCCCACTCTCTTGCACTTGTATTTGATTTTGGATGAATTACTAATTTAAATTTATCTGTTGATAATAAAGAGGAATTTTTTTTAGATAATTCAGGAAGATTATTAAAATGATATTGATTGATTATTTCTGAAAGAGAAATTTTACCTGAATGCCCCAAAGGTTTTAGTAATCTAATATTTAATTGCGCTTCGTGAAAAGAAGTGTTTTTTCTTTTCAATGCAACCAACTTGTTGCACGAAAACCAATGATATAATCGATTGGTAGTACCTATTCGTTCCCCGATTTCGGCTTTCTTTGCAGCCATTGCAATATTACTTCTCGGAAAAACATGAATAATTGCATCAGCATTATATCCTTTTAAAAAATCCACCTGTCCTTTTTTATCAAAGCCAAGGAATGTGTCATAGTTAATAAATCCATCAATGGAGTCACAACAACTTATAACAGGATAGGTATATGTTCTTCCAAAAAACAACACTTTTACATCGTTACCTAAAATGGTTTTGATTATCGAAGCCATCGGTAAGGTAAGCACAACATCACCTATAGCATCGGTGCGGCTGATGATAATGGTGCGTAATTTTTTGACGTTCAATGTTTGTTTTTTGTTTTTTGTAATTCGTAAAGTTTAGCATATTTAATAAAAGAAGCATGTGCCGATATCCGGCAGATTATAAAACCATAATATCCATCTAGAAAACCCAGAAGAAAAAAGTAATCCCGAATAAAACGAATCACGGGGGCAAATAAAATCATTATAATCGATGAACGTTTGCCATCTTTAAAATCATCTTTCGATGCTATTGCCGTATATTTATTTACTTGTTTAATGTGTTCTTCAATTGAAAAATATGAATAATGTAGAAGATCGCCTTTAATAGATTCACAATTTTCAGGATCATTCAGAATTAATTTTTCATGTAGTTTCGATTCTGACCATTTAGCTTTATTTTTTTTAAAAAGACGGAGTTTACTGTCCGGATACCAACCGCAATGATGAATCCATTTTCCACAATAATTTGTTAGGCGGTTAAATGAATAACCGTCTTTATCCCAATTATTTTTTAACGCTGAAATTGATTCTTTTAATTCGGAAGATAAAGCTTCGTCGGCATCCAGAGATAAAATATAATCAAATGAACAGTTGCTGCTACCAAAGTTTTTTTGTTCACCGTATCCTTCGAATGTATGATGAATATATTTTACACCTAAAGATCTGCAAATGGCTTCTGTTTTGTCTGTAGAACCGGAGTCAACAACAACAATTTCATCAGCAATTCCGGCAAGCGATTCGATACACCTGCCGATATTGCGTTCTTCGTTAAAAGTGATTATTACGGATGAAAGTTTTATCATAACTTATCAACTGCTGCAAGTTAGGTATATTTCTGTTTCCGGTTGGTAGTAACCTTCGTTTCTTGTTTCTTTGTTGAAGAACAAAACAATGAATAATTTCCCTGAAGACCTACAAGCACTTACTATTTCAATTAACAATGGCGACCGTAAATCGTTAGCCAGAGCTATCACCATGGTAGAAAATGAAATGGAAGGTTCTGAAAATTTATTAAAACAAATTCAACTCAAAGAAACCCCAATACTTGGTTTCACAGGTCCTCCCGGTGCAGGAAAAAGCACACTCATTAATGCTTTTTTACGTCACATAATTTCTATAAACAAGAAAGCAGCGGTTATTGCTGTAGATCCTACTTCCCCTTTTAACTATGGTTCATTGCTCGCCGATCGCATTCGTATGTCTGAGCATTTCAATAATGAAAATATTTTTATCCGCTCAATTGCCGCAAGAGGCTCTCTCGGAGGCTTGTCTGAAAAGATTATAGAAATAACAGATGTATTAAGAGCGTCTGATTTTGATTTCATTATTATCGAAACGGTAGGCGTTGGTCAGTCGGAAGTTGAAATTGCAGGTTTAGCCGATACTACTATTGTCATCGTCGTTCCTGAATCCGGGGATGACATTCAGGCAATGAAATCCGGAATTATGGAAATAGCAGATATTTTTGTTGTCAATAAATCCGATAGGGAAGGAGCCGCAACTTTAGTCAACAACCTGAAAAAAATGCTGACATACAAATCTGATTCTGGATGGAGTGTTCCCGTTATCGCTACTATTGCTACTTCAGAACAAGGAATTGGTGAACTTTTCGAAAAAGTGCTGCTTCATATTAAGTCAGGCCAATTCAATGAGAAAAAATCATATTTACTTACTGAAAAAATTTATCAGCTATTAAGAAATTATAGAATGCAGGGAATTAAACGCGAAGACATTAAAAAAAGACTGGAAAAAGCCAAACAAGAACCTTATTTTAATCTTTATCGCTTTGTTGAACAATTCAAAAAATGAAAAAAAGTTATTCTTCTAAAAATGTTGTAATTTGTTTCTTTTTTCAAAGCATATGATCTACAGAATTTGCAATAAAAAAACATGTTATTTTTTATTTTACTGTATAATCTTTTTTCTGTTTATTTTTTCCGGGAAATCTAAAGCGCAGTCGACAATTTTTATTGAAACATTTGGAAATACTGCACCTGGCGTATGCGATCAGGGAACATTAGCAAATGGTTTTATTACTTCAAATGGTGCCTGGACTGTAACCAATGTTGGCGTTAATGATTCAGCTGCAAACGAATGGTATATAAGTGCAACCGAACCCGGTCTTTCGGCAAATTCATGTGCTGTTCCGGGATGTCATTCGAATGCTGTTTATACAAATCGGTCTCTTCATGTAGGAAATGTTTCAAATTCTCCTAATGCTCTTACAGGAATAATTTGTCCGACCGGTGATTGCGGTGCCGTATATGATCCCGGAGGATTCCAAAATGCCGTTGAAACAAATAAGCGTGTTGAATCTCCTTCATTCTCTATGCCCGGCCAAAGTTCTAATCTTTTAGTATTTAATTACATTGAATATGCCGATACACCTATAGATTCTGATAATGTATTGGTGTATTTTTATGATGGAAGCGCATGGTCTTCCGCAATTGCAGACCCACCTCGAACAACCACCTGTGGAACCGGTTCAGTACTTTGGGAAAGATTTTCAGTTTTATTACCTGTATTACCATCTACTGCAAATGTAAAATTAGGTTTTCTTTGGAAGAATGATAATGGAGGTGCCGGAACAAATCCTTCATTCGCTATTGATAGTATTGCTGTTTATAATCTTGGAATTGTTACGACAATTACCGCTAGTGATACGGATATTTGTACAAATACATGTATAGATTTTTTTACAGATCCCGGCGGGCCTTATAATTGGATTTTCAATGGAGCGACTCCTTCAACTTCCACTCAACAAAATCCATCTTCTATCTGTTACCCTAATCCCGGCACTTTTACTGTTCAATTGATTAATGGAACCGACACATCAAATGCTTCAATCCAAGTAAATCCATGCATTCCTCCGACGGCAGATTTTCAAGCCGATCTAACAGTCTTCTGTGAACGTTCCTGTGTAAACTTCTCCGACCTTAGCACTAACGGTGCAACCGGATGGAGTTGGTTCTTTCCCGGAGGTTCTCCTTCTTCTAGTGCTTCACCAACTCCTCCACCCATTTGTTATTTTACTCCTGGATTTTATGACGTAAGACTTATTGTTTTTAATCAATATGGGACAGATACCATGGTAAAAACTTCATACATGAATGTTGTTACCTGTCCTTTGCCTGTGGCAGATTTTAATAGTACTCCTGTTCAATCTTGTCCGCAATACTGTCTTTCTTTTACGGATAATTCATCCAATGGCCCAATAACTTCTTACCAATGGTATTTTCCGGGATCACTAAGTATTAACTCTTCCTCGGCAAATCCAAATGTTTGTTATTCCAACGAAGGAATATTTGATGTTCAACTTATTGTTACTAATCAATACGGTTCTGATACAATAATTAAATACTCAGATGTGAATGTTCAGTTTTTACCAAATGCTTCTGTAAGTTCTGATACTGCCATTAATTTCGGGTCGTCGTATCAATTAAATGCAAGTGGAGGAATTAATTATTCCTGGACACCATCGACAGGACTCGATGATATAAATATTTCAAACCCTATTGCTACACCTTCACAAACAACTACCTATACAGTTTCAATAAGTGATGGTGCAGGATGTACATCGTTCAGGCAGGTAACAATTACTGTTTTAAAAGATAACGCTATTTTTATTCCCAATACATTTTCACCAAATGGCGATGGAAAAAATGATTATCTTTTCGTGAGAGGAAATAATTTGAGCAACATAAGATTAATTGTATTTGACCGATGGGGAGAAAAAATATTTGAAACTACAAATTCATTGATTGGATGGGACGGAACCTATAAAGGAGAAATAGTAGATCCAGGAGTGTTTACCTATGTTATTACAATTAGTTATTCAGATAAACGATCGGTGAGTCAATCCGGTACAATTACATTAGTTCGTTAAAAATGAAATCCAATTTTCGATGAGAAGATTTTTCCAGAAAATTTTTTACACTTTATGTATCACAGTTATGATGTTTGGTATACCGACATCTCTGAAAGCCCAGGATCCTCATTTTTCGCAATTTAGTTATGCACCTTTACAGATTAATCCCGCACTGACAGGTGTTTTTGAAGGCAATGCCCGCATCAGTAATACCTATCGAAGCCAATGGTCAGTTCTTGGAAACGGATATAAGACAATGCATATTTCTGTGGATGCTCCAATAAAAAAAACAAAAATACAGGATAATTATTTTGGGATTGGATTGATGGTTTATCAGGATAAAGCAGGTACATCTGGATTTAAATCGACAAATATTCAGGGGTCGATTTCCTATACAAAAGCTTTTGATGATCAAAATAATAATTATTTTTCTCTTGGGTTTCAAACCGGACTGAATCAAAATTCAATTGACCTTACCAAAGCGACATGGGACAATCAATGGGATGGAAATGCTTTCGATCCTCTCCTTTCTTCCGGAGAAGCAATTCAATTGCAACAATTTAGTTATATCGATTTTAGTGCCGGAGTTTTATATTATTATTTACCAAATGAGTATAACTCTTTCAATATCGGAGCTTCAATGTCGCACGTTGGAAGCCCCAATGTAAGTTTCTATACACTGGCCGAAACTCCTCTGAGAAGAAAAATTACAGTCCATTCAAGTGGTGAAATTAGTTTAGACAAAAGCTATCAGACATGGATTTTACCAAAGTTGCTTATTGTTCTTCAGGGAAAACAAAAAGAAATTTTAGCAGGAGGTTATTTTAAAAATAAAACTCAATTTAAATCTCTTTACAGAAATATTATGAAGGAAGCTTATTTTTACGGCGGAGCTTTTTATCGTTGGAATGATGCTGTTGTTGTTTCCGCCCGCTTTGAATTTAGCACCCTTGGGCTTGGACTTAGTTATGATATCAACACATCAACATTATCAAAACTTGCAGGCTCCTCCAATGGTTTCGAAATAAATCTTTCGTACGTCTCTTATATAAAAAGAGGAGGAAGAGTAAAAAACTACAATATGATGCCGAGGTATTTCTAATTGTATCAAGAATCAAGTATCAGGTATCAAGATTTTTTTATTACTATTTTTATTTATTTGGAAAACAGTTTATGAAAAAATAATTTTTTTTATGATACTTGATACTTGATACTTGATACTTGATACTTGATACTTGATACTTGATACTTGATACTTGATACTTGATACTCTTTATCATTCCTGAAAATAAACTCTCTTTACTCTTTGAGAAACACTGACCAAAACTTCATAAGGAATTGTACCAATAGCATCTGCCATTATTGTTACAGGATAATCTGCTCCGAAAACAATTACTTCATCACCTTCACGAGCTTGAATATCTGTTATATCAAGCATACACATATCCATGCAGACATTTCCGATAATTGGAGCAAGCTTGCCGTTAATCATCATTTTGCCATTTCCATTTCCAAGGCGGCGGCTGATTCCGTCTGCATATCCAATCGCAACCGTTGCTAGTACGGTATCTCGCTTTAACTTTCCTTTACGGTTATAACCTATAGTCTCATTTGCCGGGACATTTCGAATTTGTGAAATTGTTGTTTTCAATGTTGCAACCTGTTGCAATTGTTGTTGCTCATAGGATGTCGAGGAAAAACCATATAGTCCAATTCCCAAACGAACCATTTCAAATTGAGCTTCATTAAAGCGAAGAATTCCGGATGAATTAAGAATATGTCTCATTACGCGATAAGTAAAATTTTGCGTAATCTCATTACTCATTTTTTGTAAACGCTGTATCTGAATATTTGTGAAGCCATCATGTTCGGCTTCATCACTGGAAGACAAATGAGAGAATATTGACTGTACTTTTATATTCTTGTTATTATTCAATCGTACAACTAATTCATTAATATCTTCTTCTCCGAAGCCCAGTCTGTGCATGCCTGTATCCAATTTGATATGAATTTTGAATGGATCACCTTCATGTTTTCTTAAAACATCCTGCAATTGATTAAGTAAACGAAAATTATAAATTTCAGGTTCGAGTTTATATCGAAGCATTAATTCGAAACTCATGATTTCCGGATTCATAATCAATTGCAAGATGTTTTAAGAAAACATGAAGGTGATCCATTCAAAATTCATATCAAATTGGATACGGGCATG
>JANOVV010000034.1:0-26294 GCA_031417555.1 Bacteroidota bacterium
TCGGGAACATTAACCTCATATTTAGGTATGCCTCGTATAGCTATGAAAGCTGCAAAACCACCGGCTAATACGGCAACAATTAAAACAAAAATGCCAAGAATCTTGAAGATTTTTTTCATAGAAATATTATTTAGAAATAATTTTAATAAAAATATTTTATACCCTAATCTGTAAAATAGAACCAAATATAAAAAAGTTTCAAATATAATTCCTGATTTTTTTTAATAATCTAACAGGTCAAATAGAATGAAATATATTGTTTGGGAAAATTTTCCAAAAACACAGGAAAACTATTGTTATGGAAAAAAATTAAACTTGTTTGTAAACTTGTAAATTTTTATTTTTTGATACTCGATACCTGATTCTAGAACTCCGCATTCCCCGGTGTCCGCGGAAACGGTATTACATCTCTGATATTCGTCATTCCTGTAATAAAAAGAATCAATCTCTCAAAACCCAGTCCGAAGCCTGCATGAATGCAACTTCCATAGCGACGTGTATCTAAATACCACCACATTTCTTGCTCAGGAATATTCATCTCGCGCATACGCGTGACAAGTTTTTCATAATTGTCCTCTCGCTGCGAACCTCCGATAAGTTCTCCTATCCATGGAAATAATATATCCATAGCACGAACGGTTTTGCCGTCGTCGTTTTGTTTCATATAAAAAGCTTTAATCACTTTTGGATAATCGGTAAGAATTACAGGGCGTTTAAAATGTTCTACTAAAAAATTCTCATGTTCTTTTTGAAGATCTGTTCCCCAACTCACAGGGAATTCGAATTTTTTTCCAGAAGAAGTAAGAACATCTATTGCCTTTGTATAGGTAAGTCTTTCGAATGGTTGTGAAATAACTGAACGCAAACGATTAAGTAATTCTTTGTCGTACTGCGTATTTAAAAACTCAAGATCATCAGCACAATTGTCGAGCGCATACTGAATAAGATAATTTAAAAAATCTTCTGCAAGATTCATATTATCGGTGATATCATAAAAGGCCATCTCCGGTTCTATCATCCAGAATTCGGCGAGATGCCTTGGTGTATTCGAATTCTCCGCACGGAATGTCGGACCGAAGGTGTATATTTTCCCTAATGCCATTGCCGCTAGTTCTCCCTCTAGCTGGCCACTCACTGTCAGATTCGTTGTCTTGCCGAAAAAATCTTCTTTGTAATTAATTTCTCCATCTTCTGTCTTAGGAAGATTTTTTAAATCAAGCGTAGTAACCCTAAACATCTCTCCTGCCCCTTCAGCATCCGATCCGGTAATAATCGGAGAGTGTAAATTAAAAAATCCACGATCATTAAAATATTTATGAATGGCAAAAGTCATGTGGTGACGAATACGAAATACTGCTCCAAATGTATTCGTACGCGGGCGAAGGTGAGCAATCTCACGAAGAAACTCCAAAGAATGTCCTTTCTTCTGTAAAGGAAAAGTCTCATCAGCTTCACCTACTACTTCAATAGTTTCAGCCTGGACCTCTACTGCCTGACCTTGTCCCTGAGATTTTACTAATTTCCCTTTAACAATAATTGTTGCTCCTGTTGTGATTTTTTTCAAAAGCTCTTCATCGAATTTTGAAATTTCAGCAACAACTTGAATGGAATGAATAATTGATCCATCATTCACTGCAATAAAAGCGATTTGTTTATTACCTCTCTTTGTACGCACCCAACCTTTTACTTCAACAGTTTTGTCAAAAGCAATAGAGTTTAATAATTCAATAATTCGGATATGTTTCATTTTTTTTAATTCGCTAATAAGTTTATTAGTTAAATAAAGTCTTAAATAATGCAATAAATGATAATTGATTGAGATATACCAAAATAATTTATTTAATTTTCTTTGTGGGTCTTTGTGGGTCTTTGTGCTCTTTGTGGTTAAATTCAACAGTGGATTGAACCGCAAAGAGAGCTAAGTTTCGCAAAGCGAATATTCTCATAATTAAATACATCATTTAGGTAAAAAGTTGTTTGTCAATATGCAAAAAAACGAAAATTATATCACCTAATTAACGAATTCAACAATTAACGGTATCGATAGTTATTAAGAAGCTAATTCTATTACTTATCTTTGTAACTCTATGGAAATTAGACCCGGAAAATTACTTAAAGACATTAACAAACCTGCGGATCTGAGACTCTTAAAAGAGGCTGATCTTCAGGAAGTAAGCCGTGAATTACGCGATTTTATTATCGATATAGTCTCGGTTAATGGTGGCCATTTTGGCGCTTCTCTCGGCGTAGTCGAATTAACAGTCGCTTTACATTATGTTTTCAATACTCCCTACGACCAGTTGGTTTGGGACGTCGGTCATCAGGCTTATGGCCATAAAATTCTCACAGGCCGCCGGGATATTTTTTATACAAACCGAATTTACAGAGGGCTTAGCGGTTTCCCAAAAAGAAGCGAAAGTGAATACGATACATTCGGTGTAGGACATTCTTCTACTTCGATTTCAGCCGCACTCGGAATGGCAGTCGCTTCGCGTTTGAAAGGTGAAAATGAAAGAAAACATATAGCAGTTATCGGCGACGGTGCTATGACTGCAGGTTTAGCTTTCGAAGGACTTAATCATGCCGGCGTAGAAAATTCAAATTTACTTGTTGTGCTCAACGACAATTGCATGAGCATCGATCCGAATGTCGGCGCATTGAAAGAATATCTCACCGACATTACCACTTCTCATACTTATAATAAAGTGAAGGATGAAATCTGGAAACTTTTAGGAAAGATTAGTAAGTTCGGACCTAATGCTCAAGACATAGCATCTAAAATTGAGAATGCAGTAAAGACAACTTTTTTGAATCAGAGTAATTTATTTGAATCGTTGCGTTTCCGTTATTTTGGTCCGGTCGACGGACACGATGTAAACCGACTTGTAAAAATATTAGATGATCTGAAAAACATTCCCGGCCCAAAAATTCTTCATTGCCTCACCGTAAAAGGAAAAGGGTATGATCTTGCAGAAAAAGATCAAACTCGTTGGCATGCACCCGGATTATTTGATAAGATCAGCGGAGAAATTTTTAAACCGGTCAACAATACTCCACAGCCGTTAAAATATCAGGATGTTTTTGGAAAAAGTATTGTAGAACTAGCAGAAACAAATCCAAAGATTGTTGGTATTACGCCGGCAATGCCTTCGGGATGTTCTTTGAATATAATGATGAAAGCTATGCCTGATCGGGCATTTGATGTTGGCATTGCCGAACAGCATGCAGTTACTTTTTCTGCCGGACTTGCGACGCAGGGAATGATTCCTTTCTGTAATATTTATTCTACTTTTTTACAAAGAGGGTATGATCAGGTTATTCACGATGTTGCACTTCAGAATCTTCACGTCGTTTTTTGCCTCGACAGAGGAGGACTTGCAGGTGCCGATGGTGCAACACATCATGGAGCTTTTGACCTGGCATACATGCGTTGTATCCCAAACATGGTCGTTTCTTCTCCGATGAATGAACATGAGCTAAGAAATCTTATGTACACAGCACAGTTACCTGAAACAAATGGCCCGTTTTCAATACGCTATCCGAGAGGAAATGGAGTTCTTGCCGATTGGCATGCGCCGTTTCAAAAAATTAAAATTGGAAAAGGAAGATTAATTAAAGATGGCGAAGAAGTCGCCATTCTTACCATTGGCCATCCGGGAAATTTTGCTGTAAAAGCTTGCGCTGATCTTGAAAAAGAAGGATTGTCTCCTGCTCATTTCGATATGCGCTTTGTAAAACCACTCGATGAAGAATTGTTGCACGAAATTTTTTCTAAATTTAAAAAGATCGTTACTGTAGAAGATGGTTGTTTAATAGGTGGCTTCGGTTCTGCTATCGGTGAGTTTATGATGGAACATAATTATTCTGCATCTGTAAAGCGTCTTGGAATCCCCGATCGGTTTATTGAACACGGCGAACAGAAAGAACTTTTCAATGAATGCCATTTCGATGCCGAAGCAATTAAAAATGCTATTAGACATTTCATTGCTGAAACGATACTTGCGTAAAAATTTATTTTCATTTTCCTATGAAATAGAAAAGCAAATTAAGGAGATTCTGTAATTATTTTATCTTTGTGAACTTTGTGATCATTTTTCTTAGAGACCTTTGTGGTTAAATTTTTTTACCACAAAGCACACAAAGGTTTTCACAAAGCTCAATAAAGTAGTCATTTGAAAAAAACATATCTGCACTTTTTCCGTATAATAATTTTCTATTTAATACTCTTTGCATTTGCACGCTTTATTTTTCTCCTCTTTAATTATAATCAGGAAGCCTCGTTTTCACTTATCAAAGCACTGCCTGCTTTTACTCCTGGAATGCGAATGGATTTTTCAGTAATCGCCTATGCACTTTTACCATCATTACTACTTACAGGTATTTTTTTATTCCGACCTGCTAAATGGATCATTAAGGCAGAATATTATTACTTGCTTTTTATTCTTTTAATCTTTTGTTTAATTCTTCCAGCAAATATTCTGTTATATCATTATTGGGGAAGCCTGATTAATTTCAGAGCGCTTTCTTATTTAAAGGATTTTTCGGAAATATCTTCTTCATTCACGATCCCTCAAATGATTATTGTACTAATTTCATTGACAGTTTTCATTATAACAGCGATATATTTTTTCAGAAAATATGCCTTTCAGTTTTTACAACCGGTAGCTGGAACACCATTAATCAAATCCATTCATTGGGTGGTTCTTGTTTTTATTTCTACGATTTTGCTACGCGGAGGTTTACAAATGTTGCCGATGAATGAAAGCCTGGTAAGTGTCTCTGATAATAATTTTGTAAATCAAACAGCAGTGAATCCGGCCTGGCATCTTGCCAATGATATATACCGGGCAGGATTATTCTCCGGTAATCCTTTTGAAACATCACCACAGGCTGAAGCCGAAAAAAAAGTTAAAAATCTTTTTTCTTGTGATACCGATTCTTTCCCTCGCATTTTAATAACCAACCGACCGAACATAGTTATTATCATTCTCGAAAGTTTTACAGCAGATATCGTACACGCTCTGGGAGGTGAAAAAGGAATTACGCCGACTCTTGATCAGCTTATTGGGGAAGGAGTTTTTTTTAATTCCATTTATGCAAGCGGTACGCGAACCGATCAGGGTATCGTATCTCTTTTAAACGGATGGCCTGCGACACCTTACTATTCCATCATGCGGTCCACAGAAAAATCCAACAACCTTCCATCCTTGCCGGTTATATTTTTGAATAGAGGATATTCAACATCTTTTTATTATGGAGGAGAAAGTAATTTTTCAAACCTAAACACATATTGTTTTAATCAGAAATTTGAAACAATTATCGATGAAAAGAATTTTCCGGATTCAGCGGAAAGAGGAGGATGGGGTGTTCATGACGGAGATGTTCTAAAGAGGCAAGTGGAAGATTTAAATAAGAGTAAGCAACCGTTTTTTTCGACGCTGATGACACTTAGTAATCATGAACCATTTGATATTCCTGGTCCAAATAGATTTCCGGGGAAGAGTGATGCTGACAGGTTTCGCAATTCTTCTGCTTATACCGATGCTATGCTCGGTGAGTATTTTGAAAAAGTAAAATCGGAATCCTGGTATAAAAATACGCTTTTCATTATTGCGGCAGATCATGGACACAGTCTTCCTCTTCATAAAAATGTTTATTATCCGGAAAGCCACCGCATTCCTTTTTTATTTTATGGAGAAGTTATCAAGCCGGAATTCAGAGGAGCCATTGTTACTAAACTGGGCGGACACCACGATCTTGCAGGCACATTATTACCTCAGTTAAATATATCAGAAGCAAAACAATTTGAATGGAGTAAAAATTTGCTTAATCCCACGACAAAACAATTTGCTTATTACCAGATCGATCATCTTCTTGGGTGGATTGATCCGGAATATTGGTTTGGGTATTCTTATAACAGGAAAAAATTTATTGCCCGGTCATACAATGTTTCAATGTCTCATCTCGACAGTATGCGAGTCGATGGACAAGCATTTGTACAGGTTTTGTATGATCGATACAGGAAGTATTAATTTTTTTTTGCAGCACTATTAAATAAGCTGTGTTGTTATTTATCAGGAACTATATACTCAAGACTAACAACTCCCTACTCCTCCAGCACAAAACTCTCCATAAACTTTGTCGTATAGTTTCCTTTTCGGAAAGCTTCATTACGCATTAGTTGCTGATGAAATGGAATGGTTGTTTTAATCCCTTCAACGACGAATTCACTCAAAGCCCGTTCCATAGTATTGAGTGCCTCATCACGTGTTTGTGCTACAGTAATTAATTTAGCAATCAGAGAATCATAGTTTGAAGGAATAAGGTAACCGGCATAAATGTGGGAATCAACTCTTACCCCATGACCGCCCGGTACGTGCAGGTTGGTAATTCTTCCCGGTGAAGGACGAAAATTATTATAAGGATCTTCTGCATTTATTCTGCATTCAATAGCATGAAGGTTTGGAAAATAATTTTTTCCTGAGATGGGCATGCCGGCGGCAATTTTTATCTGTTCTTTAATTAAATCGTAGTTGATTACTTCTTCTGTTATCGGATGCTCCACCTGAATCCTGGTATTCATCTCCATAAAATAAAAATTACGATGACGATCCACTAAAAATTCAACAGTACCAACTCCTTCATACTTTACTGCAAGTGCAGCTTTAATAGCAGCCTCTCCCATTCTGTCGCGTAACTCAACCGTCATAAATGGAGATGGAGTTTCTTCAACAAGCTTTTGATGTCTGCGTTGTATTGAACAATCACGCTCACTTAAATGACAAGCTTTTCCGTATTGATCACCGGCAATTTGAATTTCAATATGTCGCGGTTCTTCAATATATTTTTCAAGATACATTCCATCATTTCCAAATGCCGCTCCGGCTTCTTGTTTTGCCGAACTCCATAAATTATCAAACTCTTCCGGCTTCCAGACGATACGCATTCCTCTTCCGCCACCACCGGCTGTTGCTTTTATTATTACGGGATACCCAATTTGCTTGGCAATTTTCAAAGCCGATTTCAAATCAGTGATCAAGCCTTCGCTTCCCGGTATAGTTGGAACACCGCTGCTCTTCATGGTATTCTTTGCATTCGATTTGTCACCCATCATATCAATCTGATCGGGTGTTGCTCCTATAAATTTTATTCCATGTTCGGCACATATTGCACTGAACTTTGAATTCTCCGAAAGAAAACCATAACCCGGATGAATAGCATCTGCA
This sequence comes from Bacteroidota bacterium, assembly GCA_031417555.1. Lineage (GTDB taxonomy): Bacteria > Bacteroidota > Bacteroidia > AKYH767-A > 2013-40CM-41-45 > JADKIH01. The sequence continues at coordinate 7,227 of JANOVV010000034.1, forward strand.
TTTGTTATTTCTGCTGCTGCAATAATTCTCGGAATGTTAAGATACGAATCACGCCCCGGAGGAGGTCCGATACAAACAGCCTCATCTGCAAATCGAACATGTAAACTGTCTTTATCTATGGTACTATAAACAGCTACAGTATGAATGCCCATCTCTTTGCATGTACGAATGATTCGTAATGCAATTTCCCCTCTGTTGGCTATAAGGATTTTTTTAAACATAAATTTTTATGAATGGAAAAATATTTACAATCAAACGGCCGTTCGACAAATTGATTATTTAGGGTCTACTAAAAACAAAGGTTGATCATATTCCACTGGTGTAGAATTATCGACCAACACTTTTACAATTTTCCCGGATATTTCTGATTCAATTTCATTGAATAGTTTCATCGCTTCGATAATACATAAAACTTGTCCTTGCTTTATTTCATCACCAATATTTACATATACCGGTTTATCAGCAGATGCAGAACGATAAAATGTTCCAATCATCGGTGATTTAATGGTAATGTATTTTGATTCTTCCGAAACTTTTGGAATTTCAACAACAGGCATTTGAGGTGCAGGCTGTATAACCGGAACCTGATGTACTTGATCTTGCTGAATAACCGGCTGCGTGGAATGAGTTGACACTCCACCATGCGAAGTTTTAATTGTTATTTTGAAATCTTTTTGTTCAATACTAACTTCTGCAGCTCCACTGCTCTGAACAAATTTTATAAGACTTTCAATTTCTTTAAGGTTCATCGGACCCTCAACTGCGGCTTTATTTTTTACTGGTACTTCTTTCGACTTCATGCAGACAAAGTTAACACTTCAGCAACTCAATGCTGTAGCGGTTTTGAAAATCAAACCTAATGTAAATTTTAAAAAGCACAAAATAAAAGCCTTCTTTATACCTATATATTTGGCTTACAGTGTGTTGATTTTTAGGGATTAGTAATTAGTCATTAATTTTTGGTTATTTAAGGAATATCGATCAATTAATGATTTTAAAATATTCCAAAAACAATGCGAAATTATCCCAAAAACGAGGTCTAAAAAAGGTCATATTTATTCGTATTCAGATTCAAACAAAAATAAAAACTCCCTAATTAAAATAACAAATAACAAATTTCTAATTTATTATATCAAATATCTCAAATCTCATATCTAAATTCTAATAACCCAAATCAGAAACTCAATTCTACCCCCAAAGCAATAGCATTTAAACTATTGTTCACTTTAATATTTACATCCAGAGGTTGAGCAAGTAGTGCTTTTATTGTTTGGTCTTTTGCCCAAAATGTATGCATATACCCGGCATTGATTTTCATTTTTTTCGTTGCCTGAAAAGCAAAACCTGTATTGATGTTTGCATTATTATCCTGCATAACTTCTAATGTTCCTAAATGAGTATAGTAGCCATCTTTATCCTTAAACATATATTTTGAATAACCACCACCAATACTTGCTGTGAATTTTGGTGAGATATTGCATTCAATTCCTGCTCCTATTCCGTATACATTTCCTGCAAGTGATGACAACGGCTCTTCATTGGTTGCCATTGTTGATTTTCCCCAATCGGCTCCCGTCTGAAAATAATAGTTGAAATCAAAATAAGAACGGATGTTTGTGTTTATCTGGTACGAAGCTCCTAGTGCTGCAACAGCAGGCAGATCGCGTCTGTTGTTTTGTCCATCGGTGGTAATACCAAAGTCGTCGGTAACCTGTACTGTTTTAAAATCCAGTTTTACTTTACTTTCATAGCGACCGGCTATTGTTAATTTTTCATTACAAAAAATATTGAATCCTATTGTTGCTCCAAAACCATTTGCATTTTCATTGTAATCAATAGCAAGTGTTTGATCCGGGAGATCAAACGGAGAAGCTGTAAGAGTCATTTCTCCCTGAGTTTTATTTTTTGCATTAACATTTCGAAGGGCAAAAGAGAATGATAAATTTTTTGTTGCAGAAACTGCCGCCCCACCCATAAAAGTCATATACATTGAATTCGCTTTCAACGATTGATTCTTAACATTCATATATGCTCCGCCGGCAGATTGAATAACTTGTAAGGCGATCAGGTCAGTCGTAAAAGAACCATCGGTATAATTTATTGTTGCTCCTCCTCCGGAAATATAAGCTCCTCCGAAAAATGCCCAATTATTTTTATTGAATGATAAATAAAGTTCAGGCAAAAACGGATCGCTGCCATTTTGAGAAAATGTTTTTTCTCCTTCACCCAAACCCATATCATAAGAGTGTGAAGGTTTACGAAACAAACTTTGATTGCTAAAATTAATATGTAAACCCGCTTCCATTTTTGTTAAACCGGCAGGGTTGTAAACAGCAATGTCTGTTCCGTTGGTAGCAGCGTTTCGTGCACCGGTACGCATCCATTCGGCACTTAGATTACTCAGGTTATCGATCTGTGCATGAGAATGGACAGAGATGAACAATAATGAAATATAAATCAGTTTCTTCATTTTGATAGTTTTATCAAAGTGATATTACTGATAAATGACTAGTCAGTTGTCCTAATTACAACATGAACTTACAGAAAGAAATTTCTATTAGTTGCAAGAGATCGCTATTTACTTCAAAATGTCGATGTAGAGAATGTAAATCGATCAAAAAATTATTTGGTAATGTCTTAGTTCTTACAAAAACTACCTAAAAAATAATGAGGTTTTTAAGAATTCGTCTTTGCCTAAGCAAAACAAAAGTCAATTAACAAACCAGCCATTAACTATCTGCTTACAAAGTTAATATAAAGAAATTCAGAATTGAGACAAGCAGAATGTTCATTCGAAGTATGAAATAAGTATGAATCAGGAAGAAACATTAAAAAAGTGAGTGCAAATGCATTGCCAATATTTCTTCTCTGTTGTCATGATGCTATTTATTTTCTATTGGTTGAATTAAAGTTAAAAGTTGTTCTGTGTTTGGGATGTCAAAATATTTGTCCTTGATAAGTTTTACTTGAAATGTTTGAGGGAGATAAAGCCCCCATTTTGAAAAGTCCAATAGAGTAGGAGTTGTTTCTAGCAAGTTTGTGATGTGTGTGTCAATGTCAGCAAATGGTTGAGATAATAAATTCCACTTTGCTAACAATTCTTGCTTCGGAACTTCAATATCAAAGGAACTGTTACTGTCGTCAAGGTGGTTTTTAATTCCTGCAAGGTTTAGTAGCATTTGCAAGGTTCGGTTAATTCTTGTTCCGGTAAAAGTGAAAAGCTGCAAATGCTTTTCAGTAGTAAGTAATGGTCTATCGGTTTTTATGTTTTGAATATTGAAAACTGAAAAGTCCTTACGCATAGTTTCAATTTCGTCACAACTTGGTTGGTCTAAAAAATCATAGTCAACTTTGCTGTAAAGAACCTCAAACATTTTCTCTCTGATTCTCGGATGAATTGTAGCGCCGCCACCAAAAAACTTTGGCTTCTTTCCGTCATTGGCTGGTATTACTTCAATCTTCTTTGACTTAAAATCAATGAACTTTATCTTCCAAATTTTAGCCGCCAATAAAATGTTTTCATCTTCGATAATTTGTGGTGAGAATGGAACTTCTCCAATTGTATTTCCAGCATTTACAATTTTGAAATTTTCTTCTGTCTTGAACACGCTGTAAAAATCTCTATTGTTTACAATTTTCTCTCCTTCAACTCCAATGATAACTTCATGTTGAAGTTTTTCTAAGAAGTCAATTTGAATTAAGTGATTTAGTATTTCTTCAATGTCTTTTTCTTCAATTTGATTGAAAGTGAAATTCTCTTTTAGTTGCTTTACCAAATCAGACAATCTAATTCCTGAATGTCCTTTGGTAATTGACAATGCTTGATGAAGCAAAATATCATACGGCTTTGCCGTTGATATTGGCGGTTCAATAAATCCTTCCTTATACAACAACCAACAAGCTAACGATTGCAACAAACTCCATTTATTAGTTGCATATAAAAACAAGTTGCTGCTTTCTCCGTCTTTTCGTCCGCTTCTGCCAACTCTTTGAATCAAAGAAGCAATGCTGTGTGTTGCATCAATTTGAACAACTTCATCAACTGTTCCAATATCAATTCCTAATTCCAAAGTTGATGTGCAAGAAATGCTAAAGTTCTGGCGGTTATTATTCTTTGCAAAATACTCTACATACTCTCTCACTTCTTTGTCAACTGATGAATGATGTGAGAAATAATTTGAGTGTCCTTTCACTCTGTCCGAAATCTTTTTGAGTTTAACTGCAACTTCTTCTGCCCGTCCTCTGCTATTGGGGAAAATTAAAACTTTGTTGTCTTTCGTTTCAATGTATAAATCTTTCAAAAGGTCTAAAGGCAATTCTTCATTCTTGTTTTTGAAATAACGGAACAGCACATTTATTTTTTTCGCTGTTCTATCCAACAAAACTTTTGTGCGCAATTCGTTTCCTGTAAATTTTTTTGCTTCATCGTAATCTCCAATTGTTGCTGATAAACCAACTATACTAAACGGTTTTGCATTTACATTTTGTAGTCTTGATAAGATTGATTTCAGTTGGATTCCTCTGTCTGTGCCAATGAAAGAATGTATTTCATCAATGACTACATATTTGAGATTTGAAAAAAGTTGCTTCACATTAAAAGGTTTGTTTACAAACATTGCCTCTAATGATTCGGGAGTGATTAAAACAATTCCGTTGGGTTGTTTAATGATTCTGTCTTTGAGAGTTTTGTTTGCTTCTCCGTGCCACTTTGTAACTGTTACATCAAGGTATTTACAGAGTTCTTCAATGCGATAAAACTGGTCGTTGATTAAGGCAATCAACGGTGAAATGTAAAGCACCTGAATACCTGTTTCATTAAAATCTACTTTGGAAAGTATTGGAAGAAATGCCGCTTCTGTTTTTCCTGATGCAGTTCTTGAAGCTAAAATGTAGTTGTCGTCTGTTGTGAGAATTTTTGAAATTGCGGCTGTCTGAATTGGTCGCAACTCCTCCCAACGCTTATCACGAATGTATTTTCGTATTGGCTCTGAAAGTGAATCAAATGACATTATATTTCTTCAATGCTGTCTAAGGAAACTTCATTTGGTCTTTCATCTGAAATTTCAAGTTCACCAAAAAGTTTGTTCTTGTCCACCGTTGGGTTTTGTCGAATAATGTTTAGAATATTTAGAAAGTCTCTGATTACTTCTCTTGGCGTTAAGAATTCAGATGCTCCTGGCTTGTTAAATAATTCCTCCATGAACTGTTGAATGTCGCTGTCCTCAATCTTGATTTCGGTTTTGTAGTTGAAATCAAATATTGCTTTCAGCTTTTTAAGTAACACAAATATTTCGTTATGGTCAAGCGGCATTAAACGAATTACCGGCTGTGCAAAATCTCTTATCTCTGCCGTTTCAAATTTATTCGTTTCAAGTCTTGACTTTAAAGCGTTGTAGCTGAAAAGCCCTCTGCGTTCATTCTCCAAAACTTCTTTTGTCCCTGCGAAATTGAAAAACAGGTTGGTTACTTTTCCTTGAAAGCAATCATTGTAAATGGTTAATATTTTTTCATAGTTCTTCTCTCTCATTACAGAGGTTGAAATTTTATAAAGATTTATGGCTTCGTCTAAGTTCACCATAAAACCACTGTAACCCATACTCACGAAAAGTTTACAAAAGTTCTTGAGCATATCGTAGTAATTCAAATCATTGATTACTTCTCTCACTCCTAAATCTTGCTTTGCTTCTGTCTTTGTTCTGTATTCTCCTTTCAACCATTTCAAAGCATTTCTTCTCAATTGCTCATCATCTTTTATGTAGCCCTCATAGTATTTCATAACCACCATTCCAAAATCAAAACCACCAACATCAGTAATTTCATTGATGGTTTTCATTATGTTGGTTTGAATAAGTTTTAAGTATTGTTCGTTACGAATTTCAGTCAATGAAATTTTATTTTCCTCTGCTGTTTTTGCAATGATTTGTTCAATCCATTTTTCCATTAAGGTTGGCAATGCCCCGCCTTCAGGTTTGGTTTGAATTGCCACATTATCCATAAGGGCAGAATAAAGAGCTACCCCTTTTCCGTCATTTGAATACAAGCGGTTGTCTGGCGTAAAGTCAGCATTAGCAACTACAAATTTTTGTTTCAAAGCAACTGTGTTCAGCAAGTGAAGCATGAAAGATTTGCCTGAACCAAAGTCGCCAATCCAAAACTTAACCATACTGTGTCCGTTCTTCACATCTTCCAATGCTGCTACAACAGCATTGATTTCTTCTGAACGCCCAACAGTTATGTGTTGAACTCCAATTTTAGGAACTACGCCACCAATCAATGAATTGATAATTGATGTTGCTTCTTTCGGTTTAATGTTGTCTATCATTTTGCTAAAAGTCTTTGATAATAATTGGGGTTTATAGTGTAATACTCGTCTTCTTCCTCAATTAAAACATCATCCAAATTTTCGTAACATACTTCATTGATGCTTTCAATAAGCTGGTTCATAAATACGCCTTTTGATTTTGCAAATGATTTAAGTTCGCTTTGCGAAACTGAAAAATTACTTTTTGCAAAAATCTCCAATGCTGTTGTATGGATTTGTGTAAATGCAAAGTCGCTTGCATAAATTGACTGATGAACATCATCAGTTTTTTGTGTAATTTCTATTGTTACTTCTTCGCTGTTTATTTCCTGCGTTTTGATTGTGTTGTTTTCATCTTCGTATTCGTCCCGTAAATACTCATTCAATAATTCTACTGTTCCTGAATGTTGCTGTTGCACTTCTTTAATTGAAGTTATGTCCAACTGTATTTTCTTTCTCTTGACAGAGTAGATTTTAGAAACTCCTTGTAATGCTTTCTCTAAGTTTTTGTCTTTGACTAATTCACTCACGACAATTTCAAAATCGTGTAACTGCTCATTTGACTTAAACAAATTTTTCTGAATTGTTTTAGTCAGTTGTTTATTGTCAAAGGTTGCAGATTTTAAATCGTGATACAAATATTTAATGTAATAAGTTAAAGACAATGACTTGTCATACTTGGCTACAAACTTTGATGCTTCAAAATAGATGTTCTCAATAAATGGATTCCCTTGATTCCGCAATTCCAAATTTTCAATTGCAAGTTTGTAATCAGATAGTTTTGCTGTCTCAAATGATTCAGTCAAAAGTTTTAATTCATTCTTATACCTTGTACGACTATAATTATTTATTTTTATTTCACTTTGAAGGTCTATTTCTTTTTTTTCTGATATACTTAAGTCAATAAACGGTTGAATTATGTTTAGAACGTTATCTTTAAATAGGATGGTTGCATTTTCTGAATGCAAATACCAACTAATGTCTGTTTTCCTGCCAACTTTAAAATAATCTCGTAAAGTATTTTCACAAGTTTTATAAATACATTGATAAACCGTAGAGCTAAAATTGTCGAAAATGCTTTTGTAGTTATAGCCCCCCTGTTTATACCTGTATTTTGAAGTTATCTCTGCGTGAGCTATTTCACTGATTACATTTTCAAATTTAGTATTGTTCTGCTTAGAATATTCTTCAAGTTGTTTTACGCAATTCAATAGCAATTTAATCAGTTCAACAGCACAAAACTCAATTGAATTGAACTTGTTGTCAGTGTCAATTAATGAGTTGAGTAATTTTACTTCATTTTCATTTAATTTGAGTTTATCCTTATATTTATTGCCTAAACCGTAATCAGTATTGTATACTTGGTATCCATATCTATCCTCTGTTCTTAGTCTGGATACTCCTTCACTATCGCCTTTGGCTTCCATTTTCTGAATCAAGAAAGAGATTCCGTAGGACTTTGTTTTTGAATAGCATTGTCCCAATGCTTGAAGTTGTTTTTCTAAATTAGGAATGTCTTTGTGATTCTCATATTCATTAAGAAGGTCAAACAGCAAAATAAAAGCATAATTATTGTTGCCCTCTAAGTCAAGATATTCTCCATTTAGAAAACTGTTCTTAAAAATTACATAAAAATTTTTCTGTTCGGCTGTCGCACCGTTAATTTCAGCATAGGAATAAACATAATGGTGTGCCCAGTTGGGCACGCCATTACTGTATTTTTTCAAATTGCTATTTGTAATTATTCTGTAACTGTCGCCTGTTACATCAATGATTGAATCGTCTTTGTAATTTGAGTTTGAACTGGAAGTTGTCACCGTGATTTTGATATTTTTTAAAATGCTTTCAACCTTTTCTTCTTTCAATTCTTCTGCTGTTTTCTGTTTCTTGTAATTCGGTGGCTGGGTCGGTTTCTTCTTGCCTGCTAAAACAAAAATTATAATAATTATTATTCCGATTACTATTACTGTTCCCATTTATTTCCCCAAAAGTTAATTGTCAAAGTTATTAAATGCTACCACAAAACTGTCGGCTTATTGGTGCGAAGGATAGTAAACAAGGCTTCGACTACTTTGCACACTGCCCGTTTCTAGCACAAATGTTGAAAGTTGCACTGTCACCATAAAGTTGCATAAAACAAATTACAAATAACCACCGAAAAACTAAAACCCCCACTTCACCCAAATACTTCCCCAAGTAAACCCTCCTCCGAAAGCAGCAATAATAAGATTGTCTCCTTTCTTTAATTTGGATTGCCATTCCCATAAACAAAGTGGAATTGTAGCATTGGTAGTGTTACCGTATTTATGAATATTCAACATTACTTTTTCCGGACCAAGACCCATTCGTTTTGCAGTGGCATCGATGATACGTTTGTTTGCCTGATGAGGAACTAGCCAGGCAATATCTTCTGAATGAAGATTATTTTTTTCCATAATCTCTGCAGAAACATCAGCCATGTTTACAACTGCAAATTTGAAAACCTGCTGACCTTCCTGATAAACAAAATGTTCTTTTGCGTCAATAGATCTATGCGAAGAAGGACTTACCGATCCGCCTGATTTTTGATGGAGAAAAGCACGACCGGAACCATCACTCTTGAGGATGCTGTCGAGTATTCCATAATTCTCAGTGTTTGGTTCAAGTAAAACGGCTCCCGCAGCGTCTCCAAAGAGAACGCATGTTGTACGATCGCTGTAGTCGACAATGCTCGACATTTTATCTGCCCCAACTACAACAACTTTTTTATACTGCCCTGACTCAATAAATTTCGAACCCGTAACCAGAGCAAAAAGAAAACCTGAACATGCTGCTTGAATATCATAACCGAAAGCATTCTTAGCTCCTACTTTATCACAAATAATATTTGCAGTAGCCGGAAAAACATAATCACCTGTTGTTGTTGCACAGATTAGAAGTTCGATTTCCAAAGGATCTATTCCTCGCTTGCGACATAATTCCAAAACAGCCGGTGCACCCAAATCAGATGTACCAAGGCCTTCGCCTTTTAAAATTCTTCTTTCTTTTACACCTGTACGTGAAACAATCCATTCATCGTTTGTTTCAACCATTTGTTCCAGTTCGCTATTTTTCAAAACATAATCCGGAACATATCCACCTACTTCAGTAATTGCAGCTGTTATTTTTGACATAGTTTTTGTTTGAGAGAGTAAAGGTAAAAAAAGGAACGCACATTTATTTTGTATCAGGTATCAGGAATCAGGTATCATGTATCAAGTATCAAGTATCATGATTAAGATATTGCTAATTGTTTATGAACTTCTTTTTTATACAACCTGATTTATAATTAAATTGCCTACATTAAATTCTGAACATGATACATGATACATGATACATGATACCTGATACTACCTTACAATTTCCTTCCCAAAAGCCGTCGAAATTTTCTCTGATAATTTTGCTTCAACAACATTTGCAGAAAGTAAAATCATATTCTTAATTGCTTTTGCTTTGCTGATACCATGGGCAATAATTACTGTTGAATTGACACCGAGAATCGGAGTGCCACCATAATCCTCATAGTTAAAACGGTCGAAGTATGCATCTTTAATCGAACGTTTTTTTATCATCGAATATAATGATTCGGCTTGTTTTAAAACAACGTTTCCTGTAAATCCATCACATACTATTACATCCGCTTCATCATTAAAAAGATCCCGGCCTTCTACATTACCGATAAAATTAATATCGGTTGTATTTTTCAAAAGCTGATGCGCTTCCTTCACTAATAAATTTCCTTTTTCTTCTTCTTCACCAATACTTAAAAGCGCTACTCTTGGCAAAGGAATATTTAAAATGCTCTGGGCATAAATAGAACCTAAAACTCCGAATTGCTGAAGCATCTCCGGCTTACAATCCGCATTTACTCCAACATCTAAAATGAGACCCCATCCACCATTTTCTTTTGGTAACAAAGAAGCAATAGCAGGTCTCAGGATTCCGGGAATAGCTTTTACACTGAACATGGAACCAACAAGCATGGCACCCGTATTTCCTGCCGAAGCAAATGAATCGATCGATCCTTCTTTGAGTAATTGAAAACCTTTGCTAATAGAAGAATCCGGTTTCTGCTGAATGGCTTTTGTAGGATGTTCAGCCATGCCAATCACTTCTGTACAATGCACGATTTTAAATAATGATTCATCTGCATTCTCTTTTTTTAACAGAGGCAGAATTAAATTCTTATTTCCAATTAAGACCAGTTCAACGGAATCCGGTAATTGATTTCGGGCTTCTATGGCTCCTAAAACTGTTTGTTCCGGAGCAAAATCACCACCCATTACATCAATGCCTATTCTCATTATAAGAAATATTATTTGAGAATGAAAAATATAAATATAAAAAAAAGTCAACAGCGAATAAATACGTCATTAACTTTCAATGTTCAACTTCAGGAAATGTTAAGCAGCTTCTTGCTTTTCCATAACAACCTTACCTTTATAGTAAAGCTTACCTTCGTACCAATGCGCACGATGGAAAAGATGTGGCTGTCCCGTAGTTGGATCTGTAGCTAATGTTGGTACAACAGCTTTCCAGTGTGTTCTTCTTTTATCTCTTCTTGATCTCGAGTGTCGGTGTTTTGGATTTGGCATCGCTTAACTATTTAAAATCGTTATTACTTTTTTTAATTCAGATTAATATTTTTTAAAGCATCCCATCGTGGATCTGATGGAGCTTCCGGACTTTCAGGTGTAATATGTTTTTCCAGTTCTTTCAGAATTTCAGGATCACATTTTTGTCCGTTCTCGTTTTCATCATGAACATTTCTCATCGGCATCATCAATGAAAGAAATTCATAAATATATTGAGCAACATCAATTTCATATTCTTTCGAAGAAATGACAACTACTTTTTCAGATAGCTCTTCATTTTCTTCTCCAATTTTTACGATCAGTTCATTGTATCCTTCGATATCTAAATCGAGATCTTCCAGACACCGATCACATTGAACAGTTACTGTGCCTTCCATTGTGAAGTCAAAAAGAAGCATATTATCTTTTTTTGTTACGACAACAAGGACATCAATAGAACCTTTTTCAATGACTGAGTGCTCAAAACGTTTAAAGAACGAATCATTTACTTCGAATTGGAATTCATGCTCACCTGGAGCAAGACTTCCGAAATTAACAATAAAATCACGTGCAATACTCATTGCAATCTCCCGAAATAAGGGCGACAAAGGTAGAAAAAATAAGCAACCAGTCAAGAATTAGCATAGTTAATACATTAAAAAAGCGAATCATAGGCTGGTCTTTGCTACATTCGCCCTTCAAAAATTAAAAAGCTGCAAAATCTACTAAAATATATCTTCTATCCATTTCAATGGATTTGGCGTTCCCTGTTTTTTATTAATGCAGTGCTGACTTTTTTTCTTTTTTTTCCACTTTTTTACTTTTTTCTACTTAAAGAAAGTCGATTTCCTCTTGTTTTCAAAACGAAAAAAGTATGGGGCCGCTTTCTCCTCTGGCCTGTTCTCCTGTTTTTTAAAATTGAAAATAAATCAGTTTTAGACAAAAACAAGTCCTATGTTTTTTGTCCTAACCATACGTCCTATCTGGATATAATGCTGATTTACATTGCTATACCAGTTTATTTCCATACAATGGGAAAGGCAGAACTACTCAAAGTGCCTCTTTTTCGGCGTTTTTTCCAACGAATGAATATTCCTGTTAATCGAAAAAGTAATATGGACTCACACAGGGCTTTCAAACGTGCCGGCAACGATATCGACAAAGGAATTAGCATTGCACTTTTCCCTGAAGGAACCATCCATCACAAAGCACCACTCATGGGCCGATTTAAAAATGGTCCCTTTCGTTTGGCCATAGAAAAGCAAGTTCCAATTGTCCCAATAACTTTTTTAAATAATTGGCTTTTATTACCTGACGATTTTCATAATCGTGTCGGACATCCCGGTATTGCTCGTGTTATTATTCATGATCCAATTCCTACCAAAGGATTGAGTGAAGGCGACATTGAAAAACTAAAAGCGGATGTTTACGCTGCGATTAATAAACCACTCCAGGAAAAATTTCCTGAATACTATTCTAAAGAATAATAAACATCAATCGCTTAACAATATTCTTTAAAAGCTTCTTTTAGATTTTCAGCGATCATCTCTGCAGAGCGGCCTTCTATATGATGGCGCTCAAGAAAATGTACAAGCTTTCCATCTTTAAATAATGCTATTGCAGGCGATGATGGCGGATAAGGTAAAGTGTATTGTCTGGCTTTTGAAGTTGCTTCTAAATCCTGACCAGCAAAAACGGTAGCAAGTTTTTCCGGTTTTTTTCCATCCTGTAATGCAAGCTTAACTCCCGGACGTGCAGCACCTGCTGCGCAACCACAAACTGAATTAAGAACTAATAACAAAGTTCCTTTATTTACAGGGATAGTTTTTTCAACATCTTCAACTGTTTTCAACTCTTCAAATCCTACTGAAGTGAGATCCTGGCGCATTGGCGCACATATATATTCCGGATACGGCATATTGTAATACTTTATTTTATGCAAAATTACAGAGATTATCTCAAACTTATACTATATATATAAGAGCAATTAATTTTTATGATTTTTTTCTAAAAACTGCATTTACATTCAAACCGCTATATCTCTTACAAATGAAAGAAAGTAACAGTTTCTGATCATTTCTGAATCCCATTCAGGATAATTTGCAGTATCTGATTCCCTCAATATGAAATCGATTCGCAAAATAATTTTCCTGGCAGGCTTTTTCTTCAGTACATCGTATTGTTCACGGGCTCAAAGCGTTTCGGAAGACAAAACATACCGGGTTACTGCCTATAAAAGAGGAAATACGACGATTTCGAGTACATCAAACTATACGGAAGTTACCCCTCCTTTACATCTCTATATACCTTCTGCTTTTACTCCAAACGGAGATGGATTAAATGACACTTTTGGCGTTAAAGGAGAAGGGATTAAAAACTATCACCTCTATATTTATAACAGATGGGGTGAAGTCCTTTTTGAATCAACTAATCCTAAACAACAATGGGATGGTACTTATTCCGGTCAACCTGCAGAACAAGGAACGTATGTCTATCAACTATTTGCCGCAGGAATAGATAGCAAAGGCAAAACCGGATCTGTTACGTTGGTTTATTAAGTTAAAGTGTCAAGATTCATAATCTAAAAATATTCATCTTTTTATAGCCTTTTATAACTATTTACTATTAACCAATAACAACTAATGATAACTAGGTTATTGTTTTTTATCAATTGACTTTCCACCTTTGACTTTATTTTTACTTTTACAGCAAAATAATTTTTAATTATGAATTCTACTTCGCGTTATCCTGTCGTTATGCTTATTGATGATAACGAACTTGACAATTTTATCAATAAGAAATTGTTGGAAAATGAAAATTTTGCTGAAAGCGTAATCGTACATCAATCAGCACAAAGCGCTCTTGATGAATTAAAAAAACTGGAAACTAATCCTGAACGCCTGCCACAAATAATTTTTCTTGATATTATGATGCCTCATATGGATGGCTTTGGTTTTCTGGAAGAAGTAAATAAATTAAGTGAAAAGATTAAAAAGCACTCTAAAATTATCATGCTCTCAACGTCTGAGAGTTTTAAAGACTTAAACAGAGCCAATCAAAGCAAATACGTATACAAGTTTTTAAACAAGCCACTAAATAAAATGGTGCTTGATGCTATACAGTTGTAGGGGAGGAAGAATAGTATCTAGTATCAGGTATCAAGTATCATGTATCAGGACGGATGTTGTTACTGTTGATGTAGTGGGGGATTTTTCTAATTGAAAAATATTTTATCTTTGGAAACAGTCTTGATACTATGGCACAATCAAAATTTCATTTCGGAAGTGTTTTACTTGTAGATGACAGCGAAATTGACATTCTCGTTAATCGCCGATTAATGGAACTCACTTTTTTTGCTTCCAATGTAACAGTAACAAAAACAGGGGAAGAAGCCCTTCATTTTCTTCGGGAAGAATGCAATACAGTTCAATCTGCTCCCGACTGGATTTTTCTGGATATGTACCTTCCTATGATGAGCGGTTTTGATTTCATAGAAGAGTTTAAAACGCTGCCGGATTTTATTAAAGAGAAAACCAAAATAATTATTCTTTCTGTTTTTCAAAAACAAGAAAAACTTCAAAAAGCTTTGGCTTATAATTTCGTTGCCGGGCAACTTGAAAAACCATTAACACAACAAGCACTGAATTTAATTGCATTAAATAAATCGATTAAAGTCAACGCTTCTTCCTGAAAAATTCTTTTACCAACTCCGAACATTCTTCCTCCATTATTCCTGCAGTCATAACGGTTTTTGGATGTAAGATTGATTTAGAAATTTTTAAAAACCCTTTCTTTTCATCGGCAGCTCCAAAAACCAAATGACCAAGGTGTGCCCATTGACTCGCTCCTGCACACATAACGCAAGGTTCGACGGTAACATATAATGTACATTCATCAAGATATTTTCCTCCCAGATAATTTGATGCTGCAGTGATTGCCTGCATTTCTGCATGTGCCGTTACATCGTTTAATCGCTCGGTAAGATTGTGGCCGCGTCCTATAATTTTGTTTCTGCATACGACTACAGCACCTATTGGTACTTCATCCAAATCCAAAGCTCGCAAAGCTTCTTTGTATGCTTCACGCATAAAATGTTCGTGAGTGAAATTCATTTGAGTGAACATAAATAAATCTATTGATTGTATCGATTTATTATTCTGGTAAATTAACAATTAGTGTTTTAATAAAACACATTATTATTTATTGTTTTTCGTATAGTTTAAAAATGAAGAAAGAGCCAATTTTTGATAAATGTATTTGAATATGAAACAAAAACGCAAAAATCAACTTTTTAAACCAAAACAAAATTTTTATTTCTTATTAATAATTATAGATTTGTCGTGAATATCTAAAAATTTAAAAAATGAAAACAAGAACTTTTACTAGACTTACTCTAATTATTATGGCATTAACAGTTTCATTATTTGCTAATGCACAGGTAAAATTTGGTCCAATCGCCGGCATTAATCTGGCTAATATTGGTGGCGATGAAAGTAGCGAAAATGATATGAAGCTAGGCTTTCATATTGGAGGCATTGTTGAAATTTCTGTAAACGAAAATTTTATGGTTGCACCCGGAATTATTTACTCTATTAAAGGAACACAAGCGAAAACAAATAGTGATTTTAAAGTAAACCTTAATTATCTCGAAATTCCTATTAATGCTAAATATAAATTAGAAAGTGGGCTTAATTTTTTTGCCGGCCCTTACATTGGAATTTTAATGTCAGCAAAAGCTACTGATGGAACAATAGATGTTGATGTAAAGGAATTGGTTCAAAGTACAGACATTGGAGTAAATATTGGTTTGGGTTTCGATCTTGAAAGCGGTCTGGGATTTAGCGCTCAATATGGTTTAGGTGTTTCTAACATCAATAAAGACGTTGCCGGATTTACTAATCCAGACACAAACACAAATAATTGCATAGGTATTTCTGTTCGCTATATGTTGGGTGACAATTAAATTCTTACAATAAAATTTAGTAAGGGCTGTCTGTGATAGCCCTTTTTTTATGTGATCAAATGATAAAAAAGGAAAAATGAAAAAACCAGATCAAATATTCTTATTTTCACGACATAATTATAAATAAAGAAATGCTACGCTCTCATACCTGTGGTGAACTTAGAATAAATCATATTGCAACAGAAGTAACTCTTTGCGGCTGGTTGCAACGCTCAAGAGATCTTGGCGGAATGACATTCATTGACCTTCGTGACCGTTACGGTCTTACTCAATTGGTTTTTAATATGGATGGCAATCCGGAGCTGTGTGAAAAAGCTCGTAAACTCGGACGTGAATTTGTTTTACAGATTACAGGTAAAGTTGCTGAACGTAGCAGCAAAAATTTAAAAATGCCAACCGGCGAAATCGAAATTCTGGTGGAAACATTAAATGTGCTCAATGTTTCTCAAACGCCACCTTTCACCATTGAAGAAAATACAGACGGCGGCGATGAGCTGCGTATGAAATACCGATATCTCGATATAAGACGTACTTCTGTTAAAGATGCTCTTATGCTTCGTGCAAAGATTGCCGCTGCAACAAGAGATTATCTTAACCAAGTCGACTTTATCGAAATAGAAACTCCGGTTCTTATTAAATCTACTCCCGAAGGTGCACGCGATTTCGTTGTTCCATCCCGAATGAATCCCGGCGAATTTTATGCATTGCCTCAGTCACCGCAAACATTCAAACAATTATTAATGGTTGCGGGAATGGATAAGTATTACCAAATCGTAAAATGTTTTCGGGACGAAGATCTTCGTGCAGACCGGCAACCGGAATTTACACAAATCGATTGTGAAATGAGCTTTGTAGAACAGGACGACATTCTTCAAACCTTCGAAGGTCTCATTCGTTCTTTATTCAAAACGATCAAAGGAATTAATCTCCCTTCATTGCCTCGAATGACTTACGCTGAAGCCATGCGAGATTATGGAAACGATAAACCTGATGTGCGATTTGAAATGAAGATAACTGATCTTTCGAATATTGTAAAAGGAAAAAACTTTAAAGTGTTCGATGATGCTCAGGAAGTGCTTGCCATTTCTGTTACAGGAGCTGCTTCCTGGACAAGAAAACAATTGGATGAATTAACGGATTGGGTAAGACGGCCGCAAATTGGTGCCGGAGGATTAATTTATGCACGCCTGAATGATGACGGAACATTAAAATCTTCTGTCGATAAATTTTTCTCTGAAGAGGATCTACGCAATTGGGCTACATCCTGCTCATCAAAAAAAGGAGACCTGATTCTTGTGCTTGCCGGTGAATCCTCGAAAACCCGAAAAGCAATGAGTGAACTTCGACTTGAAATGGGAAGTCGTCTCGGGCTCCGCAACAAAGATATTTTTTCAGCCTTGTGGGTTGTTGATTTTCCATTGCTTGAATGGAGCGAAGAAAATAAACGCTGGCATGCCATGCATCATCCGTTTACATCACCGAAACCTGAAGACATTACATCACTCCAAAATAATCCGGGCACCGTTCGCGCCAATGCTTACGATATGGTGATAAATGGAGTAGAAGTTGGCGGAGGATCTATTCGGATTCATGACCGGTCATTGCAACAGCAAATGTTTAGTATTCTCGGATTTTCAGATAAAGATGCTCAGGATCAATTTGGATTTTTAATGAACGCTTTTGAGTTTGGTGCTCCTCCACATGGGGGAATTGCCTTTGGTTTCGATAGATTATGCTCACTCTTTGGTGGTGTAGATTCAATTCGCGATTTCATTGCCTTCCCAAAAAATAATGCAGGCCGTGATGTGATGATTGACTCTCCATCTTCTATTTCTAAGGAGCAGCTGAAAGAATTAAGTATTAGGGTAGAAAAGTAAAGACAGAGGTTTAGTCATTAGTTTTAATTTTCGGGGAAAACAAAGTACAAAAAGTTGAAAAAATATTTTTAGACTTCGGACTCAAGACTTCGGACTCAAGACTCAAGACTAGGCCTGGTTCCAAAAGTGCTGTCAACAAAAAATCAATTCCCCATTGATTTCTTTTACCAAGCCGAATGGTTCGTCACGGATATAAATAAAACTATCTAGGTCAGCATAATTTGCAAGGCTGCATAAATGCATAGCGGATGAAATTCCGAGAGTTGTTTCCACCATACAGCCAATCATAGTCTGCATTCCGGATTTTCTGGCTTCTTTTAATAATCGAATACCATTCAGATATCCGCCGGCTTTCATTAATTTCATATTAACGCCATCAAATGATTTTTTCAATTCAGAAAAGTCCGCTTGATCAGTCATAGACTCATCAGCAAAAAGTGTAAAAGGGGAATACTTTTTCATATAAGCAGATTCTTCCTTCATTTCTGCAGGCATAGGTTGTTCGATAATTACAAGTGGTAATTTTTTGATTTTCTCTAACCAATGAATGCAATGTTCAACGTCAATAAAAGATTCATTGGCATCGACCATAATTTGATTGGAGCAAAATGTTATCAAGTGTTTGATCGATTCTAATGCATTTTCTGAGTTTATCTTTAATTTGATAAATGGAAACCGATTTAGTTTGTTTTCTTCATAGAACTTTTTTAATTGCCCTGTATCCATAATCGGAATTGTATATGATGTAACGATTTTTCCGGGAGCATCTAATCCGGTTAATGAGTAGAGGGATTTTTTTGTTCGTGCTTCTTCAAATCTGAACCAGGCAGACTCGATGGCAAATGACAATGAATTGAAAATGCCAATGGATTTCAGAAAAGGTTGAAGAGTTCTGACATCGAATACTTCCTCGGTAAATTTTTGGGTAAAAAGAGAGAAGAGTCTGATTCCTTCTTCAGCAGATTCATTATAACGGATATTAGGGGCGGCTTCTCCTTTGCCGGAAAAAGTTCCGTCACTAACGGTAATGATGAGATTGGTTTTTTGATCGGATGAATTACGAGAAATCTTCCAGGTATACTTGAGATCGAGTGTAACCGGCTCTATTGTCCAGCTAAGCATAATTTATATGTTTGAGCAAATGAAATAATCTTCAATGATACATAAAACAAAAATCCCCCGTTCATATGAGCGAGGGATTTCTTAAGACCGCTACTAGAGCGGGAAGCGTTAGCTTACTTTCTCTTTTTAGCTGCTTTTTTAGCTTTCTTAGCTTTCTTAGCGGCTTTCTTTTTGGTTGCCATAGTTTTTAGTTTTTATTTGTTTTTATAACTA
>JANOVV010000035.1:0-26858 GCA_031417555.1 Bacteroidota bacterium
TAAAATTATTTCTTCCTTTTGCTCGCGAGTTCGCCAGCCTTTTTGTACATTGTTTTCTGTTTCCATAGCTTTTGTTTTTGCTACGAAATACGTTCATGAAAAAAACTTACGCAATATGTACTTGGTCGGACGGATACGGTAAAGAAATATATAAATCTAAACTTCATAGTGGTTTCAATGAAGTAACCATTTCCGAAAATACATTAAACCCTGGTGTTTATTTTTATTCGATAGTTTCTGATAATAAAAAAATAGCAACCGCTAAAATGATTTGTACCAAGTGAAAATAATTACAACGTCAATACTAATTCTGTTGGGCATAACTTCCTTTGCTCAGCAGAATTATTTTAGTAAACGTTATACTTTTGGATGTGGTCAGAATGGTCAAAAAATAATTCAAGATGGACCAAATTACACGTTGATTTCTTCTGTAAGTTGTTTAGGTATTGGATTAAGAAGCGTTTTTGCAACTTTGGATTCTACGGGCAATGTAATTATTGAAAAAGCACAAGGAGCCGAATGGCACGATTACTACTCCGGGGGGTATTCCGGTTTAATCAAATTACAAGACAGCACGTATGTTTTTGCAGGTGGAATCGATGATACAACTTTTCAAAATGATGTCTTGCTTTATAAATTATCAAAGGAAGGCGACAGCATCTGGATAAGGGAATATGGCGATACTGCATTTCAATCCGGATGGCAGAGTAAGCAGACACGTGATCATGGATTTATAATTACAGGCCAAACTTGTACATTTGATCAACAGGGTGATGTATTATTAATAAAGACTGATAGCAATGGAATAGAACAATGGCAAAAACATTATGGAGGCACGGGTTATGATCTTGGATTAGCAATCGATACTTGTATTGATGGAGGATTTATTATTACGGGTTATACTAATAGTTATGGAATTGGTGGGGGAAGCGAATTTGGGAATGCCTGGGTTATTAAAACAGATAGTTTGGGAAATGTAAGATGGACTAAAACGTTTGGAGGTATTTACGATGATGCATTTTGGAATGGCATTTCATGCCATGATGGAAGTTTTGCATTTGCCGGTTATTTTACTTTTTATGATCCTTTTTATCCGAGATCCTGTTGCACAAATATAGCTAAGCTTTATGTTCTTCGATTGGATTCTGCAGGCAATACTATTTTCGAAAAAACCTATGGCCGCCAGTATGATATTAATAATCTTTTTTCAATTAAAGAACTGACCAACGGAGATTTAATAACTGCCGGCTGGTATGTGGATACTTTGACGCGCCATGAAAGAGGAGTAATCTTGAAAACTAATTCGTTGGGAGACAGTTTATGGCTTCACACGTATGAATTTTTACATGGACCAAATAGTGGTAGCCATTTATTTGATATTGCGCCAACACAAGTTGGAGGTTACATTGCAATTGGATATATAGTTCCGGCATTTCCGGATACAGGCAATGCCGATACGTGGGTATTAAAAGTTGATAGTAATGGCTGTGAGATTTCCAACTGCCTGATCAATTCAACCGGAAATATGGATTTTTTGAAAGCTAATAACAGTTTTAATGTTTATCCTAACCCATCCATGGGTGTCTTTCATTTTGAGAATGATTATTTTGATGAAGTAGAAAAAGTTGAAGTTTTTACTTATACGGGTCAATGTGTTTATAGTAAAGAAGGAAAATCAGAAGAATTTGATTTAAGTTTATTTCCCAATGGCATTTATTTTTATAAAATAATTACAAAAGAGAAAAAAAATTGGGCGGGCAGAATAGTGAAAATTTCTGACCGGTAAACAAATGATTTATAAATTTACTTTCATGAAAAAAGAAATCTTACTTTCTTTTGCTTTAATGTTTAGCTTTTATCTTTCTTATGCTCAGTTAATTTCTACTTGGGTTATTCAACCGAATTTACCCCCACATAGTAGCGGATCGAGAGTTTTAACAGATCATTCGAATAATGTTTATGTCTCTGGGATTGATAGCTTTTTCCATCATCAAACAAATTTTTACCAAAATTTTGTTTTGCTTAAAACTGATCCCGATGGAAATTATTTGTGGAAACGCCATTTCGCTTATCCTGGTAGTTATATGTTAATGGATAATTCAGATAATATTTATCTGGATATTGATGGAATTACAAAATTGGATACTGCGGGTAATATTGTTTGGCAGAATAATTCCACAATTCCAATTAATCCAGTTTATTCAAATCCGGTTAAGGGTTATCTGAAATTGATAGATAACAATAGAAATTTATATTCGCTTGGGTATATTAAAAAAAATTCCACATATGATTTTGATATCTGCCTTGCAAAATTTGATTCACTTGGAAATTTTTTATGGAATGCTGTTTGGGACAGTTTTTTAGGTGATGATTATTCCGCAGACATGGCAGTAGACAATAGTGGAAACGTTTATGTTTCAGGTATTGAAGATTATTTTTCAATAATGGGTAATTCCAATGGAGTTCTTTTAAAATATGATGCTTTTGGAAATAAAGTTTGGCAATATGAATATAATGGATCACAGAATAAAAATGATTTTTTTAGCAATATTGCCATTGATTCAAATCAAAATATTCTAATCGCAGCCATAGAAAATTTCGATATTGATCATTCCAATGATTTACTCATTAAATTAGATTCTGCAAAAAATGTTATTTGGAAAAGAAATTATAGCAGTTCAATAAACGGGAATGAAGGTTCCCCTGAAATTAAAATGGATTCTGAGAATAATATTTTCTTAGTAGGAAAGAGTAATTCCAATATTTTTATTAATAAGTATTCAAATGCAGGAAATCTAATATGGAGTAATTTATTCAATTTTGATATATCATCGCACTATGCTTTGGAATATGGAGACCTTTCGTTAGATCATTATGGAAATCTAATTATTGTGGGTAGGAAAGATTCCATTTTCACAGCAATATTTGATACGAATGGAAACAGTTTTTTTGTTAATCACTATTCTTGTGGAGGAGGTAATGGTGCACAATCAGTATGCATTGATCAGGCGAATAACATTTTGGTAACCGGCGATTTACAAGGACCGAAAATGATTATATTGAAATATGGCAATATGACATCAGGTATCAATGGCACTACATTTACCACATCAATTCTTGTTTATCCTAATCCTTCACACGATCAATTTAATATTAATCAAGATGCAAACGAAATATCACAAATTAGTATTTACAATAATCAGGGTGGTATTATATTGAATCTAAAAAAGACCAACCAATTTGATTTAACAAATTATTCTTCTGGTCTTTATTTTTATTCTCTACAATTCAAAGACGGCAGGATAGTAAATGGAAAAATAATTAAAGATTAATTTTCAACAATGGAAGCATTTTTACAATTGTCATTTTCACTATGCCTGATCAGTTATTGTCCATCATCCCAATCATTTTTAACCACAATATGCAGCCTTGTATGATACAGCATCATATTCTGAAATTTATGATTTCGGACATCACTTTTTATGATTAATATTAATACAGAATCATGTGGATAATATTAAAATAGTCACGGTTAAAAAATTATCACAATAAAAAATAATAATGTAATAATAAAATAGGAATACAAGTGAAATTAAACAATGAATTATTTTTGAAGTACTACTCAAATACTTACTCTGTAATTCAAATCTAATTGGGAGAATAAAAAACCAAATACATGTCAATAAAACATGGGGATGGAAAGTTATGACAACAGTTCTATTTTAAATGTTGAACCTTTGCCGGCTCCTAATGATTCTGCCCAAATCTTGCCTCCGTGCGAAATGATAATTTCTTTTGCAAGGTAAAGCCCAAGACCTGAACCACCGACATTTACCTTACCTCCTTCTCCGCGAGAAAATTTTTCAAAAAGATTCGAAATATTGTTGGCAGAGATGCCAATTCCACTGTCAGTAACCGCTATTCGTACTTTGCCAATATCAGGTTTCGAGAGTAATATTTTGACAAACCCTATTCGTGTATACTTCATCGAATTATCAATAAGATTGAGAAATACTTGTCGAATTTTCAATGGATCAGCTTTAACGATGTATTCTCCTTCATCTTTTTCTTCAATTGAGAGGGCGAGGCCTTTGTTCTTTGCTGATGCTGAAAATTCATTTACAATATTTTCAATTAATTTCTTTATTTCCACTTGCTGCATTTCATATTTCATTCCACCTTGTTCAATTTTAGAGACATCAAGGAGATCTTCAATAACCTTAATGAGGTTATTGCTCGAATTGAGGATTTGGTCTATCTGAGTGTATTGCCTATCATTAGTAATTTTTCCATACGATCCTTCCAAGAGCATTGAGGCCGCATTCTTGATTCCAGACAAAGGACTTCGTACCTGATGCGAAGCAAATCCCAAAAATTCCGTTTTGAGTTTATCTTGTCCTTTTAGTTTTTCATTGGCTTTTTCAAGTTCGTTTGATACGATTTGTAACCGTTCACGTTGTCGTACCTCCCCTATTACGCTTTTCATAAGTAAAATGCCAAAAAATATGACTAAGAGAAGAAGCGTACCATTCACCGCTTTTGCTTGAGTAGAATCAGAAACAAGTATCTGAATTAATAAGAAGAGCCAAATAACAAACGTCAACAATTCAGCTGCAATGACTTTAATATTGAAGAGATGATGTTTCAATATCGCAAAAGTGTTTAATCCACCAAGAATTAAAATGGAAAGTGAAGGGCCAAGTACAGATACAGTGCTGTTACCCAATAATGGGAGAATAACGTTCGAAATAATGCCAATTATAAAAGCGCCAAACAACCCTAAAACGACAAACTTGATCTGTGCTTTTGCAACTCTATCCCCTTTCCGGTACGACTTATAAAAATTATAGAAAGTAGCACCGAAATAAATAATGAAATACGGAATGAATATTTTATATAAAATTCCCGGTGTATACTCAGCGCCCCAACTTTTTATCATCACATTCTCTATATTAAAAGAACTGCCAGAAAAAATAAGATAAAATATTGCGGGGATAAATAAATATAACAACTCATTCCATTTAAGTTTTTTAATTGATATCGGAAATATCAAAGAAAAATAGAGTAACAATGGCAAAACTAAAGCAGGCGGGATAATTGCAAATTTTGTCCAAAATAGTGTCGCAGTTTGTGTGTTTGAATGATCAGCAAGAAAACTTGAAGCTATCCAGAATGAACTCAAAAGCAAAATGAAAAACAATACCCTATGACGGTTATCTTTGCTATTACTGATTAAAACGATTACTCCTAATGTAGCAATAATGAATAGTGTAATTATTGGAAATATTATAGTGTAATTCATATTTTGATAGACTATTTAGTCCATATCTTTATTGAACTTTTCTCGATAAAATCTAGCTTTGTTCATTATAATACCTCATAATTCCAAAAAGAGAAATGGCAGAATATCAATCAGAATTTAACGTTTTACTAGTAAATACCGATGTTGATAAAAAGCGATTCACTAAAGCTTGGTTAGCGACTTGGATTGAAGAAGGTTATTCAAAGAGTACTGACGATATCATTGGAAAATATTCAACATTTGACCCTTACTCTATCGACTATCTACTTGTGAAAAATAAAGATGTTGTAGTAGGTACAATGCGCATCATCAACCAAAACAATGCTGTCGGTCTACCGGTACTTAACGACTTTATTTTAAATCACCGTTTTAATGAAAAAGATAAATTGTGTGAAGCAACCTTACTTACCGTTAAAAGTTCTGAGAGGAAAGTCGACCATTCTACTTCATTATTATTACTCATTGAATTGTGGAAATATGTAAGAAAAAATGATATAACTGGAATCGTAATAGCAGCAGATATCAGGCTTTGGTATTTTCTAAAGCAAAAGCTTGGCTTATGTTTTACTGAAATCGGTGAACGAAAAATGTATGAGGGTTCAATGACAATACCAGGTCACCTTTCTGTCAAAGAGCAGAAGGATTCATTAATGATGGTAACCGCTAAAAATATATTAGAAAATGTCATTCAACAATTTTAAACTATATTATTTATTTCTTAAAACTTGGCTTTAAAGGATGTACATACTTTTCACCACGGAGAAAATACTTTTCTTCAATTTCTTTTGGAGAAAAAACTTTACTGGTAAACTCTTTTACTTTTTTAATGCTGTATTTCTTGCAACTATACACATCTATCGAGATAAAGCGAGTTGGGGTGAGCGTGTGAATTGATATTCCAGATTCAACGATCGGAACCCAACCACTAACACCGGCTTTATCAGGGTACTTTTTCGCATCAGTATACACCACAAAAGGCTGAGACTGTTTATGCACTTTCATAATTTCAGTCATCTTATCAAGATAAAAATAACACACTTCAAGGCTGTCAATTGCTTTTTTGTTACAGCCATAACAATCCAAAACCAAGTGATACCCGAACACATTCTGTTGCTTAACTGTTTTTTCCCTTTTCATAGACCCTGATGTAATCTTTTTTTCAGACATTCTAGATTTTCCTATTACATTTTTGTAGAAGGCATTTTGGGTAAATATAAAAAAACTAACCGTATGCGGTTACATCGATCGAAAGAAAAATCTTGAGCTTGGCTTTCGATATGGAAAAGCATAAACCTAATAAGCTTTTTGACAAACAGTTCGGTTCGTACATAAAGAAAAAACGCCTCCAAAGAGATTGGACTCAAGTCGAGTTGGCGAGTCGCATTGGTAATAACTACCAAAATATCTCTCGATTAGAACGAGGAGAAATTACCCCTACCCTCTTTTGGTGCTATACATTAGCTGATGCATTTGAAATGAAATTAATACCTTTTCTAAAAGACTTTGATTATACTTATAAGGGGTAATCTAAACCTTTTACAAATATATTTTTCACCAGTCTTGCGAATGTAGTATTCGACGAATAATTTTGATATCAATAAACCTCACTGAAATGGATATCAAAAAAAATGTTGGCATTTGGGTACGCGTTTCAACCGAATTTCAAGTAAAGGATGAAAGTCCAGAACACCATAAAAAAAGAGCTCAGTTGTATGCCGAAGCCAAAGGGTGGCATGTCGTAGAAGTATACAAGCTTGACGCTGTCAGTGGCAAATCGGTAATGGAACATCCGGAAACAAAACGAATGTTAAAAGATTTGCGAGGTGGTCGAATTACTGGCCTCATTTTCTCGAAACTTGCACGACTAGCTCGAAATACGAAAGAACTCCTCGATTTTTCAGAAATCTTCAGATCGTATGATGCTGATCTGATTTCACTTTCAGAAAGTATTGATACTAGCTCTTCCGCTGGACGTTTATTCTATACCATGATTGCGGCTTTATCAGAATGGGAACGTTCTGAAATTGCTGAGCGTGTGGCTGCCTCAGTACCCATTCGGGCCAAGCTCGGTAAACCACTTGGTGGACAAGCGCCATACGGGTATAAGTGGGTTGGAAAAGAGCTCGTCATTGATGAGCAGGAGGCCCCAATCAGAAAGCTCATGTATGATCTCTTTATTGAGCATAAGCGAAAAGCAACAGTCGCAGAAGCGTTAAATGCGAAAGGGTATCGTACTCGAAATGGTTCTCCGTTTTCCGATACAACTATCGGAAGGTTGTTGCATGACCCAATTGCCAAAGGCCAACGAAGAGCAAACTATACGAAAAGCTTAGGTGAAAATAAAAAGTGGGTCATTAAACCGGAGAGTGATTGGGTGGTGACTGCATGTCCTGCAATTGTTTCTGATGAAATTTGGAATACCTGTAATAGCATTTTAGATCAACAAGAAGTCAAACGAAATCCACCTGCACGGAAATCCGTGCATCTCTTTGCCGGAATTCTGACGTGTCATTGTGGTGGTAAAATGTATATACCATCGAGAACGAATAAATACACTTGTTCCGTTTGCAAACAAACACGTATCAACGCAGATGATATTGAATCCATCTACTACGAACATCTCAAATCATTTTTGCTTACCAAAAATGACCTCTCAACATTCCTCATTCGTGCGGATGCTGCAATTCAATCAAAACAAGAAGAATTAATCCTTTTGCAGAAAGAAAAAGAACGAATTCGATTGGAAATGGATAAACTTATAGAGCTCCATACAAAGAATCAAATTCCAACAGAACGGTTTGGTGAATACTATAGTCCAATTGATCTTCAACTCAGACAAATTGAAGAAACCATTCCTGAAGTCCAAGGACAGTTAGATTTTTTAAAAATTCAACAATTAAATGGTGACCACATTCTAGAAAATGCTGATAACCTTTATGACCGTTGGCCGAAGCTTCCACAAGAAGCAAAACGCCAAATAGTCGAAGAATTGACCGATTCCGTAGTCATCGGTGACGAGGATATATCTATTAAATTTTCATTCACTCCTTCACTCCTTCAAAATACACCAACTTCCCAACACATCGTCATGGATTCATTGATGCCACAAGCATAAAGCTCGCCGGATATTCAATCGAAAATTTTGCCCGCGAAATTGTTACCGTTCTTTCCTCGAGTGGTTGACGCATTACCTCTAACACGGTTCGTTTAAATTCGGGAAGTTCATCCAGAAATAATACTCCATTGTGTGCAAGAGATATTTCTCCCGGCTGAGGAAAACTTCCACCTCCTACCAAAGCGACATCGCTAATCGTATGATGCGGCGAACGAAAAGGGCGAACTGAAACCATTGATGCTTCTCTCTGTAATTTACCCGCCACTGAATGAATTTTAGTTGTCTCTAATGCTTCATTCAAAGTTAATGGCGGTAATATTGTCGGCAGTCTCTTTGCCAGCATCGTTTTACCCGCGCCGGGAGGACCAATTAAAATAATATTATGCCCTCCTGCTGCTGCAACTTCCATTGCACGCTTGATATTTTCTTGTCCTCTGACATCGGTAAAATCAAATTCGGATTTTCCCTGGTTGTTTTTAAATTCCAGATCTGCATCTACAAATGTTCGTTCCAATTTTCTGTCTCCATTAAAAAATTCCACAACGTCCGACATAGATTCAACTCCATATACTTCCAGATTATTCACTATGGCTGCTTCCCGTGCATTTTGCTTCGGTAAAATAAATCCTTTAAATCCTTCTTTCGTTGCCTGTATGGCTATTGGCAAAACACCTTTGATAGGTTGTAAACTGCCATCTAAAGAGAGCTCTCCCATAATAATAAATTTATCGAGCATATCCTGAGCCATTTGTTGAGAACTGGCTAGTATGCCCATGGCAATGGTTAGGTCATAAGCAGAACCTTCCTTTCGAATATCCGCAGGAGCCATATTTACCGTAAACTCATGTCGCGGATATTTATAATTACAGTTTTTTAAAGCAGCGACAATTCTTTTTTGACTTTCTTTCACTGCATTGTCCGGCAGACCGACTAAAATAAAATTAACACCGCTGCTTAAATTAACTTCTACTGTAATAGTTGTTGCATTAACACCGAATACTGCACTACCAAAAGTTTTTACAAGCATAATTTAAACAATATTTTTCCGGGCCGCTCTTGCAGCAATTTTATTTTTAATAAAAAAGTGATCGGGATTTACTTCATCGCCTCTTCAATACAATGAATGAGAGAATGAATTATCTTAATGTGAATCTCCTGTGCCCTGTCTGCATAATTTGAATCAGAAGCTCGTATTTCCACATCACAAAGTGACGACATCTGTCCGCCATTCTTACCCGTTAAACCGACAATTTTAATTCCAATTTTTTTTGCACTTGCAATCGCTGCAATAATATTTTTAGAATTACCGCTGGTGCTAATAGCCAGAAGCACATCTCCTTTTTTCCCAACGGCTTCAATGTACCGGGAAAAAACAAATTCGTATCCAAAGTCATTAGCTACACAAGACAAGTGTGATGGATCACTTATTGAAATAGCAGCAAACGGTTTTCTATCGTCCCTGAATCGACCTGTCATCTCTTCTGCAAAATGCATGGCATCGCACATGCTTCCGCCATTACCACATGAAATAATTTTTCCATCATTCTTCAATGCAGAAACCATAACATCTACAGATTCAGAAATACTTTTTATATTTTTATCATCAGAAATAAATTCATTCAAAGCCTTCTGTGCTTCTGAAAAGTTAGACCGAATCAGATCAAGTTTATTCATACTCTTTTATTTGAGCCAACGAAGGTAACAAACTGAAATAATAAAATGTAATCCGATATGATGGGAAAAAAAAGATACCTATTTTGTTAGAATCGAGGAGGGATAATAGGAAGGGGGTATCAAGTATCAAGTATCAATCCCGATAGTTATCGCATTGGCGTCAAGCTAAGAGAGGAAATTTTATGTCCTCCCTTCGGGATTGAAAGGTTTACAGACGGATTACATTTTACAAAAATGCCACTCCTTCAGAGTTGATAATGTTAAATCCCGAAGGGATGATAGTATTATAGAACGGAGTGAACGATCTTACGCCAACCCTGAAGGGGTGCAATAAATCCCGCATTAACGAAATATCGTCAAATGAAGGCAGAACAACAGTTTGAGTGAATAATATCAAAATTAACCTGACGCATATGCGATAGTTATCGGGAAAGTATCAAGAAAAAATACAAAATTGATTATTTTATTAGTCAAAAAAATTCAATACTAAATTAAAAACATCTCATATTTTAGAATACAATCCATATCTTGATAAATGATACAAGTACTTGATACTGGATTCCTGATTCCTGATACAAATAAGAACAGCGGCTCTCCCTGCCGCTGTTCTACTCGAATAAACACATCCATGTTGTTTAACCAAAAACTATCCATGAGATATTCGAATATAGAATGCATTGGCGTCGAAAACAACTCATTTAAGCTTCGAAACCTTCTGGCTTGGTGAACAGTGCATTTTCCTTTGTGAGTAAAAAATGTAAAAAATCATCTTTACCATCTCCTTTAACTGACTTTTGTAAATTATTTTCGGCTTATGAATGTATTTGAGAATTATTCTCTGAAACCCCTCAATACCTTTGGTCTCGATATTAAATCCCGATGGTTTGCTGAAATTAATTCAGCAGAAAGTTTGCAAGCACTATTAAAAGACAAACGTTTCCTATCCATTCCAAAAATGATTCTTGGAGGTGGAAGCAATATACTTTTTACAGATGATTTTAATGGATTGATTATCCGTAACCGAATTGAATTCGTCAAAACAATTTCCGAAGATGAAAATTATATTTTTATTTCAGCAGGAGCCGGAATGAACTGGCATTCATTCGTACTTTTTACGATTGAACATAATTATCCGGGACTCGAAAATCTTTCTCTCATTCCCGGCTGTGTTGGTGCTGCCCCTATTCAAAACATAGGAGCCTATGGAGTTGAAATCAAAAATACGTTTCATCAATTAAATGCTGTAAACATGACTGATGGAAGTCTGCGTACATTTACATCAGAAGATTGCCGCTTTGGATACCGCGACAGTGTTTTCAAACAGGAAGAACGCAATCGGTATGCTATCGTTGATGTAACATTTCGTTTTCAAAAAAATGCACCGCTGAATACTACGTACGGGACTATTGAAGAACAATTAAAAATTATGAATATATCACATCCTACTATTCGTGATATCAGTAATGCAGTAATTGCCATTCGAAAAAGTAAACTTCCCGATCCTGAAATTATAGGAAATGCAGGGAGTTTTTTTAAAAATCCTGAAGTTCACATAGATTTTTATAATAAACTCAAAGAAAATTACCCTGAAATAGTTGGCTATCCTTCCACTTCAGGAAATTATAAACTGGCAGCCGGATGGCTCATTGAAAAATGCGGCTGGAAGGGTAAAAGAATAGCTAACACAGGCATGCATGAAAGGCAGGCTTTAGTTCTTATAAATTATGGCGGTGCCACAGGAAAAGAACTGATCGCTCATGCAGAAAAGGTACAAAAAAGTGTTTTAGAAAAATTTGGTGTTGAACTTGAAATGGAAGTTAATATTATTTAATACCATCTTCTGTTGATGATATAATTTTATTCAGCTCATCTTTGGTTTGACTAAAATCTCGTGCGAGTTTTTTAATCAGGCCTTCCATACCCTCCGAATTATTTTCCCTGCCATTAATTTCAATGATACGACAGGTTTCAGCAATAACTTCTGCGCCTAAGTTAAGTGCAGAACCTTTTAACTTATGGGCAAAAGAGCCAAGCTTAACCATATCTCCTGCAACAAGTGCATCAGTCATATCAATAAGCAAATCATCTCCCTGATTAATAAACATCAATAATACTTTCTTAAAAAATGAAGTATCATCGCCACTGGTCATTTCTCTTAAACGATTAATCGTTTTGTCATTTACAATCATCAGATTACTGGTTTTAGGTGAATTTAATTCAATAGAACCAGTCTTAATTCCTTTGTTTTTCGGAGCCCAAGTTCGGATACTATCTACTATTTCTTCTATCATGAAAGGCTTACTGATATAATCATCCATGCCGGCTGCAATACATTTTTCTTTATCTCCTTCAAGTGCAAAAGCCGTCATTGCAACTATTACAGGCTTAATTGCCGGCTTTAATTTATGAATGATGAATTTTGTGGCTTCAAAACCATCCATTTCAGGCATCTGAACATCCATAAAAATTAAATCGAAACTATCTTTCTTTAACTGATCAATTACCTGCAATCCATTCGATACCAATACCGGTTTATATCCCAGGCCTTCAAAAATATTTTGTGCGAGTTTTTGATTGATCAGATTATCTTCTGCAACTAAAATTCTTAAAGGAATTTCTTCAGCCAATTTTTTGCTTTGTTGCTTAATTGAGCTTTCATCTCTCGAACGCTGATGTTCTTCTACAGAAAAAACACTTATTAATATATCCAATACTTTTGAACGATCTACATTTTTAGGAATGATGGCTGAGATTATATCGCTCGTGTAATCAAAGAATATGTCATCGGTCTTCACTGCATTAAATAAAACTATCGGAAGCTCATCACTCGAACGAATACTTCTTATTTCTTCGGCGAGTTTCATTGGCTTATCAGTGATGATCTGAGAGTCAATCAAAATTAAATTGAAATCTTTTCTCTGCTTAATAATTTCTACGGCTTTTTTTACGTCGCCGGCAATCTGCGGAATCATACCCCATCTTTTAAAATAGTCGGCATACAATCCTGACTCTGTTTTGTCGTCGCTAATAATTAATACATAAGAATTAGCTAGACGATTCGTTCCTTTTCTGTGATTCTTAGGAATATCTTCTTTTGAAACTGCTTCCGTTTTAATTGTAAAAATAAAATCAGAGCCTATTCCTTCTTTGCTTTCAACATAAATCTTTCCGCCCATTAATTCAACAAGGTTTTTACAAATCACTAATCCAAGGCCTGTGCCTCCGTATAATTTAGCAGTTCCTGCATCTGCCTGAGAGAAACTACGAAACAATCGTCCGATTTTCTCACGAGGAATTCCAACTCCGGTATCCTGAACATCGAATCTTAACTCTAAAGTTTTACCATCTGCTTTGTTCTTTGTAACGCTTATTGTAATCTTTCCTTTCAAAGTAAACTTAATCGCATTTGATACCAGGTTCATTAGAATCTGGCGCACTCTCGTAATATCGCCATAAACATAAATCGGCAAATCGCGGGCAATAGAATAGTGTAGAGATAGATTTTTCTCTATCGCCTTAGCCGCAAGTAAATCGAAGGTTTCTTCAATACATCTTTTCAGAGAAAATGGTTTAAACTCAAGTTCCATTTTAGCTGATTCGATTTTCGAATAATCCAAAATATCATTGATGACAGAAAGTAAAGCATCACCGCTTAATAAAATCGAATCTACAAAATCCTGTTGCTTTGGTGTTAAAGGCGTTTGGCTTAATAATCTTCCCATGCCTATGACTCCGTTCAATGGGGTCCGTATTTCATGACTCATCGTAGCAAGAAAACCTGATTTTGCCTGAGTTGCTGATTCAGCTTCCTCTTTAGCTTTAATAAGATCCTCTTCTGTTTTCTTTCTTAAACTAATATCATGACCAAAAATAGAAATACTTCTTATAAATCCATTCTCCTCTTTGACCGGAGTAACAATGATTTCCAAGAAAGATTTTTTTCCATTTACTTTAAATGATTTTTCTAATACAAAATTCTCATCGTTAAATGCCCTCTTATGTATATCAAGATATTCTTTATGAAATGTACCGGGAAGAATATCCAGGAGATTAAAACCGGTTTCGACTACAATTCCTGTTTGTGCAAAAATAATTTCGCTCAGTTTAGAATTTATTAAAAGTATTGTATGCCTGCGGTCAACCGTAATTACCGAATACTCGGCATTCTCGACCAGGGAATTTAATTTATTTTTATTTTCTGAAAATATTTTATCAATACGTTTCTGCGAAGTAATGTTTTCCGCCATCGTAATCACAAATTTCGGATGTCCGCTTTTGGATCTCGAAAGAGACGTAGATGCTTTAACCCATATTACCTCATTATTCCGTCTGATCAATCTTTTTTCTCTTTTCATTACGTCGATTTCCCCGCGGAATAAACCCGAAAGTAATTTCTTCTCTTCCGCTTTATCATCCGGATGTATCAAATCGAGAATTGTCAATTGCTTTAATTCGTTTTGACTATAACCCGTCAAATGACAAAAAGCCGGGTTCACATTTTCAAATCCGTAATTAATACCGATAAAGGCCATTGCAAAACCTGCATCATCAAACCAGTCATTTTTATTTTCAGAGAAAATTTCTTCCTTAATAATTTCATTGTGGCTTACGGGAAAAATTCTTACACTGATTAATGTTTTATTTGCATCAGAAATTCTTACAGCATGCAATCTTCCTTCAAAGGTTTTGTTTTTTAACGTTCGAAAAATTCCCGGAATGTTTATACTACCCGATCTTTCCAATCCTTCTTTGATCTGTAGCCTGTCTTCCGCCTTCCAGGTCAAGTCAAATAATTCGGTAAGATCAATGCCCACAAGTTGTTCGATATCATCTGCTTCAAATAAACGAATGGATGCTTCATTGCAATCAATCGTTAAGCCGGTTAATGAATTAATATTAAAAATCGCATCACCAAAAACTGATTCGTCGATACTACCGGTTTCTGAAATTTTATTTTCTTCTTTTTCTTCAACCTCTGTTACTTTCTCAACAATTTTCCCTTCCAGGTTTTTAACGCGGAACATCATGTAAAACAACATAACAATCACAAAACCAAAAAGACTTAAAAGCAAAAAGAAAGTGAAGTGTAGTTGCAGCAAATAATCCAATACAAAAATCAGGGCATAGACGACTACGACTGCCAGTATTAGCAGTCGATAAAGAATCTTACGACCTTCATCGGAATGACGAGACTTATTTGCTGTTGTATTCAATGGTACACACCTATGTGAATCCTTATATGCAATAAGAGTCAAGATGTTGTCTGCACGAGCAATCCTTTCCATGTAAAAGCAATGGAAACATTACTCGAAAAAAATCAAGCGAAAAGCGGATTGAAAGTCTATAAAATGCTAATTTAAACGTTAGGTTAATTAACTGATGACAATCCTGAAATAACAGATAGAATAAGAGCGAATTTCTTACAGTTTATCCAGCTCATTACGAACGAATAAAATCAGCTCTTTGATGTAATTTTCAGAAAAATCGAACCGGATGCCTGCCGTTTTATAAATTTCGGAAATGGAAACAGTATACCCCAACTTTAACGCTTCCATGTATTGTTGAACAGCTTTTTCAGGATTTGTTTTATAGTTTCTCCAAACAGCAATTGCTCCTAACTGAGCCATTCCATATTCAATATAATAAAAAGGAACTTCGAAAATATGTAATTGTTTTTGCCAGAGAACCTCACGTGCATTTTCATCTTCACTCCAATCTACAAGTGCTGAACTGAAATTAGAAAAATTTTGCTTCCATGCTGCTGTACGTTCTTTGATAGTATGTTTTGGATTCAGATATAACCAATGCTGAAATGCGTCTACACTTGCAATCCATGGCAACACTTCAATTACATTTTCAAGTTGTTCACGTTTTGCACGCCGAAGATCTTCTTTATCAGGAAAAAAATGATCCCAATGTTCCATCGAAATTAATTCCATACTCATTGACGCAAGCTCGGCAACTTCTGAAGGCAGTTCTTTAAAACCTATAAAATCAAGATCACGTGTTAACATGGAATGAATCGCATGACCTCCTTCATGAACCATTGTTATAACATCACGGAGTGAACCGGTAGCATTCATGAAAATAAAAGGAACACCACTTTCGTAAAGCGGATAATTATAACCTCCGGGTGCTTTTCCTATCCGTGAATCCAGATCCGTAAAATTTTTAACCTTTAGTGTATTTAATACTTCACCGAAAAAAGGATGTATATCTTTAAAACAAGAAATTGATTTATCAAGTAATTCATGCCCGTGCTGAAATGGTTTTAGGTCAGGACGTCCTGCTTGATCAACATCTAAATCCCAAGGCTTAAGTTTATCTAGCTTCATTTCAATCTTTCTCTCAGTCAAAAGATGATCAAGAACGGGAACAACGCACGTACGAATAGAATTATGAAAACTGATACAATCTTCCGGTGTGTAATCAAATCTGTTAAGCTCAACAAACTTGTAATCGCGGTAGTTAGAAAATCCTGCATTCGCGGCAATCTTTACACGTAATTCAACGAGTTCCAAAAATAAAGCATCCAGCTTTTCACGGTCTTGCAAACGGCGATTCACCATTTTATGATAAACTACATCTCTATGACTGCGATCCGGATCTTTTAAATGATTAGATGCTTGCTGCAGGGTGAGGGTTTTTCCATTAACTTCTACTGTCATTGCACCGGCAATTTCACCGTATTGCTGTTCTTTAACAGTTAGCTCAGCTTCTAATGGAATATTCTCTTCTCTGAATAACAATATTTCATTTTCAACTTGTTTGATATACAAACCAAATCTTTTATCAAGCTGATGAACACTTGGTAATGAAAGAAGTTTTTTATTTATTTTATCGGCAAACGGTTCTATTTTAGGATTTATCTGTTCAACAAAAAATGCATACGCTTCGCTGAGCGCTTTATCCTGTGTATTACATGTCATCCGAATGTATAGCCAACCTGCATGTTCTTCAACTACAGCTTCAAGTTCGCTGAGATCTTTCAGCCAAAGAAGCAGTTCAGGTAATGTTGAAATTTTCCGGTCAACAAGTGATGAATAAAAGGGTTCGAGAGATTTCCAGTTTTCAATATTGAAATTTTCCGGAAGGAAATTGCGCTGAATTTTTTCGGCAGTTTCGGCAGAAGGTATGCTTTCAGTCTTCATTAAACTTTTTTACGTGTTCGTGCTGTTGATGTTTTTGCATTTTCCGGTTTCGGTCCGTGCATTTCATGTTTTTTTGCAAAAGTTTTTTCGGAATCTGCCGGAAGAATTGCTTTATCATCCACATCTGTTTCAGCAGATTCTTCTTTAGAAAAATCAATTTTATCTTTTAAAACATCAAACCACGTAATCATTTTTTTTATGTCGGATGCATACACTTTTTCCTCATCAAATTCAGGAACAATTTTTTTAAAATATTCCTTCAATTTTTTGGGATATCCTTTTGGGTCGACTTCCAATTTGGTACCGCTGACTTCATGTGCTTTTTTGAAAACATCGCGCAATGGAATTTCTCCATCTTTTGTAAAAACGGAAATATCGGAAAGAGTCATAATGCGCTGATTAGCACTTATCATGGTACGTTTTCCGTCTTGAAGAGATTCAACAATAAATCCATTTTTATTATTCGCAATAATCTTAAAAAGGCCGTTCATACCGGGCACAGAAATAATTTCTTTTAATAACATATTGATTAGGTTTCTTGTGCGAAGATAAGGAAAAATGGGAAGAATAGAGACAAGAGTCAAGAATCCAAAGACAAGAATCAAGAGAATGTTATTGGATGAAAATGGGATGGATGGGGTTTTTGTATTTAAATCAAAAACATTGACTTGTCATGCATTAATTTCATGGTAAAAGGGGATTTCTTTTAAAAAAATATACGATTGATTTTCATGATCTATGGTACAACAAATTGTTTCAAGACCATTTGTAATTAAAAAATAAATTACCCCTAAAGTCATATTATATCGAGCAGCCTGATCAAAAGCAGTTTGTGTCAATACAACACCAGGAGCCTTGCATTCAGCTATTAATAACGGCTTTAATTCAGGGGAATATACAACTACATCTGTTCTGCGCAAAAGGCGATTGACAAGTACTTTTTTTTCAACACTTAACAAAGATTGAGGAAACTTTCGTTCTTTCACCATAAAATGAAGAAGATGCTGACGAACCCATTCTTCGGGAGAAAGCGAAACATATTTTTTTC
The DNA here is from genome assembly GCA_031417555.1 of Bacteroidota bacterium. Lineage (GTDB taxonomy): Bacteria > Bacteroidota > Bacteroidia > AKYH767-A > 2013-40CM-41-45 > JADKIH01. Next base: position 18,291 of record JANOVV010000035.1, read on the forward strand.
GTATTATGTCAAAAATTTTCAAACTTTGCTCCGGAGAATCGGCCGATTGAATTTTGAAGTCATACTCAGGAAAATAGAGTTTTGGAAATTTCACAATTAATTTTTTATACGAATATACTTTTATGAACAGTAAAAAAGAAATAGTAGACAATTGGCTTCCCCGATATACAGGTACTGCTCTGGCAGATTTTGGTAGTTACATTTTACTCACCAATTTCAACCATTATGTCAGACTTTTTTCCGAATGGAATAATGTTCCAATCAATGGCTTGGAAAAGCCAATGCAAAATGCAACTTTTAATGGAATGTCAATTATTAATTTCGGTATCGGAAGCCCTAATGCAGCTTTAATTATGGATCTGCTTTCATCCATTCAACCGAAGGCCGTTTTATTTCTTGGAAAATGCGGCGGACTTAAGAAAAAAAATAAACTGGGCGATTTAATCCTGCCCATTGCTGCTATCCGCGGAGAAGGTACTTCCAATGATTATTTACCGCAAGAAGTTCCTGCATTGCCCGCCTTTAATCTCCAAAAAGCTGTATCAACTACCATAAGAAATCATGACCGCGATTATTGGACAGGAACCGTGTTTACAACAAACCGAAGAGTGTGGGAACATGATAAAGAATTTAAAAAATACTTGCAAACAACCCGTACCATGGCAATTGACATGGAAACTGCTACTATTTTCATCGCAGGTTTTGCAAATAAAATTCCGACCGGTGCTTTATTGCTCGTTTCCGATCAGCCTATGATTTCCGCAGGCGTTAAAACAGCAGAAAGTGATAAAATAGTTACTGAATCCTTTGTTGAAAATCACCTGACCATTGGCATCGATTCCCTCAAGGAATTAATCAATAATGGTCTTACCGTTAAACACCTGCGTTTTTAAAATATTATGACATTCGAACAGATTCTCGGCGATCTGAAAAAAAAAATATATCATCCGGTATATTTTTTACAAGGGGAAGAACCTTATTACATCGATCAGCTTTCTGAGTATATCGAACAAAATATTCTCAACGAAAGTGAAAAAGAATTTAACCAGACTATTGTTTATGGAAGAGATTTAGATATAATCACTCTTGTGAGTTATGCAAGACGCTACCCAATGATGAGTAATTATCAGGTAGTAATTGTAAAAGAAGCACAAGACATGAAATCTCTTTTCAACAAACAAAAAGAAGATAAAGATCCTTTCATCGAATATCTTTTAAAACCTACTGCTTCAACAGTGCTCGTCTTTTGTTTTAAATATAATAAAATCGATAAGCGCACCAAAGTTTCTAAAATCCTTGATAAATCATCTGTATTATTTGATTCAAAAAAAATATACGACGATCAGTTGCCGGCATGGATAGGCAAATATTGCCAGAACAGCGGATTAAAAATCAATCCCAAAGCCATGCAGATGATAGCTGAAAATCTGGGTAACGATCTTACAAAAATCACCAATGAAATAGTTAAACTCAGTATCAATATCAAACCCGGACAGGAAATAAGTCCGGAAATCGTCGAGGAAAATATCGGCGTCAGTAAAGAATTTAATATTTTCGAATTACAAAAAGCTATAGGTACAAGAAATGTTCTTAAAGCGTTTCGCATTTCCGATTACTTTGCAGCCAATCTGAAAAATAATCCGATGGTGCTTACTTTGCCTCAACTTTATTCTTACTTTATGAAAGTATTGACCTACCATCAACTCGAAGACCGGTCAACGAACAATGCTGCAAGTGTGCTAGGCATCAATCCATATTTTCTAAACGATTATATCAAAGCAGCGAAAGAATATCCTCAGTCAGTTTGTATTAGAAATATCAGCTTCATTAGCGATTACGATCTACGATCTAAAGGCGTAAACAATGCTTCGACTGATGATGGCTTACTTTTAAAAGAACTCGTATATAAGTTATTGCATTAGGGGGAAGGGGGGATTAGTTACAGGATAGATTATCGCAAAAAAAATAAACAGACAAAACAAATAACAATTGAGAATGCTCCAATTAAAAAAAAGTAAATGAACTATTGGTTAATAAAAACTGATCCTGAAACTTATTCGTGGGATGATTTAAAAAAAGAAAGTAGTACGAGCTGGGACGGAATCCGGAATTATGCTGCTCGTAATCATATGAAGGCTATGAAAAATGGTGATAAAGTTTTAGTTTATCATAGCGGAGGAGAATCTGAAATACGAGGACTCGCAACAGTCACCAAAGAATTTTATCAGGATCCGACAACAGAAGAAATCGCCTGGGTCAGCGTTGGTATTAAAGCTAACAATTCACTTAAAAAAAATATTTCTTTACAAGAAATAAAGAAAAACAACAAATTGAAAAACATGCTTCTGATAAAAATCAGCCGGCTTTCTGTTATGCCTGTCAGCGAAGACGAATTCAATACTATTGTTGAATTGTCAGAGCTTTGAAATTAATAATTTATCGATTCTTTAATCTCAAAAGTCTAATCAAGTTGACCTATATGTGTAGTGTTCATGTGCCGTCCACTTGACGCCGATGAAAATTAGTTTCTTCTAACAACTTCTGTTTGGCGGCATGTGGACGGCACTCCTTATTCAAATTCATTGTCATCCAGCAGGGAACTTGTGAGTTAATAGAAACTAAATTAGAGTGTATTTTAAAATCAAAAGATCCGCCAGTTGGCGGATGACTCCTAAGTGTCGTGTTCATCTGCCGTCCACTTGAAGCCGATGAAAATTAGTTTCTTCTAACAACTTAAGTTGGCGGCAAGTGGACGGCACTTCTCATGCAAATACATTGTCATCCAGCAGGGAACTTGTGAGTTTAAAGTAATAATCCCAAAGTGTCCTATTCTTGTGCCGTCCACTTGACACCGATGAAAATTAGTTTCTTCTCACAACTTAAGTTGGCGGCAAGTGGACGGCACTTCTAACGCAAATTCATTGTCATCCGCCAGCTGGCGGAACTTGTGAGTTAAAAGAAAATTCTTAATTTATGTTAAATTTTTTCTAAAACTTGACAGGTAATAACTAACTCCTACATTTGCCATCACACTTAATTTTATGAGATTCAAATTCACCCTTTTACTCTTTTTGGCATTGTCATATACCTGTTTAGCCCAAACGGGCGAAATACGCGGATTTATTTATGAAGAAGCCACTTCTGAACCTTCAATTTATACGAGCATATTTCTGAAAGGAACCAATTACGGTGCTCTTACAAACCTCGATGGCTTTTTCTCTATCAGCCGTATTCCCATTGGAAAATATAATATCGTTGTTACTTCTATTGGCTTCGACACCATTTATCAACCTATTGAAGTAAAAAATGGAGATTTAATTTCTAAAAAGTTTTATCTGAAAAAATCATCCATTGAAATTCGCTCCGTTGAAATTTCCGCTGAAGATCAATCGAAAAAAATCGACACTCGCGTTTCTGTCTTTAAAATTACTCCTAAAGAAATTAAACAAATACCAACCGTCGGCGGTGATCCTGATTTGGCCCAATATCTTCAGGTAATTCCCGGTGTTATTTTTTCAGGTGACCAGGGCGGACAATTATACATCCGCGGTGGTACTGCCATTCAAAATAAATTACTTCTTGATGGAATGATTATTTACAATCCTTTTCACAGCATCGGACTTTATTCTGTTATTGACGCAGATGTAATCCGCGGTGCCGATGTTTATACCGGTGGATTTAATGCAGAATACGGCGACAGAATTTCTTCCATCATGGATATTACCACACGCGATGGAAATAAAAAAAGACTGGCCGGAAAGTTTTCTGCAAATACTTTCACTTCAAAATTAATTCTGGAAGGACCCATTAAAAAAGAAAATGAAAACTACGGAGGAAGTTCTTCGTTTCTTATCACTCAAAAAACATCCTACCTCGATAAATCTTCCAAAGTATTTTACAAATATGTAGATTCTCTCGGCTTACCTTATTCTTTCAATGATCTCTACGGAAAAGTTTCTTTCAATGGTTCATTAGGAAGCAAATTCAATTTGTTCGGTTTTCACTATACAGATAATGTAGATTATTTTCATGTCGCAGATCTTGGATGGAAATCAACAGGATTCGGAACAAACTTCGTTCTTGTTCCTCAGGGATCATCTGTTTTAATCGATGGTAATTTTGCTTATTCAACTTACAAAATTGATTTAAGCGAGCAAGGAGGCAGAACTCGATCCAGTCAGATCAATGGTTTCAATACCGGATTAACATTCAGTTATTTTATGGGTAAAGATGAATTTCGTTACGGCGTTGAAGGAATTGGATACCGAACGGATTATCAACTTTCAAATATTTTAGGAGCACCAGCAGGGCAACAGGAAAATACAACAGAACTTGCTGTCTTTTTTAAATATAAAAAGTTATGGGATAAATTTATTCTTGAACCGGGCATACGATTAAATTACTATTCTTCTCTTTCAGAATTTTCTCCGGAGCCAAGACTGGGTTTTAAATATAATATTTCCGAAAATATAAGAATGAAAGGTGCTGCAGGATTGTATTCTCAAAATTTATTATCTACATCCTCAGATAGAGATGTCGTAAACCTGTTTTATGGATTTCTTTCCGGATCAACTGACTTGCCTGATGAATTTAAAGGAGAAGAAGTAACAACACTGCTGCAAAAAGCGCAGCATTTAATATTAGGTTTTGAATTTGATCTTCCCTTCCATTTAGTATTAAATGCTGAAGGTTACATCAAAGATTTTACTCAACTTGAAAATATAAACCGCGATAAAATTTTTGCCGATGATGGCGCTCATTCCGACAAGCCTGATTTATTAAAAAAAGAATACGTCATTGAAACAGGCCTTGCCAGAGGGGTTGATTTTACTCTTAAATACGAACACAAGAGTTTGTATTTATGGTTTGTATATTCTATGGGCTTCAATAAAAGATATGATGAAAAACGTGAATATGAACCAAGCTTCGACCGTCGTCATAATATAAATCTTGTCGCTTCCTTAAAATTTGGCAAGAAAGATTTATGGCAAGCCAATGCACGATGGAATTTTGGATCTCCGTTTCCTTTTACACAAACACAAGGTTTTTATGAATCTGCTCAATTCCCGGATGGTATTGGTTCAGACATCCTTAATCAAAACGGAAACCTTGAAATTAATTATGCTGATATTAATAAAGGTCGTCTGTCTTATTTTCACCGACTGGATTTGTCTCTTCAACGTACTTTCCATTTAGGGAAAAACAGTATCATGGAAATTAATGGTGGTGCTACCAATGTGTACGACAGGAAAAATATTTTCTACCGTACACGAATCACCGATGAAAAAATTTATCAGCTGCCGATTATTCCAAGTTTAGGGGTGAGTGTTACTTTTTAAAAAATGGTAGTACTTTAAATGTCCCCGTTGCGAAACGTTGCGAACGTTGCGTTAAAACACCAGCCTATAAATAAACCCAAAGAATTCGCAAAAGCAAAGCTGCTATTTAAAAAATCATCCTCCACTCTATCCCCGTAATGCCGGCAGAATTAAATGGAATAATAAACGATCTTGATTTTTTCTGTGCTACTTTATAATTAGGAAACAATCTGTTTTCATTACCTACTATTTGTTTACCACATAAATAACCAATTACAGCACCGGAAATTAAATCAGATGCCCAGTGTTCATGCTCCACTAACCTTGTTACACCAACGATTCCCGCTATCGAATAAAGCGCAATGGGTACTGCTTTGTTTTCTTTGTATTGCTCACTAAAAACAGTGGCCATGGCAAAAATTGCAGCTGTATGTCCGGATGGAAAAGCATCAAAAGCCGCCACACCGCGATCAGAATTATACTTTTTATTGAATTGAGCGAAAGGCCCAAACCAATGATCTGAATTATAAACAGGATCGTTGTAAGTAGCTCCCGGCCTCATTCTACCCGTTAAAAGTTTTATCGTTCTCACCCACAAGCCCGCTGTTATCGCTGCCTGACTGGCTAATAGTGAAGTACGAAACGCTTTGTAATTATGAAAAGCAATGCTGTAACTTCCATAACCTGCTAAAAGAATATATCCATAATAATCTCCCAACTCCGTGAAATGCGGACTCACTGAATTAATAAATGGATTGTCATCTTTCAATGGCTTAAAATAATCGTCAATTTTCTGATCGTAATGAAATAAAGTGAGAGTTATAAGTGCAGTTCCGCCGAGTGTAATAAAATCTTTCCCTTTCATATGAAACGGAAAACATGCCTGATATCCTAAATTATGAATCAATGATGGAAAATAACCCTTAACAGACCTGAAACTCAATACAGAATCCTGCTTAATTTGATTTTTGAACGTACTAAAACTCTGAGAGGATTCATTGAATACATTCCGCCCGCTTTCTTGTGCGGAAAGATGGAATGAAAAAAAAATTATCAGATTTAGAATTATCCTTTTCAATAGATTGCAAGGATGCATAAAATTATTAAGCCAATGAAATTTTTTTGTTGACATCAAAAGCTTACATTTGTACCCCGTGTTGATGAAATCATTTTTTTTGGTTTCCCGGCATTAATATTCACTTTTTAAACTCTCAACGCGGTGGGATCAGCAAAATATATTTTCGTTACAGGCGGTGTTACCTCCTCATTGGGTAAAGGCATAATTTCGGCTTCTCTTGCAAAGCTTTTACAGGCTCGCGGATATTCCGTTACCATTCAAAAACTCGATCCATACATCAATGTAGATCCCGGCACGCTTAATCCTTACGAACATGGCGAATGTTACGTAACCAACGATGGCGCAGAAACTGACCTCGATCTCGGACACTATGAACGGTTTTTAAATGTTCCTACTTCTCAGGCAAACAATGTAACGACAGGCAGAATCTACCAGACTGTTATCAATAAAGAACGCGAAGGCGCCTTTTTGGGAAAAACGGTTCAGATTATCCCTCACATTACCGATGAAATAAAAAGACGCATACAGCTACTCGGCGAAACCGGCAACTTCGATGTTGTCATAACCGAAATCGGCGGTACGGTTGGCGATATTGAATCATTGCCTTATGTGGAAACGGTTCGTCAGCTGAAATGGGAATTGGGAAGTTCCGCTCTTTCTATTCATCTTACCCTTATTCCATATCTAAAAGCCGCCGGCGAACTCAAGACCAAACCCACTCAACATTCTGTAAAAGCATTGCTGGAATTAGGTGTTCAACCTGATATTTTAGTGTGTAGAACTGAAAAATCTATCTCCATGGATATTCGCAGAAAGATTGCTCTTTTTTGCAATGTGAATGTGAATGCCGTCATCGAATCCATCGATGCTGAATCTATCTATGAAGTTCCCATATTAATGCTGAAAGAACAGCTCGACAAAGTAGTTCTCTCTAAACTAAAACTTCCCTTGCAGCATGAACCTGAACTTGAACAGTGGAAAAATTTTCTCAGCAAATTAAAATACCCGACATCTGAAGTACGCATTGGTCTCGTTGGCAAATACATTGAATTAAAAGATGCTTATAAGTCAATTAATGAATCATTCATTCATGCCGGTGTCGCTAATGAAAGTAAGGTAAGTATTGAATGGATACACTCCGAAAAAATTGATATGGCGAATGCCGCTTCCAAATTCAATGGTGTACATGGAATATTAGTGGCTCCCGGTTTTGGTGACAGAGGTATTGAAGGAAAAATTACGGCTATACAATATGCCAGAGAAAACAACATTCCTTTTTTGGGAATTTGCTTAGGCATGCAATGCGCTGTCATCGAATTTGCACGCAATGTGCTCGGACATAAGACTGCTCATTCCACAGAAATGGAACCGGCTACCAAATTTCCTGTCATTGATATAATGAAGGAACAAAAAAACATAACTCTTAAAGGCGGCACCATGCGGCTTGGTGAATATCCTTGCGTATTGCAAAAAGGCAGCAAAGCTTTATCTGTTTATGGCAAACAAAAAATATTTGAAAGACATCGCCACCGATACGAATTCAATAATAAATATTTAAAAGATTTTGAAGAAGCAGGAATGCTTGCTTCCGGAATTAACCCTGACAATAATCTGGTAGAAGTTGTAGAGTTAAAAAATCATCCGTGGTTTGTCGGGGTTCAATTTCATCCCGAATATAAAAGCACCGTAGAAAACCCGCATCCATTGTTTGTCCGTTTTGTAAGAGCCGCTATGGATTATACAAAACACTCCTCCCAAATGACGACAGGCGGCATGTCATCAATTAATATTTGATTGTTTTAAACATCATTATTCGTTTCGAAACTTCGCGTCCTTTGCGCTCTTTGCGTTAAAATCCAACGTTGGAGTTTTAACGCAAAGAGCGCAAAGAGCGCCGAGTAGGCAAAGGGGAGTTTCGCCCCTAAGCCTCTCACAGAACCGTACGTGATAGTCTCCCATCATACGGCTCGTGTAATTCTTTTATAATATACAGTACTTCTTGTTTGTCCAGTGATAAAAGAGTTTTGGTTTAGACGTTTTGATTGTAAAGAGTAGTTCTTGAGATTTTCTCACACTTGTGATCTTGTGTTTGTTCATCAGCCATTTTATTAACCGATATTCCAAACAATAAAGTGACGAGCGTAGGCGGCTACTCCCAAATTTTCCAAAGTA
>JANOVV010000036.1:0-4259 GCA_031417555.1 Bacteroidota bacterium
CGGGATTGGGACATTTATTTATTTTTTCGCTAGTAAGTTATGAAAATTGTTATTATAAGCCATCTCAAAAATAAATTTAATGCTTTGACCACAAAAGTTCCCTGCGGGCAATGTCATTAAGTTAAGGATGATATGCCACAAAAACACTAAGACACAAAATTGTTGGTATTTAATTTTTGTTTTTTTCTTAGTGTTTTTGTGGCAAAAAAACATGCCCCATAGCTTAACTTAATGACATTGCCCTGTGGGACGACACTACTTATACGAAGTTCTGTCATCCGCCAGCTGGCGGAACTATTGAGTTTAAAGTATGCAAATTTGATATTATTAATATTATTGAAATTTGAATATATTAATTTTGAGATAGCTTCTAGTTATTTTCCGTTCCCTGAATCATCTTCTGAAATCTCGGATTGTTTTGCAGAGTTTTCCAATAAGGAAAATTTTTGTAGATTGGAATTGAGTTTGTCACACTCCATCCTAAAGGCATTTTCAATAGTTTTTCAAGAATATCAATAGCAGCATCCTGATTACCGAGCAGCGTATGAATTATTGCCATACTTTCCAGAGAATTTTGTCCAAGTATAGCATCCATTGACACGGGCATCAATTCTATAGCTTTGTTTCCTGCTTCTAGCGCTTTATCCCGGTTACCTAAACCTGCATAGCAAATTCCAATAGCAGAATGAAATCGAAAATCTTCAGAATGATTCAGAAACAATGGATGTAGTAAATTAAATGAATTCATAAAATATTTTTGAGCAGTTTTTTTATCTCCCTTATCGAAAAAAATAATGCCAAGCATTGTTGAATTAGGAAATATATTTGATTGCAAAAGATTCAAACTATCCGGATAATTTAAAAGCGTTTGAACAGCATTGTCATAACTTCCTTCAGCCAAATCAAAGTAGATTCGCATTAGGGAAATAGTGCCGGGATCTATAAATGTTGAGGCATCCTTTATAACTTTTCTTGCATTTTCGGAATCACCTTTTAGATTTGAATATACAGAAGCTTTTTGGGAATAAGCGGCATAGTTATCAGGCCTCATTGCAATTGCTTTGTCAGCATAAAATAATGCCTTGTCAAAGTTTCGAAGCATAAGGAATGTTTCAGCAGCTTCATATTGTGCTAAATAATCTTTGGGATATAAAACTGCTTTTTTTTCAAATAGAATTATCGCTTCATCTAATCTGCCCATTCGTCTGAGTATATAAGCCTTGTAATTATATGTAGAATGATCGTTGCCAAGTATTTTGTCAACGATGTCGTACTCTGCAAGAGCTCCTGCATAGTCTCTTTCTCCTTCGTATTTATAATTGGCTAGTGTAAAATGAACCAATGGCTTATCAATTTTTAAGGAAAGCATTTTATCGAGCCATTCTTTACCTTTTATTAAATAGCTTTCGCTGTTCAAACTCAATTTATTCCAGGAAATTTCAATATATAACAAGATGAGTGCCGAATAAGCTTCAATAAAATTAGGATCAAGTTTAATAGCTTGCTCATACATTCGGATAGCATCAGGAACATCTTTCATTGAAAATAATTCCCAATACGTGCGACTATAGTTATTTCCTCTAAGGTAAAAATCATAGGCCTGAAGATTATCTGTTGGCTTATCAGAAAAAATTGATTTCTCTTTTTCAGTAAGCGTGGCATTCAGTTCCTGTGCAATTTGTGAAGCAATATCTGTTTGAATGGCGAATACATCTTTCAATTCTCTGTCATAAGTTTCAGCCCAAATTTGTTTATTGCTACTTCCATCTATCAGTTGAACTCTTATTCTGATTTTATCTCCCGACTTCTGTACACTGCCTTGTAATAAAGTATTCGCACCAATTTGTTCGGCAATTTCTTTAGTTGACTTTTTACTGTCTTTAAACTGAAGGGTGGACGATTGAGATAACACATTGAGACTGCCAATTTTTGAGAGTTGTGTAAGTATTTCATCACACATTCCGTTTGTAAAATAATCATCGTCTTTAGAAGAACTGAGGTTTACGAAGGGAAGAATAGCCAGTGTTTTAATTTTATTTTCGTCTGAAGACGATAGTTTAAAAAACCCATCCGGGATAATTTTTATTAAAAAGAAAATCAAGGAAATGGCAAGTATTCCAAAAATAAGTTTAGCTAAAAGCGATTTTTTTAAATTATCCTGTTTTCCTTTTTCTTCAGGTTTTTCGATTTCAGGAACAACTAAACCTTCGTTACTAACCGCAAAAATCTGAATTGGTAATAGAACATTCTTTAATGAATATTTTCCAAGAGATACTAATTGAATGTCTTGTTTATTGGAAACATTGTTATAGACGGATTCTGAAATATAAATTCCACCTGGAATTGCAATAGATTGAATTCTTGATGCAATATTAACACCGTCGCCAAAAACATCATCATTTTCGAAAACAACTTCACCAAGGTGAATACCAATTCGTAATTGAAATTCTTTTGAAACATTGCATGCTTCCTGAATTTTTATGGCTGCATTTACAGCGTCTGAAACTGTTTGAAAGCTGGCCATTACACCATCGCCTAATTCTTTTAGCCAGCGACCGTTGTATTTTTCAATGATGGGCTTTTGTATTTCCCTGTTCTTTTTCAGGTATTCAAAAGCTTTTTGTTCATCATTAGCCATTAATGCAGTATACCCAACAATATCGGTAAACATTATAGCGGCGAGCTGACGTGATTGAGACATGTGGCAGTTTAAATATTACGAAGAGTAACCGATTTTTTCTAAAAGTTTTTGATATCTTATGTCATTCGGTAAAGCAGATGAAAAAATTAAGTGTTTTATTGATAATATCATAGGATCTTTTTCAATCAAAGCAGTTTCAAAATAAGTGAAAGCATCATCGATATTTCCAGCATATGCAGAAGCAAACCCCATAAAAGCAGCATCGATAAATTCATGAGATGAACGTTGTTTTAATTCGTTCATTAAGTTTTTTGCTTTTTCTGCATTTTCAGTATTTGAATAAACTTCCATCAAGTCACAAATAGCATGTGGATGTCGTTCAGATATTTTAATAAGATGTTCGGCTGAATCGTTAGCTTCTTTATATCTTTTAAGTCTTGTATAAGAAAGTGTAATACATCGTTGGCACAAAAATGAATTAGCATCATAATCGAGTCCTTTTTTAGCAATGTAAAGTGCTTCATCCGGTTTGCCGGAGGATAAAAGAATCAATGAATAAATTCCGTAAGCAATGGAACTCTGAGGTGCTAATTTAATTCCAAGTTGCCCATGTTTTTCGGCTTCTTCAAATTCCCCTTTAGCCCAGGCAAAATAATACAAGCCAAAAAGATAATGTCCAAAAGCATAATCGGGATTTTTTTCAATAGCTAAACTGTAATATTTTTTTCCTTCTTCCCAGTTATGCATTAATGTAATATAATAGAAGCCAAGCGAAGCATAAGGTTCACAAAGAGTAGGATCAAGTCTGATAGCCGTTTCTGCAGATTGTTTTCCTTTTTCCATTACAACTTTTCCCGGCTGTAGACTGTAAAATGTGCTTATAAAATTTGCATCGGCTAAAGCAGCCCAGGCAAGAGCAAAATTTGAATCAAGATCTATAGCCAACTGGAAATAATCAATACTCGTTAAAATATGTTTTCCTCTTCGTCCTAAGTAAAATCTTCCTTTCAGATACATCTCATATGCTTCGGTGTTTTCTGTAGTAGATTTAGTGATAAGTTCTTTGTCTTTTTCCAATAATGTTACTTTCAATTTTTCGGTGATCGCCAAAGCTATTTCGTCTTGTATGGCAAAAATGTCGTCGATTTCACGATCATATTTTTCACTCCATAAATGAAAACCATCAGTCACATTTATCAACTGAGCTGTTATCCTTAGCCGGTTGCCGGATTTACGTATACTTCCTTCGAGTACGGTATTCACACCTAATTTCTCTCCGATTTCACGCAGGTCAATATTTTTTCCTTTGAATTGGAAGGAGGAAGTTCGTCCGGCTACTTTTAAATCTTTTATATGTACCAACGAATTGATAATTTCTTCAGCCATTCCATCGCTGAAAAATTCTTGCTCCGGATCATTAGACATATTTACAAATGGGAGAACGGCAATACTTTTTTCAGAAGATTTATTTGAATGTTCGTTGATTGTCAGATTGGAAAATTTTTCGACTAAAGCGGCAAAGACCTCATAAATCTTAACAGGATCTTTTACATTTTTTAATAATTCCTCTTTTATATATCTTGTTTTAATACCGTGTTTGTTTGAAACATTATTTTGA